>DATFRN010000382.1:0-5741 GCA_035263165.1 Acidimicrobiales bacterium | reverse complement strand
CTGCGCGGCGAGCTGGCGGTCAGCAACGAGCAGCTCGCGCACCTCGCCGATGCGGCGGACGACGCGCGCCTGCGCTCGCTGGTGTCCGAGACACCGATCGCCGACGACGACCGCCGCCACACCGAGCGCCACGCCGAGGCGATGCGCCGCCACCAGGCCAAGGTCCAGGAGGAGATCGCCCGGCTGGAACGCCACCAGGACGAGCTGCTCGATCGGCTCCTGGCCGAGTCCCGGGCGCGCTAGAACGATCATCCCAGCGAAAGGACCACCCTTGGCTACCCGCGTCGTCATCGCCGAGGACGAGGCCATCATCCGCCTCGACCTCAAGGAGACCCTCGAAGAGGAGGGCTACGAGGTCGTCGGCGAGACCGGCAGGGGCGACGAGGCCGTGAAGCTCGTGCGCGAGCTCGAGCCCGACCTCGCCATCCTCGACATCAAGATGCCGGGTCTCGACGGCCTGGCCGCCGCCCGCGAGATCGCGGGCGAGCGCCGCGCCGCCGTGCTCATCCTCACCGCCTTCAGCCAGCGCGACCTGATCGAGCAGGCCCGCGACGCCGGCGCCCTCGCCTACCTGGTCAAGCCGTTCGAGCGCAGCGAGCTTGTCCCCGCGGTCGAGGTGGCCCTCGGCCGGTTCAAGGAGATCAAGGCCCTGGCCGACCAGACCGCCAGCCTCGAGGAGCAGCTCGAGACCCGCAAGGTCGTCGACCGGGCCAAGGGCAAGCTCATGGACGAGTTCGGCATGAACGAGAACACCGCGTTCAGCTTCATCCAGCGCCGCGCCATGTCCGAGCGGGTCACGATGCGCGAGATCTCCCGGCGCATCATCGACGGCGAGATCAAGCCGGGCGAGTGACGGCCGGGGACGTGGCCGGCGACCCGCTGCTGCTCATCGACGGCAACTCGCTCACCTACCGCGCCTTCTTCGCCCTGCCCACCGACCTGACCACCGCGTCGGGCCAGGTCACCAACGCGGTCTTCGGCTTCACGTCGATGCTGATCAACCTCATGCGCGACCACGGGCACCGGCGCATGGCGGTGGCCTTCGACCGGCCCGAGCCCACCTTCCGTCACGAGCGGGTGCCCACCTACAAGGCCGGGCGGGCGACGGCGCCCGACATCCTCCGCCAGCAGATCGGGCTGGTCCGCGAGGTCATCGAGGTCCTCGGCATCCGGCTGCTGGAGCTGCCCGGCTACGAGGCCGACGACATCGTGGCCACCCTGGCCACCCAGGCCCGCGACGCCGGGCTGGACGCCATCGTCGTGACCGGCGACCGCGACGTGTACCAGCTGGTCGAGGACCCCCACGTCAAGGTGCTCTACAACCGGCGGGGCGTGTCCGACTACGTGCTCTACGACGAGGCCGGCATCGAGGAGCGCACCGGGGTCCCGCCCCGGCTCTACCGCCAGTACGCGGCGCTGCGGGGCGACACGTCCGACAACCTGCCCGGCGTGCCCGGGGTGGGGGAGAAGACGGCGGCCAAGCTGATCAACGCCTACGGCGGCCTCGACGGCGTCTTCGAGCACCTCGACGAGCAGTCGCCCAAGCTGCGGGCCAACCTGACCGAGCACGAGGACCAGGTGCGGCTCAACGAGGAGATGATGCGCCTGATCCTCGACGCCCCCCTCGGCGTCACCGTCGACGAGCTGGACCGCCGGCCGGCCGACGTCGACGAGGTGCGGCGGCTGTTCGACTTCCTCGAGTTCCACAGCCTGGCCGAGCGGCTGACCGAGGCGGTGGGCGAGGACCTGGGCCTCGGCGGCGCCCCGGCCGAGGTGCTCGAGGCCGAGGTCGGCGAGCTGGGCGAGGCCGCCGAGGCCGCCGCCGCGCTCGACGCCCTCCGCACCGCGGGCGACGGCGCGCCGCTGGCGCTGGCCGCGGCGTGGGCCGGGGGCGAGGGCCGCGCCCCGCTGGAGGGCCTGGCCTTCGTGACCGACCCCGCCGCCGGCGAGGTGGCCTGGCTGCCCGGCGAGCTGCTCGGCGACCCCGGGGTCCACGCCGCGCTGGAGCGGCTGGTGGCCCTCCCCGCCGACGGCGGCCGGCCCGTGGCCGCCCACCAGGCCAAGGCCGTCATGCGCTCGCTGCTCGACGCCGGCGTCGACGTGCGCTGCCTGGCGCTCGACACCGCCATCGCCGCCTACCTGCTCGACCCGGCCGAGTCGCGCTACCTGCTCGACGAGGTGCTGCGCCGCTACGCCGGCGCCGAGCTGCCGGCCGACGGCGCCGCCGCCGAGGGCCAGCTCGACCTGGACGGCTCGGGGGTCAGCCCGGCGCTGCGCACCGCCCGGTACGCGCTGGCGGTCGACCGGCTGGTCGAGCCGCTGACCCGGGCGCTCGACGACCAGGCGCTCCGGGGCCTCAACGACGAGATCGAGGTGCCGCTGGTCCGGGTGCTGGCCCGCATGGAGCACGTGGGCGTGGGCGTCGACGCGGTCGAGCTCAAGGGCCTGCGCGACCGGCTCACCGCCGAGGTCGAGCACCAGCGCCGGCTGATCTGGGAGGCGGCGGGGGTCGGCGAGTTCAACGTCAACTCCACGCCCCAGCTGCGCGAGATCCTGTTCGACAAGCTGGGCCTCACCCCGCAGAAGAAGACCAAGACCGGCTACTCCACCGACGCCTCGTCGCTGGAGAAGCTGGCCGGCCAGCACCCGGTGGTCGACCACCTGCTGGCCTACCGCGAGGTCGAGAAGCTGCGCTCGACCTACGGCGACGGGCTGCTGGCCGAGGTGGCGTCCGACGGCCGCATCCACGCCACCTTCAACCAGACCGTGGCCCGCACGGGCCGGCTGTCGTCCGACCAGCCCAACCTGCACAACATCCCCGTGCGCACCGAGGTGGGCCGCGAGTTCCGGCGGGCGTTCGTGCCCGCCCCGGGCTGCGAGCTGCTGGTGGCGGACTACAACCAGATCGAGCTGCGCTGCATCGCCCACCTGGCCCAGGACCCGGGGTTGATCGCCAGCTTCACCGCCCACCGCGACATCCACACCGAGACCGCCTCGCGCGTGTTCAGCGTCGAGCCGGGCGACGTGACCATCGAGCAGCGGTCGAAGGCCAAGATGGTCAGCTACGGCCTGGCCTACGGCATGGAGGCCTACGGCCTCGGGCAGCGGCTGAACATCCCCACCGAGGAGGCGGCGCTCATCCTGGCCGCCTACTTCGAGGCCTTCCCCGCCGTGCGCGACTACATGGACCGCACCGTGGCCGAGGCCCGCCAGCGGGGCTACACCGAGACGCTGTTCGGCCGGCGCCGGCAGATCCCCGAGCTGTCGTCGCCCAACTTCCGCATCCGCCAGGCGGGCGAGCGCCAGGCCATGAACGCCGGCATCCAGGGCCTGGCCGCCGACATCTTCAAGGTGGCGCTGGTGCGCATCGAGACCGCGCTGGAGGAGGCGCAGCGGGCCAGCCGGCTCATCCTCCAGGTGCACGACGAGGTGCTGCTGGACGTGCCGCCGGCCGAGCGGGACGCGGCCGCCGACCTGGTCGTCGAGGCCATGGCCGGGGCGGTCGAGCTGAGCGTGCCCCTGGAGGTCAACCTGGCCTTCGGGCCGACCTGGGCCGACGCCAAGGGCTGAGCCCCAGCACGTGCGCCTATCGGTCGCCTTCTCCCTGCCACCGCGGTCTGTGTATCCCGCTCATGCTGGCGCGCAGCGGGCCGCTCGGGCCACGTCGACGCCTCTCGGCGCAGCCTCTCAGCCGAGCGCGTCCACCGCGTCGGCGATCGGGGTGTCGCCGCCGACCAGCTCCAGCGTCCGGCCCGCCCCGGCGGTGCCGCCCGCGGCCAGCAGGGCCGCCAGCACCGCGGCCACGTCGTCGCGGGGGACCGAGCCCCAGCCGTCGAGCCGGTCGACCAACCTCACCCGGCCGGTGCCGGGGTCGTCGGTCAGCGAGCCGGGGCGCACGATCGTCCACGCCACCGGGCCGGCCCGCAGCGCCTCCTCGGCCTCGGCCTTGGCCTCGAAGTACGGGCGCATGGCCGCAGGGCGCTCGTCGGGCCGGTCGGCGCCCAGCGTCGAGACCATCAGGTAGCGGCCGACGCCGGCGGCCTGGGCCGCGGCCAGCAGCTTGACCGCGGCGCCGTAGTCGACCGTGCGCTTGCGCTCGGGGCCGCTGCCCGGCCCGGCGCCGGCCGCGAACACGACGGCGTCCGCGCCCCGGACGGCCTCGGTGAGCTCGGCCAGGTGGGCGATCTCCTCGAGGTCGAGCACGACCGGCTCGGCCCCGGCCGCCCGCACGTCGGCGGCGTGGTCGGGGTTGCGGACGATGGCCCGGGACCGGTGGCCGGCCGCCGCCAGCAGCCGTTCGAGCCGCAGGGCGATCTGGCCGTGCCCGCCGGCGATGGCGATGTCCATGGGGCCCAGCATGCCCGGCCGGGCGTGCCAGGATCGCGCGCATGCCCGAGGTGCCCGACGTGCCCGAGGCCGGCCACTGGTTCGAGCCCGTCGCCGACCACCTGGGCGGCGCCTACCTGCGCTACTCGTTCACCCGGGGCACCGAGCAGGAGGTGGGGTTCCTGGTCGAGGCGCTCGGCCTGGCGCCGGGGATGCGGGTGCTCGACGTCGGCTGCGGACCCGGCCGCCACGCCCACGCCCTGGCCCGCCGGGGCCTGGAGGTGGTGGGCGTCGACATCAGCCGCACCTTCGTCGACCTGGCGACGGCGGACGCACCCCCGGGCGCCACGTTCGTGCGGGGCGACGCCCGGGCGCTGGCCTTCGACGCCGAGTTCGACGCCGCCATCTCGCTGTGCCAGGGGGCGTTCGGGCTGGCCGGGGGACCGGGAGCACCGCTCGACGGCGACGGCGCCGTGCTGGCCGGGATCGCCCGGGCCCTGCGGCCCGGCGGGCGGGCCGCGGTGTCGGCGTTCTCGGCGTACTTCCAGGTCCGGTGGCTCGAGGACAGCGACGACTTCGACGCCGAGGCCGGCGTCAACCGCGAGCGCACGGAGGTCCGCGACGAGGCCGGCGCCACGACCCCGGCCGAGCTGTGGACCACGTGCTTCACGCCCCGCGAGCTGCGCCTGCTGGCGGCGGCCGCCGGGCTGGAGGTGGAGGCGATCTGGTCGGTGACCCCGGGCGCCTACGCCCGCGCCACCCCGACGATCGCCACCCCGGAGTTCCTCCTGCTGGCCCGGCGAGCCACGTGAGGTGACTGGCTACCTCTCTGTGCATTGACTCACAAAGTAGTGGCATACCACGGAATGTGACGCACGTGACGAATGTCATCGCTAACGTGTCGCCCGTCCCCCAAGCGGAGGCACGGTGCGCACGAGGTACTCCCCTCTCCATCTCGGTGCCGCACCCCGGAAGCGGGCCCGCGCCGGGGTCCTCGTCGTGCTCGTCGTGTTGCTGGTGGGCGCGTCGGTGGGACGCCAGTCGCTCGCCGGCGCCCAGGCCGCCCCCGGGCCGCCGTCGCTCACCTTGCGGGTGATCACGCAAGGCGCGGCGGGCGGGCCGTTCCGGCTGGCCCTGACCCGGGACCTCCTGCCCACCGCGACCCCCACCGAGGTCACCGCCACCACCTCGGCCGAGGGCACGCCGGTCGACGTCACCGGCCTGCCGGACGCGCTGGCCAGCGACACCTACCGCCTGGGCGTCGTGAAGGGCTCGCTGCCCCCGGACCCCGCCGGCGGCACCTGGGCCTGGTCGGGGCTGACCTGCGACGACAGGAAGGTGGCGATCTCGCTTGATGGCCTGGCCGACCTGCCCCTCGGGCCCGGCGCCACGCCCACCTGCGTCGCCACCATGAC
>DATFRN010000381.1:0-24763 GCA_035263165.1 Acidimicrobiales bacterium | reverse complement strand
CTCGACGGTGACGACGTGGCCGTCTGCCAGCTTACCAGTGGGGGTGGTGGAGACCCTCGGCGGCTCGTGGATGTCGAGCCCGACCCCGTGGCCCGTGCCGTGCAGGAACGCGTCGCCCCAGCCGGCCTCGTCGATGACCCGCCGGCAGGCGGCGTCGACGTCGCTGGCCTCGACGCCGGCCCGCACCGTGGCCACCCCGGCGGCCTGGGACTCGGCCACCACCGCCAGCATGCGGGCCTGGGTGGCGTCGGGGCCGCCGACCGCGACTGTGCGGGTCATGTCCGAGTGGTAGCCGTCGACCAGGGCCCCGAAGTCGATGACCACCAGGTCGCCCTCGCTGATGCGGCGGTCGGCCGCCCGGTGGTGGGGCTGGGCCCCGTTGGGGCCGGAGGCGACGATCGTCTCGAACGACGGGCCCTCGGCCCCGAGGTGGCGCATCTGCCACTCGAGCTCGAGCGCGATCTCGGCCTCGGTCGCCCGCTCCCCCAGCCGGGGGCGCACGACGGCCAGGGCCTCGTCGGCGATGGCGCAGGCCGCGGTGATGCGGGCCACCTCGCCCTCGTCCTTGACGATGCGGAGCTGCTCGACCAGCCCGGAGGTGGCGACCAGCTCGGCGTCGGGGAACCACTCCCCCGCGTAGCGCTGCTGCTGGGCCCAGGTCACGTCCTCGGCCTCGAGCGCCAGGCGGTCGAGGCCCTTGGCCGCGGCGGCCAGGTGCTCGCGCTGGGCCTCGCCGGTGCGGCCGATCTCGATGTCGGCCTGGACGCCGGCGGCGGCCAGCTGGTCGGCCGACTGGTCGCGGTAGCGGCCGTCGGTCACGAACACCAGGCGGTCGGGGGCCACCAGCAGCACGGCGGCCGAGCCCGTGAAGCCGGTGAGGTAGCGGATGTTGGTCAGGTTGGTCACCAGCAGGGCGTCGGCCCCGGCCTCCGCCCGGGCGTCGGCGAGGAGGCCCCGCAGCCGGTCGGCCCGCCCGGCGACGTCCATGGGCGGCAGCGTCGTGCGATCGAGGGTCACGGGCCCAGGCTAGGAGGCGCTGAGCAGGCGCGACACGGCGGCGATGGCCAGCGGATAGCCGTGGCCGCCCAGGCCGGCGATGGTGGCGGTGGCCACCGGGGCCACCACCGACGTGTGGCGCCACGCCTCCCGGGCCTGGGGGTTCGACAGGTGCAGCTCGACCACCGGCCCCGCGAAGGCGGCGAGGGCGTCGTGGAGCGCCCAGGCGTAGTGGGTCAGGGCGCCGGGGTTGATCACGATCGCCGCGCACCGGCCCCGGGCGCCCTGGATCGCCTCGACCAGGTCGCCCTCGTGGTTGGACTGGAGGTCCTCCAGGGCCAGGCCGGCCTCGTCGGCGGCGGCCCGGGCGGCGGCCACGTGGTCGGCCAGCGTGGCCCGGCCGTAGACCTCGGGCTCGCGCTCGCCCAGCAAGTTCAGGTTGGGGCCGTGCAGCAGCAGCACGACCGGGCGGTCGGGCGTCACGCCGTGCCCTGGAGCCCGGCCAGGCAGGCGGCCACGTCGGCCGGGTCGACGCCGGGGACGACCTCGACCCCGTCGGGGCCGTCGAGCACGAACGTGAGCCCGGCCACGGCCTTCTTGTCCCGGGCCATGAGCTCGATCAGCCGGTCGGGGTCGGCCCCGGCCGGCAGCGCCGCCGACAGCCCGTAGGCGTCGAGCACGCGGTGGTGCTCGGCGACCCGGCCCTCGCCGATGCGGCCCAGGTCGCGGGCGAGGGCGGCCGCGAAGCCGAGGCCCACCGCCACGGCCTCGCCGTGGCGCAGGTCGTAGCCGCCGGCGCTCTCCAGGGCGTGGGCCAGGGTGTGTCCGTAGTTGAGGGTGGCCCGGCCGGTCCGGCTCCGGGGGTCCTCCCGCTCGTCGGCGGCCACCACCGCGGCCTTGATGCGGACGCAGGCGGCGATCCGCTCGGCCAGCGGCAGCGCCAGCAGGTCCTCGCCGGTCAGGAAGTGGTACTTGGCCATCTCGCCCCGCCCGCTGGCCTGCTCGCGCTCGGGCAGGGTGGCGAGGGCGTCGGTGTCGCACACGACCGCCCGCGGCTGCCAGAAGGCGCCGACCAGGTTCTTGCCCTCGGCCAGGTTGACCCCGGTCTTGCCGCCGATGGCGGCGTCGACCATGCCGAGCAGCGTGGTCGACACGTGGACGACGCCCACGCCCCGGTGGTAGACCGCGGCCGCGAAGCCCGCCACGTCGGTCACCACGCCGCCGCCCACGGCCACCACCTGGTCGGCCCGGGTCAGGCCCCACTGCGACCAGGCCCGGCACAGCTCCTCCACCGTGGCCAGCGTCTTGGCCCGCTCGCCGTCGCCGATGGTGAACACCCGGTGCTCGCGGCCGACCTCGACGTCGAGGCCGATGCCGGCCTGGGTCACCACCGCCACCCGCCGAGCCCCGGGGTCGAGCAGGCCGGGCAGCCCCCGGCGGACCCCCGCTCCCACCACGACCGGGTAGGCGCCGCCCGGCACGCGGACGTCGACGGTCAGCTCGTCGGCGCTCATGACGGGACCTCGGCCCCGGCCAGCAGGGCGGCGATGTGACGCGCCAGCGCCCGCTTGGGCTTGTCGTCGGCGGCGTGGAAGCCCTCGACGTCGACCGCCATGTCGGCCACCGCCTCGTACAGCGGGCCCCGCTCGGCGGCCAGGCGGGCGAGCGTGGCCCGGGCGTCGCCGGCCAGCAGCGGGCGGTAGCTCGGGTCGGTGCGCCCGGCCAGGAACTCGGGCGAGGCCCGCAGCCAGACCACGTAGGCGCCGGCGAGCTGAGCCCGGTTGGCGTCGATGGTCACGACCCCGCCGCCGGCCGCGATGACCAGCGGGTGGGGCCGGCCGACGAGGTCGGCCACCACCTCGGCCTCCCGTCGGCGGAACTCGGCCTCGCCCCGGTCGCGGAACAGGGCCGGGATGGTGGCCCCGGCGGCCAGCTCGACCTGCTCGTCGACGTCGGCGAACGGGCGGTCCAGCTCCTTGGCCAGCCGCCGCCCGACGGTGGACTTCCCGGCCCCGGGCAGCCCGATCAGGACGACGTGGCGCCCGGCTGCGGGGCCGTCAGCCATCGCGCAGCCCCGCCCGGAAGGCCGCCGCGTTGCGCACGAGCTCGGGCACCGAGTCGCCGCCGAACTTGCGCAGCGCCTCCGACGCCAGCACCAGGGCCGTCATCGTCTCGGCCACCACGCCCATGGCGGGGACGGCGGTGACGTCGGTGCGCTCCTTGAAGCTGACCGTCTCCTGCTTGGTCTCGACGTCGACCGTGGTGAGCACCGGCCGGTTGAGCGTGGCCAGCGGCTTCATGGCCGCCCGGCACACGATCACCTCGCCGGTCGACATGCCCCCCTCGACGCCGCCGGCCCGGCTCGTCTCCCGGCGGTACTCGCCGGCGCCGGCGTCCCAGGTGATGGGGTCGTGCGCCTGGCTGCCCGGCAGGCCGGCCACCTCGAACCCGTCGCCGATCTCGACGCCCTTGACGGCCTGGATGCTCATGAGCGCCTGGGCCAGCAGGGCGTCGAGCTTGCGGTCCCAGTGGACGTGGCTGCCGAGGCCGACCGGCACCCCGTAGGCCAGCACCTCGACGACCCCACCCAGGCTGTCGCCCTCCTTGGCCACGGCCTTGATCTCCTCGACCATGGCGTCGGCGGTGCCGGGGTCGAAGCAGCGCACCTCGGAGGCGTCGACCCGGTCGAGGTCGCGCGGCCCGGGGCGGACCCCGGGCGGCACCCGCACCGCCCCCATCTGCACGACGTGAGACAGGACGTCGACCCCCAGCTCGGCCAGCAGGCCCTTGGCCAGCGTGCCGGCCGCCACCCGGGCCGCGGTCTCGCGGGCCGAGGCCCGCTCCAGCACGTCGCGGGCGTCGCGGAAGCCGTACTTCTGCATGCCGGCCAGGTCGGCGTGGCCGGGGCGGGGCTGGGTCAGCGGCGCCTTGGTCTCGCCCGGCTCGACCGCCATCTCGTCGTGCCAGCGGTCGGACCGCTGCCACTCGGTGTTGCCGATCTCGATCGCCACCGGCGACCCCAGGGTGCGGCCGTGGCGGACGCCGCCGACGATGGTGACCTCGTCCTGCTCGAAGCGCATCCGGGGCCCGCGGCCGTAGCCGAGGCGCCGCCGGGCCAGTTCGTCCCGGAGGGCGTCGGCGGTCACGGGCAGGCCCGCGGGCAGGCCCTCGACGATGACGGCGAGGGCGCGACCGTGGGATTCGCCGGCGGTGAGGTACCGGAGCACGCCGCGACGATACCGGCCGGCCACCGCGCGGCCCGAGGCGGAATCAGGCCAGGGCCAGCACGACCACCAGGCCGCCGGCCGCGATGGCGGGCCCGAAGGGGAACGGGCGGTTGCGCCCGCGGGCCACCAGGAGGACCACGCCGACCGCCGTCCCGAGCAGCCCGGCCAGCAGCCCGGCGTCGAGCGCGGCCTGCAGCGCGCCGAGGACGGGCAGGTCGGCGGTCCACCCGAACCAGCCGGCGGCCATGCCCACCACCACCGCCAGCCGCACGTCGCCGAAGCCGAGCATGCGCGGCGAGGCCAGGTGGAGCACGAGCAGCAGGCCGCCGAGGGCGGCGGCGCCGATGGCCGCGCCCTGGAGCCGGCCGGGGGCGTCCTCGACCCCGCTGGCCAGGGCCAGGCCCCCGAGGACGCCCGCCGCGGTGACGTGGACGAAGCGGGTGGGGATGCGCATGACGGCCAGGTCGACCGCCGACATGGCGATGGACCCGGCCGCCAGGGCCAGGACGGGGACGAGCCGCACGTCGGGGCCGACGACCCAGGCGGCCAGGCCGAACAGCACGGCGGTGACCGCCTCGACCCCCGCCAGCCAGGCCGGCAGCCGGCCGCCGCAGACCCGGCACCGGCCCCCGAGGGCGGTGGCCGGACGGGCCGGCAGCCCGGCGGGGGCCAGCGAGGCGTCGCAGCTGGCGCAGCGGGACCGGGCGTGGCCCAGCTCGCCGGCCGGCGGCACCCGGCCCAGCAGCGGCGGCACCACCACCCGCCAGCCGATCCACCAGGTGATGGCGTGGTTGAGCAGGGGGCCGACCACCACGCCCCCGACCACCACCGCCGCGCCCACCAGCGTGAGGTTGCTCACCGGGGGCCCCGCCCGGCGTAGACGGCCCGCACGCCCCGCAGCCGCGTGGCCAGCAGCGCCGCCGCCCGGGACGTGTCCAGGCGGCAGTCGAGGGGCCGGCCGGGCGGCGCCGGGGCGCCGGCCACCTCCCGCCCGGCGACGAGGCAGGCCAGCTCCCAGCGGGACACGGCGTCGGGCCCCGCCACGTGGAGCGGGCCGGCCGCGTCCAGGGTGCACAGCTCGATCAGGGCCGCGGCCACGTCCTCGACCTGCCCCGGGCACCGGAGCTCGTCGGTGTAGAACACGGCGTCGGGGTCCGCGGCCGCCCGCTCCGCGGCCCCTGGGGGGCCGTCCGGGCCGCCGTAGAGCAGCGAGGTGCGCACGATGGCGGCGGTGGGGTCGGCCGCCGCCACCCGGGCCTCGGCCTCGGCCTTGGCCCGGCCGTAGTCGGTGATCGGGTCCGGCGGGTCGTCCTCCCGATAGGGGCGGCCGGCGTCGCCGGCGAACACGACGTCGGTCGACACGTGGACCAGGCGGGCGCCGGCCTCGGCCGCCGCCGCGGCCACGTGCGCGCTGCCGTCCGCGATCACCTCCCGGGCCGTGGCGCCGTGCTGCACGTACGCAGTGTGGATCACCGCCGCGGGGCGAAGGGACCGCACGGCGGCCCGCACCTGGCCGGCGTCGCGGACGTCGAGGCGCGGCCGGCCGCCCCGGGTGTGGCCGGCGGCGATCACCCGCCACCCGGCCGCGCCCGCGTGGGCGGCCACCGCGCGTCCGAGGTACCCCGAGCCGCCGGTGACCAGCAGGGCCGGCGGCTCGCTCAGGGGCCCTCGCTCAGTGGATCAGCGGACCGACGACAGGAAGCTGATGAGCCGGCTGCGCTGGGCGATGTCCTCGCCCTGGCTGCCGCCCCGGCCGTGGCTGATGCCGCCGGCGTTGCCCACCGTGGACTGCACGGCGGCCCGGGCCTCGGGGCTCATGGCGGCCACGTGGGGGGCGATCTCGCCGTCCTTCAGCGGCGGCGGGGGCGGGCCGGCGGGACCGGCGGGACCAGCAGGCCCCCGGCCGCCGGGGCCCTGGCCGCCGGGGCCGAGACTCGTCAGGCCGGAGAACGGCGACGAGATCGGGCCCGTGCTGGTGACGTCGTCGGCGGCCCAGTGGAGGTCGGGCGGCAGCGACGACGGCGACACCGGGCGGATCTGGCCGGTCTCGTGGGGCCGGGGCGGGGGCGGGCCGGAGCGGCCGTTGTCGAACGGCGCGGCCGGCTCGCCGGGGCGACCGGCGGGACCGCCGGGCCGCGAGGTGCGCCGGGGCGGGGCGCCGGCGTCGCGCCGGCCGGCGGGGCCGCTGCCCCCGGGGCCGGCCGGGCCGGCGGGGCGGCCGGGGAGGGGGGCTCGGCCGGTGTCGGCGGGCCCGCTGCGCAGGCCGGCGTCGCGATCGGGTCCACCCGGAGCGGGCGGCTTGCCGGGGCCGGCCACCGGGCCGCGGGGCGTCTCGGGGCGGATCACCGGGCTGCGCCCGGTGTCACCGGCACCGACGCGGGGCGTGCGGCCGGTCTCGTCGGAGCCCACCCGCGGGGTGCGGCCGGTCTCGCCGGAACCGACCCGCGGGGTACGGCCCGTGTCGCGGGCGCCGGGCCGGCTGCGGGGCGGCTCGGGACGGACGACCGGGGTGCGGCCGCTCTCGTCCGAGGCCAGCCGGGGAGCGGGGCCGGTGTCCGTGCCCTCGGGCGCGGCGTTGCGGCCGCGGGACAGCCGGGTCGGCAGCGTGGGCGCCGCCGGCGGCTCGGCCCGGGGCGGCAGGTCGTCGTGGGCGCCGCCGCGGCCGGTGCCGTTGGTCGAGCCCGTCGGCTCGACGGCGATGGTCGGGACCTCGCCGGTGCGGTCGGCCTTCAGCCAGCCCGCCCGCTGGCCCTCGATGGGCTGGGGGTCGGGGATGTCCGGGATCTCGGGCACGGGCGCCGCCGGTGCCTCGACCCGGGGCGCGGGGCGCCGGGCCCGCTCGACCGGCTCGCGCCGGGGCGGCATGGCGCCGGGGTCGGGCGGGCCGACCTCGGCCACGCCCAGCTCGACCAGGTCGCGCACGGCCCGGGACACGCCCAGCTCGGTCAGCTCGAGGGTGCTCGCCATCTCGCCCACGGTGCGGCCCGAGGCGACGGCCACGACCGTGCGCCAGTGGTCGGCGTCGATGGTCACCTCGTCGGCCGACAGGTCCGACGACAGCGTCACCTGGTGGGCGAGCGACGGCACGACGGCCTCGAGCTCGCCCCACTCGCTGAGCAGCCCGTGGGCCTTGCGCAGCAGGTCCTCGACGTCGTGGGGCGAGCTGGCGTCGCCCGCCCGGTCGTCGGTGTCGAACGCGAACGAGCCGTGCTCGAACCGCAGGAGCTCGAAGGTGACCTCGTCGGGCGGGGTGCCGTCCATGGCGCGGTCCGCCGCCGCGTCCACGACCTTGCCCTGATGCAGCCAGACGCTGCCTTGCCCACGGTCGCCCTCGATCCGGAGACGGCCGGTCTTCGCGGTCGTCGCCAGGAGCCGGAGCACGTCCGGCAGGGAGAAAGTGTCGAGAGTGCCTTGCAGCGCCAACGCTGTACCTCCGCTGTGCGTTAAACCCGCCAACTGTCCCCAGCGCCTGGCCGTAGCCTAGGCGCGCGGCCCGCCCGCGCGCCTAGCGGCGGATTGGCCACGCCGAGAACACGCAATGTGTCGATTGGCTTGCGGACAGCGCGCGACCATGACGAAGGATCGCGCGCCCCGATCGTTCGCCTCAGCGATCGGTGACGCGCCGGTCGAGCTCGTCCCGGGCCGCCGCGGCCATCGCCGCCACCGGCGCGTCGGCACCCGTCCAGCGCGCGAACGCGTGGGCCGCCTGGTGGACGAGCATGCCGAGCCCGCCGGTCGTCCGGGCGCCCCGGTCGGCCGCCGCCGCCAGCAGCGGCGTGACCCGGGGGTGGTAGATCAGGTCGGCCACCACCTGGCCCTCGCGCAGCAGGGCGGGGTCGAGCGGGAGCGGCTCGCCGGCGACGAGGCCCATGCCGAGCGGGGTGGCATTGACCACCAGGTCGGCCCCCGCTGCGTCCTGGGGAGCGCCCACCCGTCCGACCGCTCCGGCCAGGGCCGCGGCGCGGTGCGCGGGCTCGGGCGAGCGGTTGACCACCGCCACCTCGATTGCCCCCGCCGCCCCCAGCGCCCGCACGACCGCCCGCCCGGCCCCGCCGGCGCCGACGACGACGCAGCGCAGGCCGGCGACGTCGATCCCCGGGTCCTCGGCGAGGGCGTCGAGGAACCCGGCGCCGTCGGTGTTGTCGCCCACCAGCCGGTCGCCCCGCCAGAAGACGCAGTTGACCGCGCCCAGCTCGGCGGCGACCGCGGTGGTCTCGTCCACCGCGTCGTGGGCGTCGGCCTTGTGGGGCATCGTCACCGACAGCCCGCCGAGGCCCAGCGTGCGGGTGGCCCGGATCGCGGCGGCCCCGTCCCCGGGCGCGACGTCGAGGGCGACGAAGCGCCAGTCGAGCCCGGCGGCGTCGAAGGCGGCGTTGAGGATGACGGGCGACAGCGAGTGCCGGATCGGCCGCCCGATGACCGCGGCCAGCCGGGTCTCGCCGCTGATCACGCCGCGCGGCGGGCGGCGGCGCCGGTGGCGGTCAGCCGCACCCGAGGCCCTTCGCGGCGCACTGGGCCTTGAGCCGCGTGAACTCGTCGTAGTCGTTGGTGAAGGCATGGTGGCCCTGGGCGTCGATCAGGACGTAGTAGAGCCAGTTGCCCGAGGCCGGCTGGAGGGCGGCGGCCAGGCTGGCCTTGCCGGGCGACGCCACCGGGGTGGGCGTGAGGCCCGTGCGGTGGCGGGTGTTGTACGGCGAGTCCTTGTCCAGGTCGGACTCGGTCAGCTTGCAGGGGATCTGGCCCTTCTCGTAGCAGAGGGCGGCGTCGATCCCGAGCGGCATCCCCTTCGCCAGCCGGTTGTAGATGACCCGGGCCACCTTGGGCCGGTCCTCGGGCACCCGGGCCTCCTCCTCGACCAGGGAGGCGACGATGACGGCCTGGTAGGGCGTGATCTTGAGCTGGGCGGCCCGGCCCTTGGCGTTGAGGCCGTCCATGGTCTTGTCGAACTGCGCCACCATCCGCTGGACGACCTGCGCCTCGTTGTCGTCGTCGCCGACGGCGTAGGAGTCGGGGAACAGGGTGCCCTCGAGCGTGGTGGCTTTGGCCGGCAGGTACTTCGAGCGCGAGGTGGGCGCCTTGAGCGCCGTCAGGAGCAGCTGCTGGGTGAAGCCGGGCACGCCCTTGTTCTTGTCGCCCAGGCGGGCCAGCGTCTGGCGGAGCGTGTAGCCCTCGGGCACCGTCACCAGGCGGGTGTGGGGCGGCAGCGGTTCCTTGTCGAGGTCGGCGACCGCCTCGTCGAACGACGAGTTGCGGTGGAGCCGGTAGCTGCCGGCCTGGAACGAGCCGACGTCCTTGAGCTTGGTGTACCAACTCCACACCGAGGCGTTGGTGATGACGTCGTGGTCGGCCATCAGCTTGCCGATGCCGGCGGTGCTGGTGCCGGCGGGGACGTCGACGAGGACCTCCTTGCCCTGGCCGCCCGGCGGGTCGATCTGGTGCTGGACCCAGCGCCAGCCGACGAAGCCGACGGCCGCGACGGCCAGCACCAGGACGGCCAGGAACGCCAGCGCCACCCGGCAACCCCGCCGCTTGGGCAGGTCGTCGGGCAGGCCGAGGTCGTCGCCGCCGAGGTCGTCGTCATCGTCGTCGAAGTAGACGTCGTCGCCGTAGTTGTCGTCGGCCAGCGTGGAGGCCAGGCGGTAGGAGGAGGTCGACTCCAGCCGCGCCCGGCGCGGGTTGCCCGCCGCGGGCGGCGCTGCGGCCCAGGGCGGGGCGGCGTACCCGCCTCCGCCGTCGGGCCCGGGGCCCGTCCCGGCGCCGGTCGGCGGCTGGTCCCAGGTCCCGCTGGCGGCGTCGTCGTACCAGTCGGCCGCGGCCTGCGAGCTCCGCACCGGCGGCACGGGCCCGGTCCCGCCGTAGGCGGCGTAGCCCTCGCCCGGGCGCGCGGACGGGCGGCCGCGCCGCGCCGGCGGCGGCGCCCCGGCCCCGGAGGGCCCGGGCGGCGGCCCCGACCACGTCGCGCCCGGCTCGATCCCCGGCCGGCCGCGTCCCCGCGGCGGGGCGGCGGCACCGGCGCCGGCGGCCCAGTCCCCCTCGGGCGGCGCGCCGCGGCGCCCACGACGGCCCCGACCCGCATCGGGAGCGCCGTTGCGGCCGGCCTCGGGGCCGGCCCAGTCGGCGCCGGGCGCGCTCTGGCGGCCCCGATAGCCGCCGGCGCTCGAGGCCCCCCAGCCCGGGCCCGGGTCGTTGCCCGGCGGGGCGGTGCGGCCCCGCCCGGGGGCGGGCGCCGCGGACCACGAGCGGCCCGGCTCGTTCCCGAGCGGTGGGCGGCGGCTCGGCCCGCCGGCGGGCGACCCGGACCATCCTCCGGCCGCCGACCTCCGGCCGGTGCGGGTGGGGACGTCGACCACGGGCGGCTCGGGCGGCCCCTGCGCCGTCCCGGCACCCCGGCCCCGGCGACCACGCTGCGCGGTCGGCGCGTCCGGCTCCGCGACCCGCCGGGTCGGCCCGGTCAGGTCCGAGACGTCGGCGGGGTCGTCCTCGTGCTTGCGGCCCCGGCCGCGCACGGCCTGGCTCTCGCGGGTCCAGAAGTCGTCGAAGCCCTCTTCCGCGCCGCGCTTCGACCCGCGTCGGCGACGCGGCCGTGAGGGCTCGTCTTGGTCAGCAAAGGTCATGCGTTACGGCGGTGGGTGCGGGTGCGGGACCTTCGGGTCACCTGCGCGGTCGGCCAGCTTCCAACCACGACTGCAGGATCACCGTAGCAGCGACCTGGTCCACGACTCGGCGACGGTTGCCTTTTCGCACTCCCATCTGCCGCAGGCTGCGCTCGGCCTCGACGGTCGTGAGCCGTTCGTCCCAGGTCACCACCTCGACACCGAGCGCGGCCCGCAGCTCGTCGACCTCGTCGAGGATCGCGTGCGCCGCGGGGCCCAGTCCGCCGTCGAGCGACAGCGGCAGCCCGACGACGACGACGCCCGCGCCGGTCTCCTCGACCAGTGCGGCGACCCGCCGATGGTCGGCGGCGCGGTCGCCGGAGCGGGTCACCACCTCGTAGGGCGTCGCCACCCGACCGTCACTGTCCGAGACCGCCACGCCGATGCGGCGGGTGCCGACGTCGAGCGCCAGGGCCCGGGTCAAGCGATGCCGGCGGCGGCCCGGGCGAGGTCGAGCGCCTCGTCGAGCCGGGACGTGTCGCGGCCGCCGGCCACGGCCAGCTCGGGGTTCTTGCCGCCCCCGCCCCCGCCCACGGCGCGGGCCGCGTCGGCGATGAGGGCGCGGGCCTCGAACCCGCTGTCGCGGGCCACGGCCGCCACCAGGGCGACGCCGCCGCCGTCGGGCTCGCCGCCGAGGACGACCGCCCGGATGCCCGGCTGCTGGCGCACCGCCAGCGCCAGCTCGCGCACCTCGTCGCGGGTGGTGCCGTCGGCCCGGTCGACGACCACGCCGTCGACCGCCCGGGCCGCCAGCTCGCCGGCCCGGCCGGACGCGGCCTTGCGCCGCAGCTCCTTGATCTCGTCGTTGAGCGCCTTGAACTCGCCCCGCATGCGCTCGGCCGCCAGCGGCAGGTCCTCGGGGGTGGTGCTGAGCGCCTCGGCCGCCCGGGCCACCAGGTCCTCCTCGTGGCGCAGCCGGTCGATCGGCCCGAAGCCGGTCACGGCCTCGATGCGGCGCAGGTTGGAGCCGATCGACCCCTCGGAGGTGACCTTGAGCGGCCCGATGTCGCCCAGCCGGCGCACGTGGGTGCCGCCGCACAGCTCGACCGAGTGCTCGCCGGCCTCGAGCACCCGCACGATGTCGCCGTACTTGTCGCCGAAGAAGGCGATGGCGCCGAGGTCGCGGGCCTCGTTCATCGTGGTCTCGAAGTGGCGGACCGCCTCGTTGCGCAGGATCTCGCCGTTGGCGAGGTCCTCGATGGCCCGCAGCTGCTCGCCGCTGACCGGCTCGAAGTGGCTGAAGTCGAAGCGCAGACGGTCGGGCGCCACCAGGGAGCCCTGCTGGCGGACGTGGTGGCCGAGCACCTCGCGCAGCGCCCAGTGGAGGATGTGGGTGCCGGTGTGGTTGCGGCGGATGGCGTCGCGGCGCTCACCGTCGATGCGGGCCGTCGCCGCCTGGCCGGGCTCGATGGTGCCCTCCCGCAGCGTCACCGTGTGGCGGTGCAGGCCGGGCAGGCCGTAGGTGGTGTCGGTCACGTCGGCCACGCCGGTGTCGGTGGTGATCGTGCCGGTGTCGCCGATCTGGCCGCCGGACTCGGCGTAGAACGGCGTGCGGTCGAGGTAGAGGTCGTCGCCGAGGACGGCCAGCACGGTCGCCACGGTCTCGTACTCGTCGCGGCCGGTGAACACGGTGGGGCCGTGCTCGGCCAGCAGCGCCTGCTGGCGGGTGACCTCGTCGCCCGTGGCCACGCCCCCGCCCTTGCCGGCGGCCCGGGCCCGCGCCCGCTGGTCGTCCATCGCCGCCTCGAAGCCGGCGGTGTCGACGCCGAAGCCCCGTAGGTCGGCGGTCTCCTGGGTGACCTCGAACGGGAAGCCGTAGGTGTCGTGGAGCTGGAAGGCGACCTGGCCCGGCAGCGTGCCGCCCGGCTCGAGCCGGTCGAGGTGGCCGTCGAGGATCTGGGAGCCGGTGGCCAGCGTGCGCCGGAACGACTCCTCCTCCCGGGTGATGATGGGCAGCACCAGGCCCCGGCCGTCGACGATCTCGGGGTAGGCGTCGCCCATGAGCTCGATGGTGCGCTCGACCATCGCCGGCAGCACCGGGCGCTCGACGCCGAGCAGGTAGGCGAAGCGGATGGCCCGGCGGATGATGCGGCGCAGCACGTAGCCGCGGTCCTCGTTGGACGGGATGACCCCGTCCGCCACCAGGAACGTCATCGTGCGGGCGTGGTCGGCTATGAGGCGCAGGGCGATGTCGCCGAGCTCGGTGTCGCCGAGCCGGCGGCCGGTGACCGACTGGGCCTCGCCGACCAGCGCAGCCAGCGTGTCGGAGTCGTAGAGGCTGTGGCTGCCGGCCAGGACCGCCAGGATGCGCTCGAGGCCGGCGCCGGTGTCGATGTTCTTGCGGGGCAGGTCGCTGAGGCCACCGTCGGCACCCCGGAGGTACTGGGGGAAGACGAGGTTCCAGATCTCGACGTAGCGCTCCTCGGCCTCGGGGTTGGCCGGTCCGCCCTCGGGGCCGTGGTCGGGGCCGTTGTCCCAGAAGATCTCGGAGCTGGGCCCGCAGGGGCCCGTGTCGCCCATCTCCCAGAAGTTGTCCTTGTCGAGCCGCTGGATGCGGTCGCGGGGGAAGCCGACCTCGTCGGCCCACAGCGCCTCGGCCTCGTCGTCGCTGACGTGGACGGTGACCCACAGCCGGCCGGCGTCGAGCTCGAGCACCTCGGTGACGAACTCCCAGGCCCAGGCGATGGCCTCGCGCTTGAAGTAGTCGCCGAAGCTGAAGTTGCCCAGCATCTCGAAGAAGCTGAGGTGGCGGGGCGACCGCCCGATGGCGTCGAGGTCGTTGTGCTTGCCCCCGGCCCGCACGCAACGCTGGACGGACGTGGCCCGGGCGGGCGTCCAGGGGACGGCCTCCTCGCCCAGGAAGTAGGGGACGAGGGGCATCATGCCCGAGTTGGTGAACATGGGCGCGCTGGGGTGCGTCGGGATGAGGCTCCCCGACGGGACGATCGTGTGCTGCCTGGCGGCGAAGAAGTCGGTCCAGGCGCGGCGCAGCTCGGCTGAAGTCCGCGGTGCCATAGGTGGTGGTCAGCCTAGTGGTGACGTGGGTGTACCCCGTTCCGGGATTCAGGGCGGCGGGGCGCCCGGCGCCAGCTCGGCCCGGAGGGCGGCCTCGCGGTCGGCCATCTCCGCCCGCCCCTCCCGGACCGCGGCCCGCAGGTCGGTGCCGATCCGGCGGACCTGGTCGCTCACGTCGGCCTGCACCCGCTCGGGCGTGTAGCGCCGCACCGTGCGCAGGACGCGGCTGCGCACCCACAGCGCCCCGCCGAGCCCGGCGGTGGCCCCGGTGGCGAACCAGAAGGTGCGGCGCGGCACCGGCGTCCCCGTCCCGGTCCTCAGGCCCGCCCGTCGGCCTTGCGCCCCCGCAGGCGGCGGGCGGCCTTGGCGGTGCCGCTGGCGAAGGCGACGCCCTTGATCACCGGGTTGGCCATGGCGATGTAGGCGAGCCGGGAGGCCGAGTCGACGGTGCCGGTGACCGACTCGGCGGTCGTGACGAGCCGGTCGAGGCGGACGATCTCGTGGTTGGCGGCGTCGACGGTGTCCCGCAGGTCGTCGAGGACCGGCACGGTCTCGGTGCGCAGCAGGTGCGCCACCTCCCGCAGGGCCCGCAGCGTGCGGACGAGGGCGACCAGCGCCACCGCCAGCAGGACGACGGCCACGACGCTGCAGGTGGCGACGATGACCGCGGCGAGGTCGGCGGCGCTCACGGGCGCTCCCCGTCCCGCTGGTCAGCCGTGTCGTCGGGCCCGTCGGCCAGCCGTTGCATCCGCTCGGCGATCTCCTGCTCGTAGCCGTGCCCCGAGGGCTGGTAGTAGACCGCGTCGCGAGCCGCATCGGGCAGGTACTGCTGGCGGACCCAGCCCCGTGGGTCGTCGTGAGGATAGTCGTAGCCCACCCCGTGGCCGAGCGAGTGGGCCGAGCGGTAGTGGGCGTCCCGCAGGTGGACCGGCACCTCGCCGCCCACGCCCCGCCGCACGTCCTCCCGCGCCGACCAGATCCCGAGCGCCGCCCGGTTCGACTTGGGCGCCGTGGCCAGGTGCACGACGGCCTGGGCCAGGTTGAGCTGCGCCTCGGGCAGCCCGACGTACTCGACGGCGTGAGCGGCGGACGTGGCCACGACCAGGCTCAGCGGGTCGGCCTCCCCCACGTCCTCGCTGGCGAGGATGACCAGCCGCCGCGCCACGAACCGGGCGTCCTCCCCGGCCTCCAGCATCCGCGCCAGCCAGTGCAGGGCGGCCTGCGGATCGGACCCCCGGATGCTCTTGATGAACGCCGAGATCACGTCGTAGTGCTCGTCCCGCCCGTACCGGTGCAACTTGGTCCCGAGCGCCGCCTCGGCATCGGCCAGAGACACCCGTACGTCCCCACCATCACCTGCGCTGCGCTCCCCCGCCAGTGCCACGGCCACCTCCAGCGCGGTCAGCGCCTGCCGCCCGTCACCGCCGGCCCGCTCGGCCAGGTGCGCCAAGGCATCGTCGTCCGCCGAGGCCCCTTCGATCGAGAGGCCCCGCCGCAAGAGCTCGGCGACGGCATCGGCCCCCAGCGGCTCCAGCCGGAAGAGGGTCGACCGCGACAGCAGTGGAGCATTCACCTCGAAGTAGGGGTTCTCGGTCGTCGCCCCGACCAGCACGACCAGCCCGCTCTCGACTGACGGCAGCAGAGCATCCTGCTGCGCCTTGTTGAACCGATGCACCTCGTCGAGGAAGAGGATCGTGCCCTGCCCCCGCTCGCCCAACCGCTGCTCGGCGCGCGCCAGCACCTCCCGCACGTCCTTCACGCTGGCCGACACGGCGGACAGCTGCTCGTACGCCTTGGCGGTGTGCCGAGCGATGACCTGAGCGAGGGTGGTCTTCCCGGTCCCCGGCGGCCCCCACAAGATCGCAGACGACAGCCGATCGGACTCCACCAACACCCGCAGAGGCCGCCCCACCCCCACGAGCGAGTCCTGCCCGACGACATCGTCGAGCCGCACCGGGCGCATCCGAGCCGCAAGAGGCGCCTGCCGCTCCAGCCGCTCCTCAGCCGCCGCCGAGAACAGGTCCCCCGATGCCACGACCGCCGACGCTACTGGCCCCACCGCCACCCGACCCACGAGGACCGGAGGACCGCCGACCCGGCCCGCACGAGCGACACCGTCCGGCAGCGCAGGCACGCCAGCCCCCGAAGCCGGCCCAGGGCGGAGCGCCACGGGCCGCATCGCCGAGGCCGAGCCGCTACGGGCTGCGTGCGACGTCCGGGTGCCGGGCTCTCGTCGGGCAGCGATCGAGATAGGCCTGGACCCGGGTGGCCGCCGACCCGGCCCGCACGAGCGACACCGATGCGGCAGCGCAGGCACGCCAGCCCCCGAAGCCGGCCCAGGGCGGGAGCGCCACGGGGCGCATCGACGAGGCCGAGGCCGAGGCCGCTACGGGCTGCGTGCGGCGTCCGGGTGCCGGGCTCTCGTCGGGCAGCGATCGAGATAGGCCTGGACCCGGGTGGCCGCCGCCAGCGCGCCGGGCGGCGGTGGTCGATCGGCGGCGGCCGGGTCGTCGCCACGCTTCACGACCTCGGCCGTGAAGCGCCAGAGGTCCGCCTGGATGCCCGAGGGCATGTCGACCACCAGCGACGAGGGTGGCGTAGCGGCGTCCAGGTACACGAGGGTCGACGCCTTGGGCTCTCCCCGATCGCCGGGGTGCTGGAGCACGGCGACGGGACCACCCGCCGCCGACGTCCACATCGGCAGACGCCGGTCGATGTAGCGGCACAGCGACACGTGCTTGGGAGGCGGGAAGCCGTCCTCGTCCGAGCGCCCGTCGCTGCGCCACTGGGAGACGCCCGCGACCCCGCCGGCGACCAGCGCCACCACGAACGGGATGAGGCCCGCCACCACCGTCGCCAGCCGTTGGGCGGTCATCTGTCATCTCCAGGCATGGCGATAGTCAAGCAGGTGTGAAGATGATTTTCAATGGTTTTGTTGCTCTATACTGTGAGGACGATCTTGCCCGCCGTGTGCCCCTTCTCGCCGAGGGCGTGGGCCTCCGCCGCCCGCTCGAGCGGAAAGGTGGCGGCGACCTCGACCCGCAGCTCGCCGTCCTCCACCAGCTGGGACAGGGCGAACAGGCCCTCGTGGTCCGGCTCGACCAGGAAGCGGGTGAAGCGGGCGCCCCGCTGCTCGACCTCGGCGGCCAGCTCGGCGGGCGCCGCCGAGGGGACGTTGACGAACAGCCCGCCGGGGCCCAGCGTCGCCGCCAGGCTGCGGGTGCCGCCCATGAGGTCCACCACGACGTCGACCCGGCCGGCCGCCTCGGCCACGTCGGTGGCCGTGTAGTCGATCGGGACGTCCACCCCGTGGCGGCGCAGGGCGGCGTGGTTGACCGTCCTGGCCGTGCCGAGCACCGTGGCGCCCCGGCTCTTGGCGACCTGGGTGGCGAGGTGGCCGACGCCCCCGGCCGCCGCGTTGACCAGCACCCGCTGGCCCGGCTGGACGTTGGCGGTGTCGACCAGGATCTGCCAGGCGGTGAGGCCGGCGAGGGGGAGGCCGCCGGCCTCCTCGAAGGTGAGCTCGGGGGGCTTGCGGGCGAACTGGCGGGACGGGGCGGTGACGAACTCGGCGTAGGCGTTGGCGGCCCGGGGGAACCAGGGCATGCCGAAGACGGGGTCGCCGGGGGCGAGGGTGGTGACGCCGAGGCCGATCGACTCGACGACGCCGGCGACGTCCCAGCCGAGGGTGAGGGGCGGGTCGCCGAGGACGCCGGACATGCCCCTGCCGGCCCGGGTCTTCCAGTCGACGGGGTTGACCCCGGCCGCCCGCACCCGCACGAGCACCTCGGTGGGCAGCGGCTCGGGCACCGGCGCCTCGCCCGGGACCAGCACCTCGGGGCCGCCGAAGCTCGCCTGCGTGATGATGCGCATGGGTCCAGGCTGCCACCGTGTGGGTCCGCTCCGGCGGCTCCCGGCAGCCGGCCCTGCGGAAAGAAGCGGTAGTCGGTGGCTCGCCATCGGGGTTCGCCGACCTGACCGGACTCGGGCCACGACCACCGCACGCAGGTGTGGGTCGCTTTGGGCGATGATGGAGGGGTGGCCGACACGCAGCGTCCGCCCCGGTTGAGTACCGACGAGGCCGCCCTCGTGCTGCGGCGGGCCGTCGAGCTCGACGCGCAGGCCGACGCGGCCGGCGGGGGGCCGCTCGGGTTCGATCCCGCAGCGCTGGAGGCCGCCGCCGAGGAGGTCGGGCTCTCGCCCGCCGCCGTGCGGCAGGCCGTGGCCGAGCTGCGGGCCGGGGCGCTGGCGCCGGTCGACGAGCGGCGGGCCAAGGTGGCGCCGTCCCGGGCCGTCGTCCGGCAGCGGCTGGTCGGGCCGCCCACCACCACCGTGCAGAGCACGATCGACCGGTTCCTCCGCACCCAGATGTTCGAGCTCGGCCACCGCGCCGGCGACCGCACCGTCTACCGCCCGAGGCGGGACATGGTCGCCCACCTGCGCCGCAGCCTCGACTTCGCCGGCTCGATCCGGCTGGACGGCCTCCGCACCGTGACCACCGTCGTCGCGCCCGCCGACGAGCGCACGCTCGTCCGGATCGAGGCCGAGCTGGCCACCAGCCGGGCCACCGCCGTCTCCCGCGGTGCGGTGGCGGGCGCCACGCTGGCCGTCGTCGGCGGGTTCGCCGGGGCGGTGGCCGGCCAGCCCGACGTCCTCATCGTCGCCCTCCCCCTCGGCACCGCCGTCGGTGTCGGCGGGGTCCGGTTCAGCGAGTCCCGCTGGCGCCGCCAGCGCGACGGCGTCGGCGAGGCCCTCGACCGCCTGCTCGACAAGTTCTGAGCACGGTCAGGCGTCGCCCTCGTCGGGGTCGAGGTACCCGTCGTCGATCGAGATCCCCAGCGACGGGAACAGCGCCAGCGCCACGTCGAGCGCCTGGTCGCTCCCGATCACCAGGTTGCGCAGCGCCCCGGCCCCCCGCACCCCGGCGAGGCGCGACCCGTGCAGCGCGACCTCCGACAGGCGGGCGCCCGACAGCTCCGCCCCGTCCAGCCGGCAGTCCACGAACCGCACCGACGACAGCCGGGCGTCGTACCAGTCGCTCCCCGACAGCTCGCAGCCCTCCAGCGCCGCCCGCTCCAGCCGCGCCCCCCGGAACCACGCCTCGTCCGCCCGGCAGTCGACCACCCGCACGTCCGCGCCCGCCAGGTCGGTCGCCACCAGCCCCGACAGCCGGCACCGCAGCAGCGACACCCGCCGCAGCACCGCCCCGGACAGGTCGGCCCCGGCCAGGTCGCACTCCTCGATCACCACGTCGGCCAGCTCCAGGCCCGCCAGACCCGCCCCGGGCAGCCGCACCCCGGACAGCCGCGACCGGGTCAGCGTCAGCCCTCGGACCGCCACGTCGATCCCGACGCCCCCGGACAGGACCACCTCGTCGAGGTGGCGATCGTCGTCGAGGTCGTCGAGGCCGGCGTCCTCGTAGGCGGCCGGCAGCCGGGGGGCGCCGATGGCCGGCGGCGGCACGGCTCGGCCTCAGCCCTTGGGCGGCAGCGTGCGCAGCCCCAGCTCGGCCAGGTAGGCCGGCTCGATGGGCGTGGGCGCGTTGGTCAGCGGGTCGGCGCCCGACTGGGTCTTGGGGAAGGCGATGACCTCCCGGATGTTCTCCTCCCCCACCAGCAGCGCCACCAGCCGGTCGATGCCGAAGGCGAACCCGGCGTGGGGCGGCGCCCCGTAGCGGAAGGCGTCGAGCAGGAACCCGAACCGGGCCTGGGCCTCCTCGGCGTCGATGCCGAGCAGGGCGAAGATGCGCTGCTGCACGTCCGAGCGGTGGATCCGCACCGAGCCCGACCCCAGCTCCCACCCGTTCAGCACCAGGTCGTAGGCCTGCGACCGCACCCGCAGCAGGTCCGCGGGGTCGTCCGACGCCAGCAGGTCGACGTCGTCGGGGTGGGGCATGGTGAACGGGTGGTGGGCCGGCAGCGGCGAGCCGTCGTCGCCCAGCCCGTCGAACAGCGGGAAGTCGACCACCCACAGGTAGGTGAGCCCGCCCTCGGTGACCGGCGGGCGGCCCAGCTCCAGCCGCAGCCGGCCGAGCACCTGGCGCACGACCGGACGGTCGTCGGCCACCAGGAACAGCAGGTCGCCGGGCTCGGCGGCCAGGGCGCCCCGGATGCCGGCCAGCTCGTCCTCGGACAGGAACTTGGCCACCGGGCTGTCGAGCGTGTCGGCTTGGACCCGCATCCACACGAGGCCCTTGGCCCCCCACCGCTTGGCCGCGTCGGTGAGGTCGTCGAGCCGCTTGCGGGACATGTCCGCGCCGCCCGGCAGCCGGATGCCCTTGACCGCCTGGCCGGCGAACGCCTTGAACCCGGTCGAGGCGAACACCTCGGTGAGCTCGACCAGCTCCATCCCGAAGCGCACGTCGGGCTTGTCCGATCCGTAGCGCTCCATGGCGTCGTGCCAGGTCATCGAGGGGATGTCGCCCACCTCGGACCCGGCGACGGCGGCGGTGGCGGCCCGGATGGCGTCGCCGATGAACGCCATGACCTCGTCCTGGCCGACGAAGCTGGCCTCGGCGTCGAGCTGCATGAACTCGAACTGCCGGTCGGCCCGCAGGTCCTCGTCCCGCAGGCAGCGGGCGATCTGGTAGTAGCGGTCGACGCCCCCGACCATCGTGAGCTGCTTGAACAGCTGGGGGCTCTGGGGCAGGGCGTAGAAGCTGCCCGGCTGGAGGCGGGACGGCACCACGAAGTCGCGGGCGCCCTCGGGCGTCGAGGCGATGAGCATCGGGGTCTCGATCTCGACGAACCCCTGGTCCTCCAGCGTCCGGCGGATGGCGCTGTTGGCCCGGGCGCGGGCCCGCAGGTTGCGCTGCATGCGCTCCCGCCGCAGGTCGACGTAGCGGTGGCGCAGGCGCACGACCTCGTCGGTGTCCACCCGGTCGCCGACCGGGAACGGCGGCGGGTCGGCCTGGTTGAGCACCTCGACCCGGCAGTCCCCCACCTCGACCTCGCCGGTGGGCAGGGCGGGGTTGACCGTGCCCTCGGGCCGCGCCCGCACGGTGCCGGTCACCCGGACGACCCACTCGCTGCGCACGTCGACGGACCCGTCGATGACGCACTGGACCACGCCCTCGCGGTCGCGCAGGTCGAGGAACGCCAGGTGCTCGCCGTGCTCGCGCCGGCGCGCCACCCAGCCGCACACCGCGACCTCCTGGCCGATGTCGGAGGGCCGCAGCTCGCCGCACCAGTGCGTGCGCATGCCCCAGGCCGGGTAGTGGTCGGTCACGGTGCGGACCCCTCCAACAGCTTGCGGACCCGGTCGGCGACCTGGTCGCGGGGGACGATCTCCTGCTCGCCCTGGCCCAGGTCGCGCACGGTGGCGGTGCCGTCGGCCAGCTCCTGCTCGCCCACGATGACCGCGACGCGGGCGCCGGAGCGGCCGGCCGCCTTCATCTGCGCCTTCATCGACCGGCCGCCGAAGGCCCGGTCGGCCCGCAGGCCGGCCCGGCGCAGCTCGTGGGTGAGGTCGCGGGCGGCCGTGCCCCCGGTGGCGTCGACGACGAAGGCGTCGAGCGCCGAGGCCGGGCCGGGGAAGACACCCTCGGCGTCGCACGCCAGCAGCATGCGCTCGATCCCCGAGCCGAAGCCGATGCCGGGCGTGGGCGGCCCGCCCAGCTGCTCGACCAGCCCGTCGTAGCGGCCGCCGCCGATGACGGTCTGCTGGGCGGCGTCGAGGGCCAGGCCCTGGAACTCGAACAGGGTGTGCGTGTAGTAGTCGAGGCCCCGGACCAGGCCGGGCTCGAGCGAGAACGGGATGCCGAGCGCGGCCAGGCCGGCCTGGACCCGCTCGAAGTGGGCCAGCGAGGCGGGGTCGAGCACCTCGGCGATGCGGGGGGCGGCCTCGATCGCGGCCCGGGTCTCCGGGCGCTTGGAGTCGAGCACCCGCAGCGGGTGGGTGCCGGCCTTCTCCCGGTCCTCGGGGGCCAGGTCGTCGAGCCTCGGCCGCAGCCAGTCGCGCAGCGTGGCGACGTAGGCGGCGCGGTCGGCGGGCGTGCCCATCGTGTTGAGGTCGAGGCGCCAGTCCCGCAGCCCGAGGGCCTCGAGATAGGCGGCGCCGAAGGCGATGACCTCGACGTCGACGTCGGGATCGTCCGCGCCGATCACCTCGACGTCGACCTGGTGGTGCTGGCGCAGCCGGCCGGCCTGGGGGCGCTCGTAGCGGAAGACCGGGGTGACGCACCACACCTTCCACGGCACCGGCGGGCGGTGCTGGACGTAGGCCCGCACCAGCGACGCCGTGGCCTCGGGGCGGAGGGCGAGGTGGCGGTCGCCCTTGTCGTGGAAGTCGTACATCTCCTTGCGGACGACGTCGGTGCCGGCGCCGAGGCGCTGGAAGACGGCCAGGTCCTCGAACAGCGGCCCGTGGGCCAGCCCGTAGCCGAAGCGCTCGGCCACGCCGGCGAACGCGACGATCAGCGCCTGCCAGCGGGCGGACGACGGGGGGAGCACATCCTGGGTGCCGATGGGAGCGCGGAACGTCTCGGGCACGCGGGGTGAGGCTAGCGGCGGGCGCCACCGGGGCCGAACCTCATTGGCCGTGGGGGCCTGGGCGGTCAGCGCGGGCCGGCACGTCGTCACGGCCACCCGGTCTGTGCTTCCCGCTCTTGCTGCTTCGCAGCGGGCCGCTCGGGCCCCGGCTACGCCCGCCGGCGCAGCCTCTAGGCCGCGGGCGCAGGGGTCGGGGCCTGGTCCGCGCCCTGCTCGGGCGCCCGGCGCAGCAGCCGGGCGACCAGGGCGTCGATCGCCACCGCGCCCAGCAGGACCAGGGCGGGCTCGGCCGGGGCCCGGAAACGGGTCGAGCCGTAGAACACGACCACGGTGATGAGGACGTTGACGACCGCGCTGGTGAGCGGGAACGACGGGACGCCCCGGCGGCGCAGGATCACCGCGCCCGCGATCGCCGCCACGGCCACCACGTAGAACATCCCGACGCCGGCCCACGAGGCGCCCAGCGGCCGGCCCTCGGCGAACTTGTCGAAGTGGACCTGGCTGTCGACGTGGCCGACGGCGAACGTCCTGCTCACCCGGGCCGTGAGGACGGCGGGCAGCCGGTCCTTGTTGTCGCCGATGTAGTCGAGCGCCTTGTGCCGCGTGACGCGGTCGAGCACCGAGCGGTCGCGGTCGCCCCACTGGGTGGCGCAGCGGACCGACCAGGAGCCGATGGCCGGCCCGGAGTAGGTGTCGTCGCAGTTGGCCGCCTCGAGCGTCGGGCCCATCTGGGTCGACAGGGTGGCCGGCTCCTGGAAGCGCGCCATGTTGTAGACGACCCAGGGCGCGATGACGATCACCGTGGCCGCGACCGCCAGGCCCAGGCGACCGATGCGTTGCCGGGCGCCCGCGAGCTGGGGCACCCAGACGGCCAGCGGCAGGGCCAGCAGGGCGACCAGCATGAGCGCCTCGGCCCGGGCCAGCGTGGCCAGGCCGAGGGCGAGGCCGACCTCGACGAAGCGGCGGGGGCTGGGGCGGTCCCAGGCCCGGTAGGCCGCGATGATGACGACCACGCCGCACAGCAGGGCCAGCGTCTCGGACATGAGGGCGGCGTCGTTCAGCCAGATGGCCGGGTAGACGGCCGCCAGGCCGGCCGCGATGAGCCCGGCCCGCGCCCCGGCGATCCGGCGGCCGGCCATGCCGACGAGCAGGACCGTGCCGGTTCCGATCAGGCAGGAGAAGATCTGGTGATCGATGATCTTGGTCAGGCCGACCAGGGACGGCACGGCCAGGGCCAGGATGTAGCCGGGCGGGTGGTCGGCGCCGGGCATGCTGACGCCGTCGTCCCAGGCGTAGGGGTGCACGAACCCGTGGCCGTCGGCCAGCAGGTTGGCGCCGTGGTGGTAGTAGTAGGCGTCGCCGGCGACGGCGTCGAGGTGCTGCCAGCCGAACGTGTAGCCGACCCGGATGCCGAAGGCGACGAGGCAGATCGCGCCGAGCGCCAGCCACCATCGCCCGCTCGCCCGGCCGGGACCGGCGGTCGTCGTGTCGGCACCGGCGGTCGTGCCGGTATCGGTGCCGGTATCGCCCCCACCAGGCGCGTCCCCGTCCCCGCCCGCGCCGGGCCCAGCCTCGTCCTGCTCCTGGACCGCCAGGTCGGGTGCTCCCCCTCCAGCCACCCGGCGAGACTACCGAACCGGCCCCACCCGACCGGCAACCGGGCAGGGGGCGACGGGTGGTCAGGCCGTCCCCGGCGGCCCCCCGGACTCGCGGGCCGCGGACTCGCGGGCCTCGGCGATGATCGGCTCGAACAACTCGACCGGGTTGCCGGCCGGGTCCTCGACCAGGATCTGCTTGCCGCCGACGCCGGTCACGATGTCGTTGCGGAAGTGGACGCCCTCGCCCCGCAGCCGCTCGACCAGCCCGTCGAGGTCGTCGACCTCGAGCGAGAAGCGGTTCCACCCGCCGGGGCTGGGCAGGGTGCCGTCGGGCATGGCGGCACCACCACCGGGACCACCGCCCGGGGCGCTGAGCGTCAGGCGCAGGTCGTCGCGCAGCAGCATGGCGAACGCCGGCGCGGGGTGCATCACCTCGTGAAACCCCAGGTGCTGGCAGTAGAACCCGATCGCGGCGTCGACGTCGTCGACGATGTAGCGGACCGTGGCCATGGCCTTCTCCTCCCCTCTCGGCTGACGAGACCGTCGATCGACGGTAGTCCGTTGTGGGCCTGGCGTCTACGAACATACGTTCGCTACACTACCACCATGAGGCTCCGGTGGCAGGAGGTGACGTCACGGACATGGGAAGGACTCGACAACGACGGGGCGGTGCGCGCCAGCGTGATCCGCGGCGACTTCCCGCCGGCCTGGGTCGCCTACGTGCGGCCGGGCGGTGGGCGGCCCATCGAGCGTGTCGGTGGCGACTGGCCCACCCGCCGCCGTGC
>DATFRN010000380.1:0-5244 GCA_035263165.1 Acidimicrobiales bacterium | reverse complement strand
CCGGAGCAACCGGCGGCACAAGCCAGCGCCCGGGTGGCACCGGCTTCGCCGCGGGCGGAGCCGGCGGTGCTGGCGGCAGTGACGGGCTCGGTTCGAATCCCGCCGACAGCGGTGGCGGGGGTGGCGGCGCCAGCGCCGTCTACCGGATCGCCTCGTCGCCCCTTGTCGTCGCCGGTGGCGGTGGCGGAGGCGGCGGTCGAGGCGCCGGCCCTTCGCCGGGTGCCGGAGGCCGTGGCGGCGACGCTGGCCAAAATGGCTACGTCGGCGCATCGGGTGGAGGCGGTGGGGCTGCCGGAGGCGCCTATGGCACTGTGCCGGGAACGACAACGAGTGGAACGGCCGGGACACCCGGTGCCACAGCCCTCAGCTACGACGGTGGCGGTGGAGGTGGCGGTGGGGGCGGCTTCACCTTCGGTGGCAAGGGCGGTACCGGCGGCAGTGCAGAGGCGTTCGGTCTCGGCAGCGGTGGCACTGGCGGTGGCGGAGCCGGTGGACAGTCATGGAACGGTGCGGCGGTGCAGACCACCAGCCCCTACAACAACGCCACCGGCCAGGTCGTGCTGGAGTTCGACACGGCCTACCCCGTGACCGGGGCGAGCCAGAGCATGGCCCTGCTGGCACCGGACCAGGCGATCGCTCAGGTCCAGGCACCGTCGGTCACCGACGTGACCGAGCCGGTCGAGCCGGCCCCGGCGCCCGAGCCTGCGGTGACCGAGCCGGAGCCGGAGACGCCCACCACGTTGGCGGCGCCCGCACCCGAGCCGGAGCCGGAGCCCCCCGCCACCGTGCCGGCACCCGAGCCGGAGCCCGACGCGCCCGCCACCGTGGCGGCGCCGGCGCCCGAGGCCCCGACCGCCGACGAGCAGCGGTTGCTCGATCTGGTGGCGGCCGTGACCGGGGAGCATGCCCTGGCGCCCGAGGCCGTCGACCTGCTGCAGGCGGCGCTGATCGCCGACCGTGCGGCCGGCGGCGCCGCCGGGACGCCCGGTGAGGCCGTTGCCGCCTGGATGGTGCGGTTCGCGCCCGGGGTCGTGGGTGACGACGGGGTCGTCGCTGGGGGCGACCCCGCCAACCCCGTGAGCGTGCTCGTGTGGGACTTCGCCGCCGACGGCACGCTGCCCGAGCCGGTCGAGTGACCGGCCGGGCCGCGGGGGCACGGACGATGTCCCACGGTCCGTGGCAACATTCCCACCGTGGCGGCTCGTTCTGTGCCCGTGGCCACGAGGGGTGCCGGCGCCTCGGTGAGGTCCGTCGTGCGCGGGCTTGACTCCGACCGGGCCGTCGTGTCGATCGGCGGCGTCCGCTGGCACGATCTGGCCCTGGGCGTTGTCGCCGTGGCCGTGCTGCTCGCCGGCCCCTGGCTGGTCCACGGCGACGCCCCCGACGGCGGGGCCGTCGCCATGGCGCTGGTCATGGGCGGCGCCCTGGCCGTGCGGCGGGTGTGGCCCATCGCTGCACTCGTCGTGGTCGTCGCCGTCGCCGTCCTGTGGGTGACCGGCGACCACGCCGAGATCGCGGCGGGCCTGGTCATCATCGTCGCCCTCGTCACCGTGGGGAACCGCTGCCCGCTGGTGGTCAGCGTCCCGCTCACCCTGGCCGTGCTGGCCGTCGTCTACGGCACGGCGACGGTGTCCAACAACATCGCCAGCTTCGACAGCCGCAACGTGTGGCTGCTCGGCTGGCTGGTGGCGGCCACCGGGGCGGGCATCGTGATGCGCAGCCGCCGGGCCGAGCTGGCCGCCGTGCTCGAGCGCGAGGCCGGCCGGCGCGAGCAGGAGGCGGCGCACCGGGTCGACGAGGAGCGCCTGCGCATCGCCCAGGACCTCCACGACACGGTCGGCCACACGGTGGCGACGGTCAGCATGCAGGCGGGCGTGGCCGCCCACGTCATCGACGAGCACCCCGAGCAGGCCAAGCGGGCGCTGGAGACCATCGCCGACGTCACCCGGGAGACGCTGCGGGAGATCCGCTCCACCCTGGGGCTGCTGCGCTCGGGCAGCACGGACGAGGCGGCCGAGCGGGCCCCGGTGCCGTCGCTGGCCGACGCCACCCGGCTGCTGGAGGGCCTGCGGGCCCGGGGCATCGAGGTCGAGGTCGACCGGCGGGGCGACGGCCCGGTGCCGGCGCCGCTGGCCGGCGTGCTCTACCGCATCACCCAGGAGGCGGCGACCAACGTGCTCAAGCACGCCGAGGGCGTGCGCCACGTGTGGGCGACGATCGACTGCGGGCCGGACGTCGTCGACCTGACGATCCTCGACGACGGCGCGCCGCTGGCGGGACCGCCCGCAGCGCGGCCGGGCCACCACGGCCTGGAGGGCATGCAGGAACGGGCCCGGGCGGTGGGCGGCACGCTGACCACCACGGCCCGGCCCGAGGGCGGCTTCGAGGTGCGGGCGATCATCCCGACGGGAGCGCACCAGTGACCGACGACAGCAGCGAGGACGAGGGCGACGCCACGACCGGCCCGGTCAGCGTCGTCCTGGTCGACGACCAGGACCTGATGCGCAGCGGCCTGCGCACGCTGGTCGACTCCGACCCCGCCCTCGAGGTCGTGGGCGAGGCCGGCACCGGCGTCGAGGCGCTCGACGTCATCCGCCACCAGCGGCCGGACGTCGTGCTCATGGACATCCGCATGCCGGTCATGGACGGCATCGAGGCCACCCGGCGCATCGCCGCCGACGAGCACCTGGCGGGCACGCACGTGGTCGTCCTCACCACCTTCGAGCGCGACGAGTACATCCACGACGCCCTGCGGGCCGGGGCCAGCGGCTTCCTGCTCAAGGACACCCAGCCGGCCGCCCTGCTCGACGCCATCAAGGTCGTGGCCCGGGGCGACGCCCTGCTGTCGCCCCAGGTCACCCGGCGCCTGATCGAGGACTACGCCTCCCGGCCCGAGCCGGCGGTGGCGGTGCCCGACGAGATGGACATGCTCACCCCCCGCGAGCGGGAGGTGCTCGGCCTGGTGGCCCGGGGCCTGAGCAACGACGAGATCGCCGGCGAGCTGTTCGTCAGCCCGCTCACGGCCAAGACCCACGTGAGCCGCATCCTCTACAAGCTGCACGCCCGCGACCGGGCCCAGCTCGTCATGCTGGCCTACGAGAGCGGGATGGTCGTCCCGGGGAGCTGAGATCGATCGGCCCGGGGCGGCCGGGGGTGGTCAGCCCTGGCTGCCGGGGCTGCCGTCGGCCGGCATCTCGACCACCCAGACGGGGGCGCCGCCCGGGTCGGTGAGCCCGGCCATCCGGCCGTAGGGCGTGTCGAACGGCTCGCTGCGGACCGAGCCCCCGCTGGCCGTGGCCGCCGCCACTGCGGCGTCGGCATCGGTCACGCCGAAGTAGACGGCCCAGCCGGGGCCCGAGTCGTCCCCCAGCCCGCCGACGCCGCCGAGCGGCGCCTCCTGGCCGGCGAGGGCGAAGGTCGTGTAGTCGCCGGGGGCGTCGGGGATGGCGTCGAAGTGGTAGCCGAACACGGCGCCGAAGAACGACCGGGCGGCGTCGGGGTCGGACGACCGCAGGTCCTCCCAGGTGAGGCCCCCGGGGCCGTTGGTCGACCCGGCCCCGATCATCGCCCCGTGCTGCCACACGCCGAACACCCCGCCGCCCGGCTCCGTGGCCAGGCACATGCGGCCGAGGTCGCCCACGTCGCCCGGCGGGACGACCAGGCTTCCGCCGTTGTCGGTGACGGCCTGGGCCGTGGCGTCCACGTCGTCGCTGGCGAGGTAGGGGGTCCAGGCGACCGGCGCGCCCTCCTGCCGGGGCGTGATGCCGGCGGCGGCCTGGCCGCCCACCTTGGCGGTGACGTAGCCGCCGTACTCGGGGGCCGCGTCGTCATAGTCCCAGCCGCAGACGGCCGAATAGAAGGACTTGGCCGCGTCGACGTCGGGCGAGGTCAGCTCGACCCAGCAAGGCACGCCGGCGGGCCAGGGGGATGTGCGTACGCTCATGCGCCCGGCTTAGTCCGGCGACCCCGCACCGTCCAGGGGCGGCGACGATTCGTCCACCAGCAGCACCTCCTCGACGTCGACCAGCCGCAGGATCGCCCGCGCCGGCGCCGGGAACCCCTCGTCACCCCGGTAGGGCGCCACCCGCGGGTTGGCGATGGCGTGGGACCGGCCGCGGGTGATCACCGTGGCGCCGCCGGCCGCCAGCACGTTGCGGACCCACTGCGACCGCCCGTAGGTGAGGGCGAAGGTGAAGCCGCCGTCGCGGGCGACCAGGTTGACCGGGGTGCGGTACTCCGTGCCCGAGCGGCGGCCCTTGTGGACCACGATGCCGAACCCGGGGAGGCGGTCGGCGAACCGCCCGGTCACCTGGTTGGTGACGGCCTTGTTGAACCTGGCGACGGAGTCGGGAAGGGGCATTCCCCCTCACTACCCGGGTCCGCGGCAGGTCGTACCTGCGTGGACGACGACCGCCCGGCCCGACGCCTGGGCGTGGCCGACGATGCTCACGTCGCCCCCGGGGAGATGGACGGTGACGTCGACCTGGCCCCGGTCGCCGGCGAGGCGGCCCACCTCGACCTTGCCCCGGTAGGCCCGGCCCCAGGTCGACAGCGGGTCGTCGAGGGCGGGCCCGCCGTCGAGGCGGAAGCGCCGGCCGGCGTCGGGCCGGGCCACGACGGTCCACGCCACCAGCCGCTGGTCCTCGGGGGTGGGCCCGGCGAAGCTCAGCGTGAGGTCGCCCCACGTGGCGGCGGTGAACGTCGTCCAGTCGGCGGGGATGCGGTCGTCGGCGGTGCAGGCCGGGCCGCGGGTGGGGGCGAGCTGCTCGACCGGCGGCCCGATCTGGCCGGTCGCGGTCCCGAGCACCGCCGCCCGCTGGGCCCCGAAGTCGAACGGTCCGGCGCCGCCGGTGGCCCGCAGCGGGAAGCCCTCGACCACCGGTCCGGGCTGGGGCCGGGGCAGCCCGCCGGGCGCGGGCGCGGGGCCGTCGGGGGCGACCGGGGCCGGCGCCGGGACCGACGGCGTGGGCGAATCGTCGATGGCGGCCCGGTCGGGGTCGTCGGCCACCGCCACGGCCACGGCCGCCCCGCCGACCAGGGCGGCGGCCACCAGCGCGCCCCCGATGCGGAGCCCCCGCCGCCGGCGGGCCGTGGCCGCCGGGACCGGCGGAGTCGGCGTCAGCTCCAGCAGGTCGAGGTCGTCGGGCACGGCCAGCACCTCCGCCGGCCACCGTACCCGGGAGCGCCCGTCACGGTCCGTCGAAGTTGCAGGTGCCGTCGATGCCGGCGCCGACGCGCTGCGTG
>DATFRN010000379.1:0-9114 GCA_035263165.1 Acidimicrobiales bacterium | reverse complement strand
GGCGGCGCCGGGACCCGGTGCCAGGTGCGGGTCGCCGGATCGAACCCGGCCGCCTCCCGGCTGGGCGTCGGGTCGCGCCCGGTCTCCCCGCCGGCGAACAGGACCTCTGCACCGGTCCAGGCCACGACGGGATCCGTGCGTTGCCCGATCGGCGCGGGTGGCGCGTCGTGCCACGCTCGGTCCCGCGGGTCGAGGATCATCGTCGTCGGCGGAGCGCCGACCGCCTGGCCGATCGCCACGAGCTGGTGGCCCGTCCACACGGTGGCGGTCGCGCCGATGAGCACCGCGGGCGAGTCGGGCAGCGCCTCCCACCGGCCCGTGGCCGGGTCGAGCAGCCCGGCGTGCAGGGCCCGGGCCTGGGCGTTCAGCACGTCCCGTTCGGGACCGACCTCGGCCAGCAGCACGCGGTCGCCCGTCCACGCCAGGGTGGTCCCGAGCCACACCGTCGGGTAGGTGCCCGGCAGCACCCGCCAGGCGTTCGTCGCGGGGTCGTAGGCGGCCGCCGGGGTCCGCTTCTCCTGTATCGGGAAGGCGACCACCTCGTGGCCGGTCCACACGGCCCGGACGGCCACGCCCACGGCGGCGGGCGGCAGGTCCGGTAGCCGCCGCCAGGTACGGGTCGCCGGGTCGTAGGCGGCGGCCTTGTCGGCCCGGGGACCGCCGCCGAACGCGATCGCCTCCCTGCCGGTCCACACCGCCCCGTCGTCGAGCCGGATCGGCGGGTCGGGCAGCTGCTCCCACCGCCCTCCGTCCGCCCGGGTCGCGGCCTGGTCGCCCGGGTGGCGCCCCACGCCGAGCCCGGCCACGGCGGCCGCCAGGCCGGCCACCACCAGCAGCGCCGCCGCCACCCGCAGGCCCCGGCGCCGGGGAGGCGGCGGGACCAGGCGCACGACGGTCCCCCCGGCGCCGGGGGCCGGCCGGGCGTCCACCACCGTGCGGGCGGCCACGGCGCGGTAGGTGCGACGCAGCCGGTCTTCCACCTCGACCTCGCTCGACGCGCTCACGACAGCTCCTCTCGCAGCCGGGCCAGGCCCCGGTGCAGGTTCGACTTCACGGTCCCGGGACGGCAGCCGAGGATCTCGGCGATGTCCGCCACCGCCAGGTCCTCGTAGAACCGCAGCGCCAGCACGGCCCGCTGCCGGGCCGGCAGGCGGCACACGGCGGCCCAGGTCTCGTCGATCTCGGGGTCGCCCGTCGGGCCCGCCTCCGCCCGCGCGGTCTCCGCGTGGCGCCGCCGCACGCCCTGGCGCCGCAGCTGCTCGCGGGCGAGGTTGACCACGGTCACCCGCAGGTAGCCCCCGGCGTTGTCCAGCCGGTCCCAGTGCCGGCACACACGCACGAACGCCTCCTGGACGACGTCCTCCGCCGCCGGGTTCGAGCCGGTGATGACGTGGGCCAGCCGGACCATGTCCAGCCGCTGGGCCGCGAACAGCGCCAGCAGCCCGGGCGGCCAGCGCGGCGGCGCCGGGGCGTCCGTCGTACTCGGTTCCACACGCCCCTGACGCGCGGCCACCCCGAAAGGTTGCACGCGCCCCCCGGGGGCGCGCCCGGTCAGGCCGCCTTGAGCTCGGCGATCACGCCGTCGAGCTGGTCCTGGGACGTCTCGTAGGGCGTGTAGAAGCTGATGCGGGACAGCACGTCGCCCCACCGCTCGACCAGCTTGCCGGCCACCTCGTCGATCGGTGCCACGACGGCGAACGCGGCCAGCATGTCCTCGTCGATGAGCCCGCCCATCTCGGCCCAGCGGCCCTCCTTGGACAGCCGGTTGAGCTCGTCCTGGAGGTCGCCCCAGCCGTGGAGGTCGAGCACGCCCCGGTAGGCGGGCGTCGAGCCGTAGAAGGCGATCTGCCCCCGCACGCCGGTGGCGGCGGTGGCCATCTCGGCCTCGTCCCGGCCGGTGACGACGAACATCGGGCCGCACAGCTCGAAGTCGTCCATGGACTTGCCGGCCTTGTCCCGGCCCCGGGCCAGGGCGGGCAGCGTGACCTCGTCGAGGTACTGGCGGGTGGTGAAGCCGTGGCACAGGAACCCGTCGGCCACCTCGCCGGCGACCTCGGTCATGTGCTGGCCCACGCCGGCCAGGAAGATGCGGGCGTTGCCGTGGGGGTTGGGCCCCGGGTTGAAGAACGGGGTCATCAGCGTGTGCTGGTAGAAGTCGCCCCGGAAGTCGAGCTTGGTGCCGTCGTTCCAGCAGTCCCAGATGGCCCGGATGGCGAGGATCATCTCCCGCATGCGGGGCGCCGGGTGCGACCACGGCATCGAGAACCGCCGGGTGATGTGGGCCCGGATCTGGCTGCCGAGGCCGAGGATGAAGCGACCCTCCGAGGCGGCCTGGAGGTCCCACGACACCTGGGCCAGGGTCATCGGGTTGCGGGCGAAGGCCACGGCGATGGCGGTGCCGAGGTCGAGCCGCTCGGTGTCCTGGGCGGCGAGCAGCAGGGGCAGGAACGGGTCGTGGGCGGTCTCGGCCACCCAGATGCCGTCGTAGCCGCGCTCCTCCTGCTTGGCGGCCGATGCCGCCGCCTTCGCGAGCCCGCCACCGATGCCACCGTCGACCTTCATGGCGGTGACCGTAGCCGCCCGCTTGACCGCGCGGTCAAGCGATCCGGGATCCGCCATCATGGGCCCGATGGCGGTGCACGTCCTCCACCTCAGCGACATCCACCTGACGGCCCGGCCCGGCGCCCGGGTCTACGACCAGGACGCCGACGCCAACCTGGGCCGGGTGGTGGCCGCCGCCCGCCGGCGGCGCGAGCGCTACGACGCCGTGGTGGTGACCGGCGACGTGGCCGAGGACGCCTCGCCCGCGGCCTACGAGCGGGCGTTGGCGGCCGTGCGGCCGCTGGCCGACGTGGTCCGCTGGGTGCCGGGCAACCACGACGACCGGGCGGCCATGGCGGCGCTCGACGACGAGGCCCTCGGGCCGGCCATGGTGGGGCGCTGGCGGCTGGTGACGTTCGACTCGCAGTGGCCGGGCCACGTCCCGGGCCGGGCGACGGCCGCCGCGCTCGAGTCGCTGTCGGCCGCCCTGGCTGCCGGGGGCGGCGGCCCGTGCGCGGTGGCCCTGCACCACCCGCCGCACGCCCCGTGCGACCACCCGGGCTGCCGCACCATCGGCGTCGAGCCCCTGCGCGACGCGCTGGCGGCGTCGCCCGACGTGCGGGCGGTCCTCTCGGGCCACCTCCACCGCAGCTTCGTCCAGTCCGACGGCACGGGCACGACCTGGGCGGGTGCGCCGTCGACCTGCGTCCAGGCCCTCCACCCGTCCCACGTCTTCACCGCCGAGCCCCCGGCCGCCCACACGATGACCTGGCACGACGACGGCACGGTCCTCGTCGCCCCGATCCAGGCCTGACCCGACACCGCCTGCGGGGTCGGGCCCCCACCGGAGCCGACGTCAGGACCCGCCCCGCTGGTCCCGCAGGAACTGCTCCAGCTCCGCCGCCAGCTCGTCGCCCGAGGGCAGGTCGGTCATCCCGATGGTCGTGTCCTCGGCCGGCTCGGAGCTGTCCCACCCCTCCTCCAGCTGCCGCAGCATGGCCACGTGCTGGGGGTTCTGCGCCATCAGCTCGTTGAGCCGCTCCTGGGTCGCCTCGGCCCGGGACGGCAGGTCGCCGAGCGGCAGCTCCAGGTCGGCCACCCGGGCCAGCGACTCCAGCAGCGCCACGCTCCCCGCCGGGTACGGCATCACCGTCGGCACGTAGTGGGGCACCTGCGCCCACAGCCCGATCGACGGGATCCCCCGCTGGTCGCAGCCCTGCTCGATCGCCGCCTGCACCCCGCCGGGGAAGTCGAGCGATGCCCGCAGCAGCAGCGGGTCGGCCAGCTGGGCGGTCGACGCCGTGCACGCCACCCGGGACGGCCGGGTGTGGGGGGCGGCGAACGGGTAGGCGCCGAGGCCCACGCACATCCGGGCGCCGAAGTCGAGGCACAGCGTGACCATCTCGTCGGTGAACTGGTGCCACAGGCGGTCGGGCTCGGCCCCGACGACCAGCAGCATCTCGTTGCCGGCGGCGTCGGTGGCCGCCCGGATCTCGAGCGACGGCCACGTCAGCCCCCGGAGCACGCCGTCCACCAGGTGGGCGATCGGCCGCCGGGCGCGGTAGTCGAGCAGCTCGTCGGTGTCGAAGCGGGCCACGGTGATCGTGTCGAGCTGGTCGCACAGCTGCTCCGCGGCGCCCGCGCCCGCGAGGCCGGCGTCGATCCAGCCCTCGAGGGCGAGGACGACGACCGGGCTCTCCAGGTCGGGTTGTTCGATCAGCTCGTAGAGGGCCACGGCTGCCTTTCGGCTCGGCGGGGGATCAGGACGCCAGGCCGTCGAGGACGGCCTGCGCCCGGCGGGCCAGCATCTCGACCTGGCCGGCGAATCCCTGGAAGCTGTCGGACTCGCCCATCACGCCCCCTTGGTAGCGGGCGTTGACGCCCTCCAGGATGCAGGCCAGCTTCCAGAACCCGAACGCCACGTAGAAGTCGACGTCGCCGACGTCACGGCCCGAGGCGGCGGCGTACCGGCGGATCAGCTCGGTGCGGTCGGGGAAGCCGTCGAGCGTGGTCGTCGTCTCCATGAGCGCGCTGGTCGTGTCGTTGCGGTCCGTCCAGTAGACGAGCAGCAGGCCCACGTCGGCCAGCGGGTCGCCGAGCGTGCACAGCTCCCAGTCGAGGACGGCGGCGATGCGGCCGTCGGGGGAGAGGATGCAGTTGTCGAGCCGGTAGTCGCCGTGGACGATGGCGGCCGGCCCCTGCTCGGGGACCCGGGCGGCCAGCGCGTCGTGGACCTCGTCGACCACGGGCAGCTCGCGGGTCTTGGAGCTCTCCCACTGCCGGTACCAGCGGCGCAGCTGGCGCTCGATGTAGCCCTCCTTGCGGCCGAGGTCGCCCAGGCCGACGGCGTCGGGGTCGACGGCGTGGATGCGGGCCAGCACCTCGGGCAGGTCGTGGCCGGCCCGCTCCCGGGCCTCGACGGTGAGCAGGCGGCCGGCGTCGACCCCCCGGGCGATGACCCCGTCGACGAAGCCCATGACGTAGAAGGGGGCGCCGTTGACGTCCTCGTCGGTGCACAGGCCGATCGTCGGGGCGACCGGCACGTCGGTGGGGGCCAGCGCCGAGATGATCTTGTGCTCGCGCCCCATGTCGTGGGCCGTGGCGAGCACCTGGCCGAGCGGCGGGCGGCGCAGCACCCAGGCGCGGCCGGCGGCGTCGTCCACCCTGAAGGTGAGGTTGGAGCGCCCGCCGGCGATGAGGTCGAAGGACAGGGGCGGCTCGACGTCCTCGGCGTGGTCGAGGAACCAACGGGTCACGTTGGCGGCGTCGATGCCCCGCGGGGACGTGTCGGCGGACGTGTCGGTCATACGGCGTTCACCGTAGTGCCAGCCCGGTCGCGGCGGCCGGGGCGCCAGGGCGGGGGCGCAGCAGGGCGCCGGTAGCCTGGTCGGCAATGCCTACCGATGTCACCGACGCCTCGTTCCAGACCGATGTGCTCGACCGCAGCAGCGACCACCCGGTGGTCGTGGACCTGTGGGCGCCGTGGTGCGGCCCGTGCCGGACGCTGGGGCCGATCCTGGAGAAGGTCATCGACGAGACCGGGGGCAAGGTCGAGCTGGCCAAGGTCAACGTGGACGAGAACCCCCAGGTCTCGACCGCCTTCCGTGTGCAGGGCATCCCCGCGGTGTACGCCGTGGCCGACGGCAAGGTGGTCGACGGGTTCGTGGGCGCCCAGCCCGAGGCCCAGGTGCGCGAGTTCGTCGACCGGCTGCTGCCGAGCGACGCCGAGCTGGCGCTGGAGGAGCTGGTGGCGGCGGGCGACGAGGCGTCGCTGCGGGCGGCGCTGGAGCAGAAGCCCGACCACCACGACGCCATCGTGGCGCTGGCCGAGCTGCTGGCGGCCCGGCGGGGCAACGGCGACGCCGACGAGGCGCTGGCCCTGCTCGGCCGCATCCCCGAGACCCCCGAGACCCGCCGGGTGGCGGCGCTGGTGCGCACGGGCGCCGACGATGCGGCCGCCGGCGACGACATCACGGCCAAGCTGGACGGCCTGCTCGACCGGGTCAAGGACGACGACGCGGCCCGCCAGGAGTACGTGGACCTGCTCGAGGTGCTCGGCCCCGACGACCCCCGCACGGCCGAGTACCGCAAGCGCCTGACCAGCCGCCTGTTCTAAGCGGCTGCGCCGTGGGGCGTAGCCGTGGCCCGAGCGGCCCGCTGCGAAGCAGCAAGAGCGGGTAGCACTGACCACGGTGGCTGTGACGACGTGCCTATCCGCGCACGCTCTAGGGCTCGAGGTCGCCGAGGATCAGCCACCACGACGCCAGCCCGTGCGCGCACGACGCGCCGGGCGCCACCAGGCAGTCGTCCGGGCACCGGCAGACGCCGTCGGCGACCCACTCGGCCAGGGTGTCGGGATCGGGCGGCGCCCACCCCGAGTTCACCTCGAACCAGGCGTGAGCGTTGGCGATGGCCGACGCCACGGTGATCTCCACCTCCCGATCATGCCGCACCGGGCGTCGGGCGGGAGGTGTACCGAGGGGGTGTGAGAGGGGGCTAGGGTGGGTCATCCGCCGGGAGCGCTGACGCCCCGGGCGTGACTCGCCAGGCCCGATCGGGGGCCGGCCCCCAGCCCCTCGCTCCGCCGCGCCTGTGCGGCGGTTCGGCCGCCCGCGGGCCCGCCGGTTCACCCCGGCGCGCCCCCGCCCGGAGGACCCCCATGTCCGACGTCCAGACCCTCCCGCCCCACCCGCCCACGTCGTACGACCCCGACGGCCCCATCGCCCCGCCCGACAGCGACCCCGGCCCGCCGGACGACCCGACACTCCCGCCCGCCGCCGTCCGTTGGCCCGAGTCTGCCGATCCAGGGGGCCTGCCGCCAGACGATCCCACCCTCCTGCCCGCGGCGTTTCGGCGGCCCGATCCGGCTGATCCAGGGGGCCTGCCGCCCGACGATCCCACTCTCCTGCCCGCGGCGGTTTGGCGGCCCGTTCCGGCCGATCCGGCGGGCCTGCCGTATGACGATCCGACACTCCCGGCCGCGGCGGTTCGGCGGCCCGATCCGGCCGGCCCGCCGCCCGACGATCCGACGCGCCCGCCCGCGGCGGTCCGGTGGCCCGAGTCGGCCGATCCGGCCGCCCCGCCGCCCGACGATCCGACGCGCCCGCCCGCGGCCGTCCGGCGGCCCGATCCGGCCGATCCGGCGGGCCTGCCGCCCGAGGTGGCTCTCGCCCATCCGCCCCCCTCGGCCTCGTGGCGCGACCAGCTCGCCTCGCTGGCGGCCGGGCTCGACCTGTCGCTGGTGCGGTTGCTCGGCGGGGCGGCGCTGCTGGCCGTGGCATCGGTCGTCGGCTGGCGGCTGCTGGCGCCCCCGCCGGCGCCCGCCGAGATGCAGCTGCCCATGGCCGACCGGGCCGCCCTCACCGGCGACGCGCACGCCGTCGACGCGCCACCCCCGCCCACACCGACGTCCGCACCCGGGTCGGACGAGGTGGTCGTCCACGTCGTCGGCGCCGTCCCGCGGCCGGGCGTGCAGCACCTGAAGGCCGGCTCCCGCGTCGTCGACGCCGTCCACGCCGCCGGGGGCGCCAGTCCCGACGCCGACCTCGGCCGGCTCAACCTCGCCGCCGTCCTCACCGACGGCGAGCAGGTCTACGTGCTCCGCACCGGCGAGGCCCCGCCGGCCCCGCTCCCGGCGCCGACCGGCACGGCCGCCGCGGGCACGGGCGTGGGCCCCGAGGCGGCCGGCCCGCCCGTCGACCTCAACCAGGCCACGGCCGACCAGCTCGACGCCCTCCCCGGCATCGGCCCGGCCACGGCGGCGGCCATCATCGCCACCCGCCAGGAGAAGGGCGGCTTCCGCTCGGTCGACGACCTGCTCGACGTGCGCGGCATCGGCGACGCCAAGCTCGCCGAGCTGCGCGACCGCGTGAAGGTGTGAGCCCCGATGTCCGATCGCTGGGCCGTCGCCCTGGCCGTCGCCGTGGCGGTCGGGGCGGTGGCGGCCGTCGCCGGCTGGGTCCGCCCCGTCCCGCTGCCCGCCGGGATCGCCGCCCTCGCCGGCGCCGCCCTGGCCCATCGCCTCGCGGCCGGCCGCCGCCGCAGCACCCGCCGCGCGGGCTGCCTCGGTGCGCCGACGGCCGCCACCGCGCCGGTCCTGCTGTGCCTGGCCGGTGCGCTGCTCGCCGCCGCCCTCGCCCAGCGCTCGCTGGCCGGCCTCGAGCGCCCGGTCCGCACCGGCCCGGTGACGGCCGAGGTCGAGCTGGTCGGCGACCCCGCCCCCGACGGCCACGGCGGGATCTCGGTCGACGTCCGCCTCGCCGGCCGCCGCTACCGGGCCCGTGCCGACGGCGCCGCCGCCACGGCCCTCGGCGCCCGACTGGCCGGCGAGCGCGCCACGGTGATCGCCACCCGCGGCGCCCCGGGCCCGGTCGAGACCGGCCTCCGCTACCGCCACCTGGCCGGCCGCCTGGACGTGGCGACGGTGGTCGGCTGGCGCCCCGGCGCCGGCCTGTCCCGCGCCGCCAACGGCCTGCGCCGCACGCTGGCCGCCGGCGCCGAGGTCCTCCCGGCCCGCCAGCGCGCCCTGCTCGCCGGCGTGACCCTGGGCGACGACCGCGACCAGCCCCCCGACATGACCGACGCCTTCCGGGCGGCCGGGCTCACCCACCTGCTGGCCGTGAGCGGCGAGAACGTGGCGTTCGCCCTGCTCATCGTCACCCCGGTGCTGACCCGCCTGCGCTTCGGCCCTCGGCTGGTGGTGACCCTCGCGGTCCTGGCCGGGTTCGCCCTGCTGACCCGGGCCGAGCCGTCGGTCCTACGGGCCACGGCGATGGCGTCGGTGACCGCGATCGCCGCCGCCCTCGGCCGCCCCGCCACCGCGCTGCGGACGCTGGCGCTGGGCGTGGCCGGCATGCTGCTGGTCGACCCGCTGCTGGTCACCTCCGTCGGCTTCCAGCTCTCGGTGGCCGGCACCGCCGGCATCGTCGTCGGCGCTCACCACATCGCCCCGCTCGTCCCCGGCCCCCGCTGGCTGGCCACGCCGCTGGCCGTCACGCTCGCCGCCCAGACGGCGGTCGCCCCGATCCTGGTGGCGACGTTCGGCTCGGTCCCGGTGGCGTCGCTGCCGGCCAA
>DATFRN010000378.1:0-7440 GCA_035263165.1 Acidimicrobiales bacterium | reverse complement strand
CGTCGCGGCCGAGAAGCTCCGGGTCGTCTCGGTGGGCCCGGGTGCCGTCGGGGCCGGCGGTTTCGAGGTCCCGGTGCGGGAGTCGTGCTCGTTCTGCGAGGACATCGCCGGCCGGCACGGCGAGCTCGGCCCGCCGGCGGTCGTCGTCGAGGACGACCTGACCCGCACGTTGGTCTGCCCGATCACGATGGGCGGCATGCCCGGCCACACCCTGGTCATCACCCGCCGCCACGCCGAGACGGTGTTCGACCTGACCGTCGAGGAGGCGCAGGCGCTCGGCGCCGCGGTGGCGGCCGCCGCCCGGCGCCGCCCGTGCCCGTCCCGCCGGACGAGCGGGCCCGGCTGGCCGCCGAGCTGCGGCAGCACTGGGCGCAGGGCGGGTCTGGTCTACTGGGGCCATGAGCCTCGTCGTGGTGCACGCCGGTGAGTCGGCCTCGTCCCGGACCCGGGCGGTGGCCGTGGCCGCGCTCGAGGCCGGCGGGGGCGGCGAGCTGGTCGAGCTGTCGCAGCTGTCGGCCGACGGGCTGCTGGGCCGGGCCGCCGACCCGGCGGTCGACGCCGCCGTGGCCGCCGCGTCCGGGGCGTCGGTGCTCGTGCTGGCGTCGCCGGTCTACCGGGCCACGGTGAGCGGGGCGCTCAAGGCCTTCCTCGACCGGTTCGCCACGGGCGCCCTGGCCGGCACCGCCGTCGTGCTGGTGGCCACCGCCGCCATCCCCGAGCACTACCTGTCCCTCGACACCAGCGGCCGGGCCCTCGTCGCCAGCCTCGAGGGCTGGACCGTGCCCACCGTCGTCTACGCCACCTCCGACCAGGTGGTCGACGGCCAGGTCAGCGAGGCCGTGCGCGACCGGCTCACCCGGGCGCTGGGCGAGGCGTCGGCGGTGGCGCGAACGACGCGAACGTGACCGTCGTGCGCACCGTGAACCCCAGCCGCTCGTAGAGCCGGCGGGCGGCGTCGTTGCCGTGGGACACGTGGAGGAACGGCTCGTCGCCCTCGGCCTGGATCGCCCGGGCGACGTGGCCGGTCACGACCCGGCCCAGGCCCCGCCGGGCGGCGTCGGGGTGGACGCACACGGCGCTGACCTCGGTGGCGCCGTCGACCCGCAGCCGCCGCCCGGCCATCGCCACCAACCTGTCCCCCTCCTCGACCCCCACGTAGCCGCCGAACCGCACGGTCTCGGCGAAGAACGGCCCCGGCTGGGCCAGCCCGGTCAGCGCCAGCATGGCCGGGACGTCCGCCGCTCCCAGCGGCCGGATCGCCGGGGCCGGCGCCGGGACGTCGTCGGCAGGCGGGCCGGCCAGCACCATCTGGTGGGCGTCGATCCGGAACACCTCGCGCCAGCCCGCCGGCGGGACGGGCATGGTCGGCCGGCTGAGCGTCACGAACCCCTCGGGCCCGTCCCGCCCGGCCAGGTCGGCCAGCGCGGCCCACGCGCCGGCGTCGACCCCGTCGACGGCCGCGTAGAACGACATCGCCGGCGGGTAGCGCCGGGCGACGCCCGCCACCTCGGCCAGCCCCGCGTGGGGGCCGGTCAGCGCGTGCCAGGCGGCGTTGTCGAGCCGGTCCATGCCCTGGCCAGCAGCTCGTAGGACCGCACCCGGTCGGCGTGGTCGTGGGTGATGGTGGTGACGACGACCTCGTCGGCCCCGGTCGCCCGGGCCAGCACGTCGAGCCGCGCGGCCACCGTGTCCGGGGACCCGGTGAACTGGGTGTCGACCCGGTCCTGCACGAGCGCCCGGTCCTCGTCGCTCCAGGCGTGGGCCCGGGCCTCGTCGGGGGTGGGGAAGGGGATGGCGCCCTCGGCCGTGCGGATGCTGCGCACCCACAGCCCGTAGCCGGTGGCCAGCTCGCGGGCCTCGGCGTCGCTCGGCGCCACCACGGCGTCGCACGACACGGCGACATGGGGCCGGTCGAGCCGGGCCGAGGGCCGGAAGGCGGCCCGGTAGGCCTCGACCGCGTCGATCACCCCGCTGGGGGAGATGTGGTAGTTCGCCGCGAACGGCAGGCCCCGGGCCCCGGCGACCTCGGCGCTGACCCCGCCGCTCGACCCCATCACCCACACCTCCAGCGCCGCCCCCTCGCCCGGCACAACGTGGGCCTCGGTCCCGTCCTCGGCCCGGTAGGTGCCGGCCAGCAGGGCCAGCACGTCGGCGACCTGGTCGCGGTAGTCGGGCGTCTCGGCCCCCGGCTGCTGGAGCATGCGGCCCTGGAGCCGGTAGCGGGGCGAGCGCAGCAGCTCGCCCATGTGGAACTGCGGCGGGATCAGCAGGCCCTCGGGCGTCACCCGGGCCGCCGGCGCCGGCCGGGCCGGCCGCTCGCCGTCGGTCCGGGGCCGGCGGGCCCCGCCCGGCCGCCGCAGCAGCGAGCGACCCAGGCCCAGGTCGATGCGCCCGGGGTGGAGGGCGTCGAGCAGCCCGTACTGCTCGACCACGGCCAGCGGCGTGTGGTGGCCCATCAGCACCGCCCCCGACCCGACCCGGATGCGCTCGGTGGCTGCGGCCACCAGCCCCACCACCAGCGCCGGCGTCGTGCCGGTGACGCCCGGGTTGAGGTGGTGCTCGGCGATCCAGTAGCGGAGGTAGCCGGCGGCCTCGGCCCGGCGGGCCAGGTCGACGGTGTTGGCCAGGGCCTGGCCCGGCGTCGACCCGCTGGCCACCGGCACCAGGTCGAGGACCGACAGCGGCGGCGGGCTCATGCGGTCGCACTCCCGCGGCCGGTGCGGTCGCGGGCCACCGGCGACGCCGGCGGCAGCCCGAGGTGCTCCCGCAGCGTGGTCGTCTCGTACTCGCCGCGCACCGCGCCCCGTTCCTGGAGCAGCGGCACCACCCGGTCGACGAAGTCGTCGAGCCCGGCCGGGGTCAGGTGGGGGATGAGGATGATCCCGTCGGCGGCGTCGGACTGCACGAAGTCGTCGACCGCGTCGGCCACCTGGGCCGGCGTGCCGATGAACGTCTGGCGCCCGGTCACCTCGATGACCAGCTCCCGGATCGACAGGTGGCGGGCCTCGGCCCGGGCCCGCCACTCGGCGGCGGTGGCCATCGGGTCGGCCCACATGCGGGCCCGACCCTGGATGATCGGCGGCGCGCTCACGTCGGGGTCGACGTCGGGCAGCGGGCCGTCAGGGTCGTAGGCCGACAGGTCGCGGTTCCACACCTGCTCCAGCTGGAGGATCGCCGTCTGCGGGCTGACCTGCTGGCGGCGGATGTGGGCGGCCCGCTCGGCCGCCTCCCCGGGTGTGTCGCCCAGGGCGAAGGTGGTGGCCGGGATGATCTTGAGCTCGTCGGGCGCCCGCCCGTAGCGGGCCAGCCGGCCCTTGACGTCGGCGTAGAAGGCCCGGGCCCGGTCGGGCCGGGAGTGGCGGCTGAAGATGGCGTCGGCGGTCGCCGCGGCCAGCTCGCGGCCGGGGTCGCTGTCGCCGGCCTGGAGCACGACCGGGTGGCGCTGGGGGCTGCGGGGCACGCCGAAGCGGCCGCGGATGTCGACGTGGCGCCCGGCGTAGGCGAACGGCGCGGGGGCATCGGCCCCGGCGGGCACGGCGTCCCACATGCGCACGGCGGCCCGGATGACGTCCTCGGCGCGGGCGTAGCGATCCGCGTGGTCGAGGTAGCCGCCGCGGCGGAAGTTCTCGCCGGTGAAGGCGTCCGACGACGTCACCACGTTCCACCCGGCCCGGCCACCGGACAGGTGGTCGAGGGTGGCCAGCTGGCGGGCCAGCTCGTAGGGCTCGTGGAAGGTGGCGTTGAGCGTCCCGGCCAGGCCGAGGTGGGTGGTCACCGCCGCCAGGGCCGACAGCACGGTCATCGTGTCGGGCCGGCCCACGACGTCGAGGTCGTAGATCCGGCCGCCCTGCTCCCGCAGGCGCAGGCCCTCGGCCAGGAAGAAGAAGTCGAAGCGGCCCCGCTCGGCCGTCCGGGCCAGGTGCTCGAACGACGAGAAGTCGATCTGGCTGCCCGCCTCGGGGTCGGCCCACACGGTCGTGTTGTTCACGCCGGGGAAGTGGGCGGCCAGGATGACCGGCTTGCGGGGCCGGTCGCCGGCGGCGCTCACGGGCCGCTCCCCGCGTAGCGGCTGGCCGGCCGGGGCAGCCCCAGCCGGGACCGCAGCGTGAGGTCGGCGCCGTCGCCGGCGTCGCTGGCCCCCGGCCGCAGGGCGGCGGCGACCACGTCCGCCACCAGTGGCAGGTCGTGCTCGGTGACGGCCGGCCGCAGCCGCCAGCCGGCGAGCCCCCAGCCGGGCCCGGCGGCCAGCAGGTCGGCCAGGTCGCCGGGGGTGCCGGCGAAGACGGCCGCGTCCGTGCGCCACTCGGCGCCGGCCACCTCGTCGAGCCGGTCCCGCCGGGCCGCGGCACCCCCCGCCGTGGCGTCGAGGACGACGGCCAGGTCGGCGACGACCCGCAGCGGCTCGCCGGCCCGGCCGGCGGCGGCCTCGGCCGCCCGCACCTCGTCGGCCCGGCGGCGGACCGCCCCCGCCTCGGGCTCGGGCGTGACGAACACCAGGTCGGCCCCCCGGGCGGCCAGGTCGTCGGCCGGCGGGACGTGGGCCAGCACCGCCACCACCGGCTGGCCCTGGGGCGGCCGGGGCACGATCGAGGGCCCCTTGACCGTGAACGTCCCCCCGGCGAAGTCGACGTAGTGGAGCCTGTCGCGGTCGACGAACCGACCGGTGGCCAGGTCCTTGATGATGGCGTCGTCCTCCCACGAGTCCCACAGGCGGCGGACGGCCTCGACCCCGTCGACGGCGTCGGCGAAGGCCTCGGCGGCCGTCGGCGCCGGTCGTGCCCCGACCAGGTCGGCCTCGACGGCCCGGGCCGAGATGCGGGGCTGCCAGCCGGCCCGCCCGCGGCTGATGTGGTCGAGCGTCGCGAGGGCGGAGGCGACGTGGAACGGCTCGGTGTGGGTGGTGGTGACCACGGGGACCAGCCCGACCCGGCGGGTGAGGGGGGCCACCCGGGCGGCGACCAGGGCGGCGTCGGGCCGGGCCCGGGCGGCGCCGAAGGTGTCCTCGACGGTCACCAGGTCGAGCGGCGCCCGATCGGCCAGCACGGCGGCCCGGGCCCAGGCCCCGGCGTCGAAAGGGTCGAACGGCCGGTCCGCGCCGGGCCCCGCCACCCGGCCCGCGGCGGGGTGGTGCCCGGCCCCGTCCAGGGCGGCGGCGAGCAGCATGGCCGGGCCGGTCACGACGGGGTCGGCGGACGGCGCTGGGCCATGGCGGCGGCGACGGGAGCGGAGGCGTGGGGGCGGATGCCGCAGCGTAGGTCGGGGGGCTCGCCCGCCGTCAGGGGATCTACCCTCGCCGGCATGCCCGCCGTCGCGGCTCCGCCGGTCCCCGACCATGGGCGCTCCGTCCAGGCCGTCGCCCCGCCCGAGCCCGGGCGGGGGCACTGGGCCGGTGCGCCCAGCGCCGCGCTCGCCGGGGGGCGGTTCCACCTGGCCTACCGGCTGCGGCGCCCGGTCGGCGAGGGCCGGGGCTACGCGGTGGTGATCGCGGCGTCGGACGACGGGGTCGCCTTCGCGCCGGTCGCCACCCTCGACCGGACGGCGTTCGGGGCCGCCTCGCTGGAGCGGCCGGCGCTGGTCCGGCGGCCCGACGGCGGCTGGCGCCTGTACGTGAGCTGCGCCACCCCCTGGTCGCCCCACTGGTGGGTCGACGCCCTCGACGCCGACGACCCGGCCGGCTTCGACCCCGCCCGGCGCACCACGATCCTGCCCGGCGACGCCGCCACCGGGGTCAAGGACCCGGTGGTCGCCTGCGACGGCGGCCGCTGGTCCCTGTGGGTGTGCTGCCACCCGCTCGACGACCCGGCCCAGACCGACCGCATGGTGTCCCGGTTCGCCACCAGCGACGACGGCCTGGCCTGGCGGCTCGGCCCCGGACCGGGCTTCGCCGGCACGCCCGGCCGCTGGGACCAGCGGGGCGCCCGGGTCACGGCGGTGGTCCCGGGCACGCCGTACGTCTTCTACGACGGCCGGGCCGACGCCGCCGGGAACTGGGAGGAGCGCACCGGGCTGGCCATGCGGGGCGAGGACGGCGCCCTCCACCCGGTGGGCGACGCCCCGGCCGCCACCTCGCCGCACGGCACCGGCGCGCTGCGCTACGTCAGCGTCGTGCCGCTGCCCGGCGGTGGGCACCGCCTGTACTACGAGGCGGCCCGGCCGGACGGCTCCCACGACATCCGCACCGAGGTGGTGCCGCAGCCGGAATGAGGAGGACGCGAGAGTCGGCGAACGACGCCCGCACCGACAGGGCCGCGCCCTCGCCCCGGGGGTCAGGCACCCGGCGTCACCGACCAGGTGTTGTCGGGCGCGAGGGTGGCGGTGATGGCCGGACTGGCCGGGGCGAACGGGAGGGGCGTGAAGGTCGCCACCGTGGCCGGGTCGACGGGCTGGCCGGGGGCGTAGCCGCCGAGCGCCACGCGGTAGCCGGGTGCGAGGGTGAAGGCCTGGGCCAGGTTGGGGCCGGCGGCCGCGGCCATGACCGGCAGCCCGGCCAGCGTGACCGCCACCGACGACGCCACCTCGCCCGGTGGCGGCACCGTCGGCCCCTCCCGCAGCCAGAGGGTCGCCCCGTCGGGGCGCCCGGGTGCCGGCGCCAGCCGGAAGTCGCCGTCATAGGCCAGCGTGGCCGCGCAGCCGGCGGCGGCGTCGGGGTCGGCGGGCAGGAAGCCGCCGGCCGTCCACCGGCAGCCCTGGCGGTCGCCGGCCGCCTGCCAGGCGAACCCCCAGTCCTCGCTCCAGGTGAACGTGTAGGCGTTGCCGGGGTGGACCGCCTGGGCCAGCCAGGTCACGCACCACGCCTCGCCGGGCGCCGCCACCGGCAGCGCCGCGAACACGGCGACCGGCGCCGGGTCGAGCGCCGAGCCGTTGACGACGGTGAGCTCGAGGTCGTCGGGCACGGGGCTCTCGCCGGCGCCGGGGCCGGGGTGGTGGTGCCGGGGGCTAGCCCGCCGGGCTGACGACCACCACCACCAGGAACACGACGTCGCCCATGAACGCCACCTGCCCCCCGGCCGCGGTGACCGTGTAGCGGTCCGGCCGGCTGGAGTCGGCGGCGAGGTAGGTCATCACCGCTCCCTGGGTCTGGACGGCGATCCCGAGGTCGACGGCGGTCGGGGCCAGCACCTGGGGCCTGTACGACACGTTGATGTCGCCGTTGCCATCGGCGCCGATCAGGCCGCCCGCCGCGCCGCCGGCCGCGAGCGGGTCGGGGGCCAGGGCGTTGATGACGTTGCCGGCGACGACGTTGGCCGGGCCGATGGCGATGTTCTGGTTCGTGTTGTCGGCCAGCACGATGACGAGGTAGGGCATCGGGCGCTCCCCGCCGCTCAGCCGACCGTCACGAGCGCGGCGAAGGCGTCGGGTCCGCCGTTCACGCTGTACTCGCCCTGGATCGGGTAGTTGAGGGGGTCGGTCGAGGCGACGAAGAACTTCTGGAACACGGTG
>DATFRN010000377.1:0-7164 GCA_035263165.1 Acidimicrobiales bacterium | reverse complement strand
GGGCGCCGAAACCCCCTTGCGGGACGCACCGGCGACGCTGGTTGACTGCCGGGGTGCGGCGCCTGTTCCTCCTCGCCTTCATCTGGGGCTGGTCGTTCCTGTTCATCAAGGTGGCCGTCGAGGGCCTCACCCCCACCACCGTGGCGTGGGCGCGGATAGCCCTCGGCGCCCTGGTGCTGCGGCTGGTGCTGCGTCACCAGGGCGGGCGGGTGCCGACCGACCCGGTCATGCTGCGCCACTTCGCCGTGGTCACGGTGGCCGGCAACATCGTGCCCTTCTCGCTGCTGGCCTGGGGCGAGCAGCACATCACCTCGGCGCTCACCTCGGTGCTCAACGCCTCGACCCCGCTGTTCACGGCCCTGTTCGCCGCGCTGGTGCTGCACGAGCGGCTGCGGCCGGTCCAGATCGCGGGTCTGGCCGTCGGGCTGGTCGGCGTGGCCACGGCCGCCGGCCTGGGCACGGCCGACCTCCACGGCTCGTCGCTGGCCGGGGCGGGCGCCGCGGTGCTGGCCGGGGCCGGCTACGGCGCGGCCTTCGTCTACATGCGCCGGCACCTGACCTCGATCCCGCCGGTGATGGCGGCGGCCGGCCAGCTGTCGGTGGGGGCGGTGCTGCTGTTCCCGGTGGCCGCGGTGACCTCGGCCGTCGGCGGCATCTCGCTGACCCCGACCCGGGTGCTGGCGATCCTGCTGCTGGGCACGCTCGGGACCGGGCTGGCCTACGTGCTCAGCTACCGGGTCATCGCCGACCTGGGGGCGACGACCGCCTCGCTGGTCACCTACATCATCCCGGTGGTGGCGGTGGTCGTCGGCATCCTCGTGCTGGACGAGCCCTTCGAGTGGGGCCTGGTGGCGGGCGGCCTGCTGACCGCGGCCGGCATCGCCGCGGTCAACCGCCCGGCCGCCGCGGCCCGGGCCCCGGCCACCGCCACATCCCACGGTACGTGATGCTGTATCACCCAGAGCGATGACGGGCGGCGGCAGGTACCGTGCGCGGCGATGGCCAGCGACCCCTGGGGCATCGACGACGGCTACTTCGACGTGGGCGGCCACTGGCACGACACGCCGCCCGCGACCCGCGCCGCCCTGCGGGAGGCGATGGGCGGCGACCGGGCCGCGGGCGACGGCGACGGGCCGCCGGCCGGGCGGCCGCTGTGGATCGTCCGCCAGGGTGCGGCCGAGCCGCTGCAGGGGCCGTGCGAGCTGCGGCTGGAGGACGGGTCCGAGCACCGGGCCGAGGGCGCGCTGCCGCCCGACCTGCCCGCCGGCTACCACGGGCTCGACCCGCTCGACGGCGGCCCGCGCACCCGGCTGATCGTCACCCCCGGGCGCTGCCACCTGCCGGAGGACCTGCGGGCCTGGGCCCTGTCGGTCCAGCTGCCGGCGTGCCGGTCGGCCGAGAGCTGGGGCATCGGCGACCTGGCCGACCTGCGGGCGCTCGGCACCTGGGCCGCGGCCCGGGGTGCCGGGATGGTGGCGGTCAACCCCCTGCACGCCTTCCGGCCCGGCGACCGGGTCGAGCCCAGCCCCTACTTCCCCTCCAGCCGCCGCTGGACCACCCCGCTGGCGCTGCGCATCGAGGCGCTGCCCGGCGCCGCCGGCCACGCGACGGTGGCCGAGCTGGCCGAGCGGGGGCGGCGGCTCAACGCCGGGCCGCTCATCGACCGCGACGCCGTGTGGGCGCTGAAGCTGGCGGCGCTGGAGCGGCTGTGGGAGGAGCAGGGGCCCGAGCTGCGCTTCGAGCGCTGGCGGGAGGCGATGGGCGCCGACCTGGAGACCTACGCCCGCTTCTGCGCCCTGGCCGAGCACCACGGCGGCGGCTGGCGGGGCTGGCCGGCCGAGCACCGCCACCCCGGGGGCGCGGCGGTGGCCGAGTTCGCCGCGGCCCGGGCCGGGAGGGTGGCGTTCTGGGCCTGGGTGCAGTTCCTGGTCGAGGACCAGCTGACCCGGGCCGAGGAGCCGCTGCCCCTGCTCACCGACCTGGCCATCGGCGTCGACCCCGACGGCGCCGACGCCTGGGCGCTCCAGGACATGCTGGCCCTGGACGTGCGGGTGGGCGCCCCGCCCGACGAGTTCAACCGGGCCGGCCAGGACTGGGGGCTGCCGCCGCTCGTGCCCCACGCGCTGCGGGACGCCGCCTACGGCCCGCTGGCGTCGCTGTGGCGGGCGGCGCTGGGCCGGGGCGGGGGCCTGCGCATCGACCACGTGATGGGCCTGTTCCGGCTGTACTGGATCCCGCCGGGCGGCGGTCCGGCCGACGGCGCCTACGTCCGCTACCGGGGCGACGAGGCGCTGGCCGTCCTGGCCATCGAGAGCACCCGGGCCGGGGCGGTCGTCGTCGGCGAGGACCTGGGCACGGTCGAGGCCGAGGTCCGGGCCGCGCTGGGCGACGCGGGCGTCCTGTCGTACCGGCTGGCCTGGTTCGAGGAGGCGCCGCCCGAGCACTACCCCCGCCAGGCGCTGGCCGCCATCACCACCCACGACCTGCCCACGGTGGCCGGGGTCTGGTCGGGCGACGACGCCGCCGACCAGCGCGCGGCCGGCATCGAGCCGGACACCGCGGCGCTGGAGCGGCTCAAGGGCAAGCTGCTGGCCCTCACCGGGCTGGCCCCCGACGCCGCGGTCGAGGAGGTCATCGTGGCCGCCCACCGCCGCCTGGCCCAGGCGCCGAGCGCTCTGGTGGCGGCCACGCTGGAGGACGCGCTGGCCCTGCGCCAGCGGCCCAACCTCCCGGGCACGACCGACGAGCGCCACAACTGGTCGCTGACCCTGCCGGTGACGCTGGCCGAGGTGTTCACCGATCCGCTGGTGGATCGGGTGGTGGCGGCGCTGGCCCGCTGAGCGCCAGCAGGTCCCGCACCTCGGCGTCGCCCACCTGGGTGAAGTCGTCGTACCACGGCCCCACGGCCCGGAACGCCGCCGGCGCCAGCTCGCACTCGACCCGGTCGGCCGCGGCCGCCACCGCCCGGACGGCCTCGGGCGACGCCACCGGCACCGCCGCCACCACCGCCGCCGGGGCCCGGCCCCGCACCGCGGCCACGGCCACCCGCATGGTCGCCCCGGTGGCCATGCCGTCGTCGACCACCACCGCCACCCGGCCCGCGACCGCCAGCGGGGCCCGCCCGCCCCGCAGCGCCCGGCCCCGCTCGGCCAGGTCGGCGACGTGGCCCCGGGCCAGCTCGTCGACCCGGGCGTCGCCGAGGCCGGTGGCGGCGATCACGCTCGGGTTGCGGGCCACGTGGCCGTCGTCGGCCACCGCGGCCAGCGCCAGCTCCTCGTGGCCGGGCACGCCGACCTTGCCCACCACCAGCACGTCCAGCGGGGCGCCGAGGGCGGTCGCCACCTCGGCGGCCACCGGCACGCCGCCCCGCGGGAGGGCCAGGACGACCACGTCCTCGCCGGCCAGGTCGGCCAGCCGGGCGGCCAGCCGGCGACCGGCGTCCCGGCGGTCGGCGAAGGCGGCGGACATGGTGCGGGCGGTGGGATTCGAACCCACACTGACGAGGTTTTGAATCTCGGGCCTCTGCCGATTGGGCTACGCCCGCGGGACCATCGAGCCTACCCTGGCGCCATGCGCCGCCTGCTGCTGGTCACCGCCGCCGTCGGGATCGCCGCGCTGGCCGCCTACCGCGCCCGGGCGATCGACCACTGGGAAGAGGCGATGGGCATCGGGCGCCACCGGGCCCGGGCCAACGGCAGCGGCGACGCGGAGCGCCAGGGCGTGCGCGGGTAGGCACGTCGTCACAGCCACCGGGGTCAGTGTTTCCCGCTCTTGCTGCTTTCGGAGCGGGCCGCTCGGGCCACGGCTACGCCTATCGGCGCAGCCTCTCAGCCCAGCAGCGCGCCCTCCAGCCGCAGCAGCCACACCTTGGTGGCGACGCCGCCGCCATAGCCGCCGAGCGCCCCGCCGGTGCGCAGCACCCGGTGGCAGGGCACCACGATGGGGATGGGGTTGGTGGCCATCGCCGTGCCCACCGCCCGGCTGGCCTTGGGGTTGCCGGTGCGCTCGGCCAGGTCCTTGTAGCTGACCGTGTGGCCGTAGGGCACCTCGCTCAGCGCCTCCAGCACCGTGCGCCGGTAGCCGTGGGACAGGCTGCGGTCGAGGGGCAGGTCGAAGCGGCGGCGGGTGCCCGCGAAGTACTCGTCGAGCTGGCGGCGGGCGTCGTCCAGCCGGCCGGGCAGGTGGACGACCCTGGGCGACACGACGGCGGCCAGCTCGTCCAGGGCGCCCTCCTCCTCCCCGAAGCCGACCTTCACCAGGCCCCGAGGCGTGGCCGCCAGCAGCAGGGGGCCGACGGGGCTGTCCTCCACCACCCAGGCGACGTCGACCAGGCCGTCGGCGTCGGCCCGGGCCAGCGCGCCGGCCACCAGGGCGTCGAGGTCGGGGGCCCGGCTCGTCGGGGCGGGGGCGTGGCCGTTGGTCGACGCCGTCCGGGCGCCGAGGCGCAGGCGGGCCACCAGGTCGGGCTCGGTCATGACGGCACCTCCTGGAGCAGGTCGCGGCGCAGCCGCTGGAGCCCGGCCCGCACGCTCTGGCGGGCCGCCTCCTCGCTGCAGCCGATGATGTCGGCCACCTCGGCGTAGGACCGGTCGAGCAGGTGGCGCTGCACCACCGCGGTGCGCTGCTTGGGGGGCAGCGCCCGCACGGCGGACCACAGCTCGGGGTCGACGAGGGCCTCGGGGCCCTCGGGGTCGGTGGTGGCGACCTCGGGCGGGTCGCCCACGGGCACGGCCCGGCGCTGGCGCCCGCGGGCGTGGTCGATCACCTTGCGGTGGGCGATGGTGAACAGCCAGCCCCGGAGGTTGCTCGCGTGGCGCAGGCCGGGGTAGGCCCGCAGCGCCGAGATCACCGTCTCCTGGAAGCAGTCGGCCGCGTCGTGGCGGCCGACCGACGCGACCAGGAAGCGGTGGACGTCGGCGGCGTGGTCGTCGAGCAGGCTCTGGAAGGGCGGCAGCGTCACCGGCATGTCAACGCTCCGGGGGCGCCCGCCGTGAGGTGGTGCGGCGCACGCAGCGGCGCCGCCGCCTCAGCCGGCGAGCGCCTTCAGCAGGTTGGTGGGCGTGTCCTTGGGGCTGATCTTGGGCCAGGCCTCGGCGACGGTCCCGTCCTCGCCGACCAGGTAGGCGGAGCGGATGATGCCCATGAACTTGCGCCCGTACATCGACCGCTCGCCCCACGAGCCGTAGGCCTCGGCCACGGCGTGGTCCTCGTCGGACAGCAGCGGGAACCCGAGCGAGTACTTGTCGTCGAAGCGCTTCTGCTTGGCCGGCTTGTCCGGGCTGATCCCCACGACCCGGGTGTCGCCGATGTCGCCCAGCACGTCCCGCAGCCCGCAGGCCTGGGTGGTGCAGCCGGGCGTGTCGGCCTTGGGATAGAAGTAGACGAGCACCTTGTGGCCCGCCTGCTCGGCCAGCGAGAACGGCTCGCCGTTCTGGTCGGTCAGCGTGAAGGCGGGGGCCTTGTCCCCTTGGGCAACCATGCCGCCGACCCTACCTGCGTGCCCGCGGCACGCGTCATGCTGGGGGCGTGACGCTGGAGACCGTGGGCTGGGGGGTCGTCGGGCCGGGGGGCATCGCCGCCCGGTTCGCCGAGGCGATGGGGGTGGTCGACGGGGGCGAGATCGTGGCCGTGGCCTCGCGGTCGCTCGAGCGGGCGCACGCGTTCGGCGACCGCTTCGGGATACCCGGGCGCTACGGCGACGGCGGGGACCTGCTCGCCGACCCGGCGGTCGACGCCGTCTACGTGGCCACCCCCCACGGCCGCCACGAGGCCGACACGCTGGCCGCCGTCGAGGCCGGCCGGCACGTGCTGTGCGAGAAGGCCTTCGCCCTCAACGCCGCCCAGGCCCGGCGCATGGCCGAGGCGGCCCGGGCCCGGGGCGTGTTCCTGATGGAGGCGCTGTGGAGCCGGTTCCTGCCGCCCTACCGCCGCCTGGGCGCCCTGTTGGAGGAGGGGCGCATCGGCGAGCCGCTCCTGGTCGAGGCCGACTTCGGGTTCCGGGTGCCGGTCGCCCCCGAGCACCGGCTGTTCGCCCCCGCCCTCGGCGGCGGCGCGCTGCTCGACCTCGGGATCTACCCGGTCCAGCTGTGCGCACTCGTGCTGGGCCGGCCCGAGCGGGTGGCGGCCGACGGCGTGGTGGGCGAGACCGGGGTGGACGAGGTCGTGACCGGCCTGCTCCACCACCGCCGCGGCCTGGGCGTGATCAAGGCCGCCACCCGCGTGGCATTGCCCTGCACGGCCCGCATCTCGGGCAGCGAGGGCTGGATCGACCTGCCGGCCTTCATGCACTGCCCCACGTCGCTGACGGTGACCGCGGCCGGCGGCACCACCGAGCACATCGACACCGCCTGGGAGGGCGACGGCCTGCGCTTCGAGATCGAGGAGGTCCACCGGTGCCTCGCCGCCGGCCGCGTCGAGAGCGAGGTCATGCCCCTGGACGAGTCGATCGCGCTCATGGAGGTCCTCGACGCCATGCGCGCCCAGCTGGGCGTCGCCTACCCGGGCGAGTGATCTACCGCACGTTGATCATGGCGTCGGCGGCCATGGCGAAGTAGTCGACCAGGCGGGCCTCCACCACCGGGTGGATGTCGCGCTCGACCACCAGGGAGTCGAGGGCCGCCGTCATGTGGCGCAGCCAGGCGTCGCGCTCGGGCTCGTCGATGACGAACGGGGCGTGGCGCAGCCGCAGGCGGGGGTGGCCCCGCTCCTCGGAGTACGTCGCCGGGCCGCCCCAGTACTGGCCGAGGAACAGGGCCAGGTGGCGCCGCGGCTCGGTCAGGTCCTCGGGGTACAGCGGGCGCAACACGGGGTCGAGCGCCACCCGGCGGTAGAAGCGGTCGACCAGCTCGTCGAAGAACGGCTGGCCACCCAGCGTCTCGTACAGGCTGATCACCGGCAGCGCCTCGCCCGACGGGCTCGGCTGGCCCCCGACCGGGATGCTGCGGCCCCGGCCGCCCCCGCCGCCCGGGCCCTCGGCGGGGCCGCCGATGCTCACGCCCCGCCGCCCCCGTCGCGGCGGAAGCCGTGGCCGAAGAAGCCGCCCGCCGGCCGGGCGTGGGCGTGGAAGTGGCCGGGGATGTTGCGCATGTTGTCGTCGACGTAGTGGCCCTCGAACACGCCGTCGGCGGCGTCGGCCAGCCGGGCCAGCATGTGGGCGAGGTCGGC
>DATFRN010000376.1:0-3217 GCA_035263165.1 Acidimicrobiales bacterium | reverse complement strand
AGATCGGCCGACCAGGCGCCGGCGCGGATGTCGACCAGCCCGCTGGTGCCCGCGCTGGAGCGCTCGCCCACGCGCGCCCCAGTGAGGTAGTGGACCACGAGCTCGGGCAGCATGAGCAGGTGGCGGGCCCGGTCGCGCTCGGCCGGGTCGTGGGCCGCCACCTGGAAGATGGTGTTGTACGGCTGGAGCTGCAGCCCGGCCACGTCGTAGAGGGCCGCGGCTCCGCCCAGCCGGTCGACCACCGCGGTGTACCCCGCGGTCCGGTCGTCCCGGTACGAGACCGGCGGCGCCACCAGGTCGCCGTGGGCGTCGAGCAGCCCGTAGTCCACACCCCACGTGTCCACCCCGATCGACGCCAGCGGTCCCGTCTCCTGGGCGGCGGCCAGGCCCTTCTCGGTCTCGGCCAGCAGGCGGGCCCAGTCCCAGCGGAGCACGCCCGTGGCATCGGCCGCGGGGGCGTGGGCGTGACGGTGGACGACCGACAGGCGCGGGCCGTCGGGCTCCAGCTCGACCCGGCCGACCCGGATCGAGGAGGCGCCGAAGTCGACGGCCGCGACGGCCGGCGCCCGAGGGCTCACAGGCCGGTCGCGACCGCGTCGGCGCCACGCGCCGCGATCGTGCCCGCCCGGTAGCCCACGGCGCGGTAGGTGGCCAGGGGGTCGAGCGCCGCGCCGTTGCGGCGGCGGGCCTCGGCCACCAGCGGCCGCACGTCGGTGCGGAACCCCCGGTGCAGCACCTCGGCCGCCCGGGCCGGGTCGTTGGCGCCCTGCGCGTCGGCCAGGTCGGCCCGGTTGACGCACAGCGCCTGGGCCAGCGCCACCTGGAGGGCGTCGGTGGCCTGGATCAGGTCCTCCAGCGGATCCTTCAGGTTGTGGCTCTCGTCGATCATGTAGGCGGCGTCGGGCATGCGGCCGCCGCCCGCCTCCAGCAACTCGCCCACGATGAGGAACAGCTGGAACGGCGTGATCGAGCCCACGGTCAGGTCGTCGTCGCCGTACTTGGAGTCGTTGAAGTGGAACCCGCCCAGCCGGCCCACCATGGCCAGCCGGGACACGACCTGCTCGATGTTGGTGTTGGGCAGGTGGTGGCCGAGGTCGACCAGGCACTTGGCCCGGTCGCCGGTGCCCTGGGCCAGCAGCAGCGACGTGCCCCAGTCGTTGTTGACCGACGAGTAGAAGGCCGGCTCGTAGGGCTTGTGCTCGGTGTACATCTCCCAGTCGCCGGGCAGGTGGGCGTAGATCTCGCCCAGCCCGGCCAGCACCCGCTCGAACTGGCCCCGGAAGCTGGCCTGGCCCGGGTGGTTCATCCCGTCGCCCAGCCACACCGTCAGGGCCCGCGACCCCAGCTCGACGCCGAGGTCGATCACCTCGTGGTTGTGCTCGATCGCGGCCCGGCGGGCGCCCTCGTCGACGTTGGCCAGGCTGCCGAACTTGTAGGACACGGCCCCGTCCCGGGTGGTGGAGGGGTTGTCCTGGAAGGTGTTGGAGTTCATGGCGTCGAAGGCGATGCCCCGCTCCTCGGCGTGGCGGCGCAGGGCGGCGGCGCCCTCGCCCAGGCCGGGGTCGTCCCACGGGACGTGGAGGCTGACCGAGCGGTTGGCGCCGGTGAGCGCGTTGAGCGCGGCCACGTCGTCGATCTTCTCCAGCGTGTCCCGGGGCTCGCCCCCGCCGGGGAAGCGGCCGAAGCGGGTGCCGCCGGTGCCCACGGCCCACGACGGCGCCGCCGCGCTGAACCGGGCCACCTCGGCCGCCACCGCCTCGCCGTCGCCGCCGGCCCGGCCCACCACGTCGAGCGTGTGGGCCAGGTCCGACTCGTGCCAGGCCAGGCGGATCTGGTTGTCCTCCTCGATGCGGCTGCGGTCGATCGTCATCTCGGCTCCTCCCCCTATCGAAGAAACGCCATCGGGACGCCGCTGTCCACCGGCAGGATCGTGCCCGTCGTGAGGGCCAGCTCGCCGGAGCACAGCGCGAACACCGCCGCGGCCACGTGCTCGGGCAGCACCTCGTGGCCGAGCACGGTGCGGCCCGCGTAGAACTTGCCCAGCTCCTCGCGGGACACGCCGTAGACCCGGGCCCGCTCCTCGCCCCAGCCGCCCTCGAAGATGCCCGAGCCCCGCACCACCCCGTCGGGGTTGACGCCGTTGACCCGCACGCCGAGCGGGCCCAGCTCGGTGGCCAGCAGCCGGACCTGGTGGGCCTGGTCTGCCTTGGCCGCCCCGTAGGCCACGTTGTCCTTGCCGGCCACCACCGCGTTCTTGGACACGACGTAGACGATGTCGGCCGGCAGGCCCTGGGCCTCCATGACCCGGGCCGCCTCCCGGCTGACCAGGAACGAGCCCCGGGCCATGATGCGGTGCTGGAGGTCCCAGTCGGCGGTGGTGGTCTCGACCAGCGGCTTGGAGATCGACAGGCCGGCGTTGTTGACGACCAGGTCGACGCCGCCGTAGGTGGCGGCCGACGCCCGCACCGCGTCGGCCACCGCGTCCTCGTCGCTGACGTCGAACTGCACGGCCACCGCCACGTCGGGCCCGCCCAGCTCGGCGGCCACCGCCTCGGCGCCCGGGCCGTCCAGGTCGGCTACGACCACGGCCGCGCCCTCGGCGCCCAGCCGGGCGGCGATCGCCCGGCCGATGCCGGAGGCGGCCCCGGTCACGAGGGCCACCCGCCCGGCCAGCGGCCGGGGCGGCGGCAGCCGGCGCAGCTTGGCCTCCTCCAGCTCCCAGTACTCGATGCGGAACTTCTCCTCCTCGCTGATCGGCGCGTAGCTCGACAGCGCCTCGGCCCCCCGCATCACGTCGAGGGCGTTGACGTAGAACTCGCCGGCGACGCGGGCGGCCCGGGCGTCGGCGCCGAAGCTGAACATGCCCACGCCGGGCACGAGCACGATCACCGGGTCGGCCCCCCGCATGGCCGGCGAGCCGGGGCCGGCGTGGCGGCCGTAGTAGGCGGCGTAGTCGTCGCGGTAGGCGGCGTGCAGCTCCCGCAGGCGGGCCACCAGGTCCTCGACGGGGGCCGTGGGCGGCAGGTCGAGCAGCAGCGGCCGCACCTTGGTCCGGATGAAGTGGTCGGGGCACGATGTGCCGAGCGGGGCCAGCCGGACGATGGCCTCGCGGGCCAGCGCGTCGAGCACGAGGTCGCTGTCGGTGAGCCGCCCGACCACCCGGCGGTCGGTCGAGCACAGCCCGCGGACGTGGGGCGCCAGCGCGGCGGCCAGCCGC
>DATFRN010000375.1:0-9054 GCA_035263165.1 Acidimicrobiales bacterium | reverse complement strand
TGGGCCGCCGGCCGGCCAGGCCGTAGCGGTCGTCGAACAGCGAGGCGCCGAGCGACACGACCACCGACAGGTCCGACGGCGGGGGCGGGTTGCCCACGGTCCCGGTGTAGAGGGCCGGGAACTCGGGCCCCCGCTCGGCGTACGGGCGGCCGGCCATGAGCCGGTCGATCTCCCCGGTGAGCGCGGCCAGGGTCTCCCGCAGCTCGGCCCGGTCGCCGGCGGTCACCGTGAACGCGGCCATGAGCCCGACCTCGTTGGCCGGGTGGGTGATGCCGGCCTGATGGGGCCCATGGAACGGCAGGTAGCGGGGAGCGGCGCCGGGGGCTTCGGCGCCGTCCCCGCTGCCATCGTCGGCGGCGCACGCCGCCAGGGGGCCCGCCAGGCCGGCAATGGCGGTCGAGGCCACGCCGGTAGCCAGGAACCGTCGCCGGCTGAGCGGCATCGCGCTCAGGAGCTCTTCAGCCCGAGGGTCCCCGCCACGGTGGCGAGCTTCTCGGACAGGTCGGCGAGCGTGGTCTTCATCTCGGTGCGGTCGGCGTCGGTGAGCGCCGAGTAGGGCTTGTAGCCGTCGCCCGCCTTGTAGGCGTCGAGCTGGCGCTCGAGGTCCTCGAAGCCGGACTGGATGCCGGCGGCCAGGTCGGCGTCCTTGCGCTCGATGGCCGGCTTCATCAGCTCGAACGCCTTCTCGGAGCCCGACACGTTGGCGGCGAAGTCCCACAGGTCGGTGCCCGAGTAGCGGTCCTCCTCGCCGGTGATCTTGCCCTCGGAGACCTCCTCGATCAGCTCGGCGGCCCCCACGGCCAGGGCGCCCGGCGGGATCTCCAGGTCGGCCAGCTTCGTCTTCAGCGTCTTCAGGTCGGCGTCCAGGCCGTCGGCGAAGGGCTTGCCGCCGTCGGTGGTGTTCTTCTCCCACAGCAGGTACTCGAGCCGGTGCCAGCCGGTGAACTTCGGGTCCGTGGCGCCCTCGAAGTCGTCGACCCGGGAGTCGACGGCCCCGTCGATGTCGGGGATCAGCCCGGCGATCGGCTCGATGGCCTCCCAGCCCTGGCGGGAGGGGGCGTAGGCGGCCTTGGCCGCGGCCACGTCGCCCGACCGCACGGCGTCCGTGAACGTCCTGGTCTTGGCGATGGTGTCGTCGACCTGGGCCTGGACGTAGGTCGTGTAGTCGGCCAGGGCCGCCTTGATCAGCGGGTCGTCGGTCGAGGAGCCCGCGACGTCGTCGGCGATGCCGCTGCCGCTGCCGGCGCCGCTGCCGCTGTCGCAGGCCCCGGAGCCGGAGCCCGTGCCGCTGCCGCTGCCCGACGCCGCACCGGAGGCGCTACCCGACCCCGAGCCCGAGGCGGACGCCGCACCGCAGTCCCGCACCCCCGAGCCGTCGTCCTTGCCGCAGGCGGCGCCCATGATCACCAGCGCGAGCGCCAGCGCCGCCGAGGCGGTGAGTCGATGTCGGACCACTTATCCCTCCAGATCTCCGACGGGCGACGCGCATGCTAGGCACACCTAACATCCAAGGCAAGCATGGCCGACCGGCGGTGGTGGGATGCTGGGGTCATGGAACCCAAGGTGTCGATCATCACGCTGGGGTGTCCGGACGTGGCCGCCCTCCGGCGCTTCTACGTCGAGGGGCTGGGCTGGACGCCGGTCATGGAGGTGCCGGGCGAGGTGTGCTTCATCCAGGTGGGCGGGGGCGTGGCGCTCGCCCTGTGGAGGGCGGAGGCCCTGGCCGAGGACAGCGGCGCGCCCGTGGGCGAGCCGGGGTCGTCGGCGGTGGCGCTGGCCCACAACGTGGACAGCGGCGACGAGGTGGTCGAGGTGCTGGCCCGGGCCGAGGCCGCGGGCGCGACCGTGCTCAAGCCCGCCGGCCCGATCTTCTTCGGCGGGATCCAGGGCTACTTCGCCGACCCGGCGGGATTCCGCTGGGAGGTGGCCTGGAACCCCGGCTGGTTCGTGGCGCCCGACGGCTCGGTCAGCCTGGCGGGCCCGCCCGAGTAGGCCGCCAGCGCCTCGGGCCGCAGGTCGAGGCGCCGCAGCAGCTGGGCGTTGGCCGCCACCACGACGGTCGAGGCGCTCATGAGGATGGCGCCCACCGCCGGCGACACGGTCACGCCCACGCCGGCCAGCACGCCGGCGGCGAGCGGGATGGCCAGCGCGTTGTAGCCGGCCGCCCAGGCCAGGTTCTCGATCATCTTGCGGTAGGCGGCCCGGGACAGCCGCACGACGCCGACCACGCCCCGGGGGTCGCTGCCGGCCAGCACCACGCCGGCCGACTCGATGGCCACGTCGGTGCCGGCGCCGATGGCGATGCCCACGTCGGCCCGGGCCAGCGCCGGGGCGTCGTTGACGCCGTCGCCGACCATCGCCACCCGCCGGCCCCGGTCCTGGAGGTCGGCCACGGCGGCGTCCTTGTCCTCGGGCAGGACCTCGGCGAACACCTCGGTGATCCCGAGGTCCTCGGCCACGGCCGCGGCGACGGGCTTGGTATCGCCGGTGAGCATGGCCACCTCGATGCCGAGCGCCCGCAGCTCGGCCACCGCAGCCCGGGCCTCGGGCCGGACCTCGTCCTCCAGCGCCAGGGCGCCCACCACCTCGCCGTCGCGCACGACGACCAGGACGGCGGAGCCCCGGGCCTCCCAGCCGGCCACCGGGTCGGCCAGGGCGTCGGGGACGGCCAGGTCGCGCTGGCGCATGAGCGCCGGGCCGCCGACGGCCACCGTGCGGCCGTCGACGGTGGCCTCGACGCCCCGGCCGGTCAGCGACCGGAACCCGCTCGCCCGCCGGGCGGGCACGCCGCGGTCGGCCGCCGCGGCCACGACCGCCCGGGCCAGCGGGTGCTCGCTGTCGGCCTCGGCCGCCGCCGCCAGGGCCAGCACCTCGTCCTCGCCGGGCTCGGGACCGGCGGCCGCCACCCCGACCACCACGTGGGCGCCGCGGGTGAGCGTGCCGGTCTTGTCGAACAGCACCACGTCGACCGTGCGCATGCGCTCGAGGGCCAGGCGGTCCTTGACCAGGATGCCGGCCCGGGCCGCCACCGCCGTGGCCAGCGACACCACCAGGGGGATGGCCAGGCCGAGGGCGTGGGGGCAGGCGATGACCAGCACGGTCACCGTGCGCTCGACGGCGTCGCCGAGGTCGCCGGCGACGGACCAGGCCACGAACGTCACGATGCCGGCCGCACTCGCGACCCAGAACAGGGCGGCGGCGAACCGGTCGGCCAGGACCTGGGCCCGGCTGCGGCTGGCCTGGGCCTCGGCCACCAGGCGCTGGATGCCGGCCAGCGCGGTGTCCTCCCCCACCGCCTCGACCCGCACCCGCACGGCGGAGTCGGTGGCCACCGTGCCGGCCACCACCGCGTCGCCCTCCGCCCGCGGCACGGGGCGGGACTCGCCGGTGATCATCGACTCGTCCATCTCGGCCGACCCCTCGACCACCGTGCCGTCGGCCGGCACCCGGGCGCCGGAGCGGACGAGCACGACGTCGCCGGGGGCCAGGGCGGCCAGCGCCACCGTCTCGACCGCCCCGTCCGGTCCGACCCGCTCGGCCTCGTCGGGCAGCAGTTCGGCCAGGGCGGCCAGCGCCCCCTGGGCCTGGCCGATGGCCTTCATCTCCTGCCAGTGGCCCAGCAGCATGATCGTGACCAGGGTGGCCAGCTCCCACCAGAAGTCGAGGTCGCCCCAGCCCAGGCTGGTGGCCAGCGACGACGTGTAGGCCACGACGATGGCCAGGCCGATCAGCAGCATCATCCCGGGCTGCCGGGCCTTGATCTCCGCCACGGCCCCGGACAGGAACGGCCAGCCGCCCCACCAGAACACGATCGAGCCCAGCACCGGCTTGATCACCGACATGCCGGGGACGTCGAGCGAGTAGCCGAACCAGTCCATGACCATCTCGCTGGTCACCACCAGCGGGACCGTCAGGACGAGGCTGAGCCAGAAGCGACGCCGGAACATCTCGGGGTCGTGTCCGGCGTGGGAGCCGTGATCGCCGTGCTCGCCGCCGTGGTCGTGGTGCTCGTGCATCGCTTATACCCTAGGGGGGTATTGAGACGATCGCAAGGGTGCGCGGGCTAGCGTCCCCGCCATGGAGCTGACCGATGCCCTGCGCACCACCGCCGCGGTGCGGGAGTTCACCGACGAGCCGGTGGCGCCCGAGGCCCTGGCCCGGGTGCTCGACACGGCCCGGTTCGCCCCGAGCGGCGGCAACCGCCAGGGCTGGCGGGTGGTGGTGGTCGAGGACCCGGCCCTCCGACGGTCCCTGCGCGACCTCTACCTCCCCGGCTGGTACGACTACCTGGCCATGGCGTCGGCCGGGCTCACGCCCTGGGCGCCGATCACCGACCGCGCCGCCGAGACCGAGGCGCTGACCCGGGTGGCGTCCGTGACCGAGGCGGCCGCCGGGGCGCCGGGCGGCTTCGCCGAGCACCTCGACGAGGTCCCGGTGCTGCTGGCGCTGCTGGTCGACCTGCGGGACCTGGCCGCGGTCGACCGCGACCACGACCGGTACACCTTCGCCGGCGGCGCCTCGGTCTACCCGTTCGCCTGGAACCTGCTGCTGGCCGCCCGGGAGGAGGGCCTCGGCGGCGTGATCACCACGATGGCCATCCGCGAGGAGGCCGGGGTGCGCGAGGTGCTGGGCGCACCGGACGAGATGGCGCTGGCCGCGCTCGTCGCGCTCGGGCACCCCGTCCACCAGCCCCGGCGGCTGCGCCGGGCGCCGGTGGCGCAGTTCGTGACCGTCGACCGGGTCGACGGCGCCCCGTTCGGGGCCGGCGGCTAGCGGCGGGCGAACAGCCGCAGGACGTACCAGAACAGGAGCATCACCGACGCGAACAGCTGCACCGAGGCGCCGACGTAGGCCTCGGGCGGGTAGCGCCGCATGATCGTCTGGGTCTGGTAGAGGATCGACCCGCCGGCCAGCGCGATCATCGCCACCGAGAACCACACGCCCAGGTCCATGCCGAACACCACCGCGCCCACGATGAGCGCGAGGGCCATGAACATGCCGAACAGGATGATCGGGCGCAGGAACGACAGGTCCTTGCGGGTGACCATCGCCACCAACGTGAGCCCGGCGAACCCGATGGCGGTGATGATCCCGGCCGCCACCACGTCGGCGCTGCCGTTGTCGTGGACGTTGAAGAAGAAGTAGAGCCACGGGGCGAAGATCAGCGCCTGGCCGGCGGCGATGCCGAACAGGCCCAGGTACTGGCGCTGGGGGTTCAGGATGTCGTGGGCGGCGTTGGTGGCGATCCAGCTGATGACCATGAACGCGCCGAGCATCAGGAGCCACGCCCCGCCGCTGCGCGCCACGAAGTCGTAGATGCCCTTGGCGATTCCCAGCTCGAACAACAGGACCTCGAACGCCACGAACGCCGCCAGGGCCAGGCCCAGGTGCTGGTAGACCCGCGCCAGGAACTCGGTGCGCACGGTGTCGTCGTGCGAGGCGACCGGGCGGTAGCCGATGGGCGCAGCGGACATGCGATCCTCCAGAGCCGAGCGAGCGCACACCGCCCGCCGGGGCTCGGGCCAGCGTAGCGACCGGCCCCGCCGCCGAGGGAACGCACACACCTGTCGTGACGCCGCTGCCACATGGCGCGCGAACGTTCGGGGGGCCTCGCGCGAGTGGTTAGTGTGCGCCCCACGGAAACGACCCGTGACCTCGACTTTCCGGCGCTGCTGGCCGCCGCCGTCCAGGGCGAGCAACGCGCGCTGACGGAGATCTACCGCACGTACCAGCCGCGGCTGCTGCGCTACCTCACCGCGCAGGAGCCGGGCATGGCCGACGACCTCGCCGCCGAGGTGTGGCTGGCGGTGGCCCGGGGCCTCGGCCGCTTCCAGGGCGACGAGGCCGGCTTCCGGGGCTGGATCTTCACCATCGCCCGCCACCGGCTCATCGAGCACCGCCGGCGCAGCGTGCGCCGCCGCACCGACCCCATGCCCCACGACCTGCTGGACGGGCCGGTCGAGCGGGGCATCGGCGGCGACCCCGCCTGGCTCGTCATCGAGCAGCTGGGCGTGCGGGAGACCGTCGAGCTGCTGGTGACGGGGCTCCCGGCCGACCAGGCCGAGGCCGTGCTTCTGCGGGTCCTCGGCGGCTTCGACGTCAGCGAGGTCGCCCGGGTGATGGGCCGCTCGCCGGGGTCCGTCCGCGTTCTCTGCCACCGGGCGCTCAAGCGCCTCGCCGCCAGGATGAGCCAGGAGGCTCTGGCCGAATGACCGACTCCGACGACGGCACCGTCGACATGACAGAGCTCGACGCCGAGCTCGACCGGCTGCTGGCCGGCGAGGCCCCGTCCGCCCAGGCTCCGGCCTGGTGCGGCGACGTGGCCGTGCTGGTGCGCACCGCCCTCGCCCCGGCCCGCGAGGACGAGCTCGCCCGCGAGGCCGAGATCGTGGCCCAGATGCGCGAGCTGCGGCTGGCGGTCCTGGCCGAGGCGGAGGCGGCGGTCGACGCCGCGGCCGAGGCCGAGGCCGAGGCCACCCCCGAGCCGGAGGCCGAGGCCGAGGTGGCTCCCGAGCCCGAAGCCGAGGCGGACGAGGCCGAGGCCGGCGAGGCCACCGGACGCCCGGGCGCCTACCGGGACGCGGGGCCGGCCGTCATCGACCTCCGCGCCCCGCGGGCCCCCGTCGACCTCGACGCCTACCGGGCCAAGCACGGGGGCGAGCGCTACTACCGCGCCAAGCACGCCGCGGCCCGGCTGGAGAACTCGAAGTACCCGCTGGCCCGCACGGTCGGCCGGGTCGTGGCCATGAAGGCGGTGGCGGTCACGACCGCCGTCGGCATCGCCGCGGCCGCGGCCGCCGCCACCACCGGCATCGTGGCCACCGTGGTGGTCCCGGCGCTGACCCAGCCCGAGCACCACGTCAGCACCACCACGCCGGCCCCGGCCACCGAGGGGCCCGAGGTCGGCACCACCGCGACCCGCCACGGCCACTCCCGCTCGGGCGCGGCCGCGACCGATCGCAGCGAGTGCGCCAGCGTGCTGCCCGCCTGCGTGCCGCTGCCGGCGGCGCTGGTGCCGACCGTGTCCAAGGACGTCGCCGACGCCGCGGCGGCGATGACCGCCTCGGCGGGCACGACCCCGACCACGACGTCGACCGCCGACACGACGGCCACGACGGTCTCCGAGGCGCCGCCCACCTCGGTCGCCGAGCCGCCGCCGACGACCGAGACGCCCACCACGGTGTCCGAGCCGCCGCCCACCACCGAGCCGCCGACCACCGCACCGCCGGACACCGAGCCGGCCGGCGCGACGAGTTTCAGCGCGGGCGACGCCCCCTGAGCGGGGTCGTTGCACACCGTCGGAAAAAACTTCCGGCGACGTGTAACGCCCGTTAACCCTGGCGCGATCTAGAGGGTGCAACAACTCCGCAGAGATGTTGGGGAGAAAGTTCGGGCGGGCTTAGCTCCCCACCGCGGCCCTTCGGGGCGGCGGGCGGACCATCGAAGCGGAGGTGGGTGAGCCGGGGTCGGGCGGGCGACCCCGGACCACGCACTTGTGGCACGGCCACCAGGTGCGCCCCGGCCACCCTCACACCCCCGGCAGCCGCCGGGGGTGTTGCGCGTCCCGGGCCCGGGTCAGGCCCCGAGCGGGGTGGTCAGCTCGAGGACGTTGTCGTGCAGGACCCGGCGGCGGTCGCCGGCGTCGAGCACCTTGGTCTCCGCCAGGTAGTCGAGCGGCTGGGGCAGGCCCTCGATGTGGGGCCAGTCCGACCCGAACAGCACGCGGTCGGCGCCCATCCAGTCGACCACCGAGGCCAGGTCGTCCTCCCAGAACGGGTTGATCCACACGTGGCGGCGGAAGACGTCGACCGGGTCGCCGTCGAACCAGCCCGGCGACTTGCGGCCCACCGACCGCAGCTTGCGGAACAGGTCGGGCAGGAACTCGGCTCCGTTCTCCACCGAGGCGACCCGCAGCCGCGGGAACCGCTTGAACAGGTTGGCCAGCGTCATCGACAGCAGGTAGTCGTGCACCGCCTTCTCGATGGCGAAGTTCTTGAGCGTCGGGCCGTGGCCCCCGCCCGAGAAGGTGGCGGCGAACCCGTCGACCGCGTAGCCGTCCGAGGAGGTGCCGCTGTCGCCGGCATGGACGACCACGGTCACGCCCGCCTCGTCGACCCGGGCCCAGAACGGGTCGAACAGCGGGTCGAAGGGCGAGCGCCGCCCCCGGTCGGTGGTCGGGGCAGCGGCCCGCATGACCAGCATCCGGGCCCCCTCCCCCAGCGCCCAGTCGACCTCCTCGACGGCCCAGTCGGGGTCGGCCAGGGTCAGGTAGGGGGCGGCGAAGATGCGGTCCCGGTAGGCGAAGCCCCAGTCCTCGGCGAGCCACCGGTTGAAGGCCCGGAACGTGTGGCACACGGCCTCGGGGTCGTGGTGGAGGGGCTCCTCGTAGATCATCCCCAGCGTGGGGAACAGCCAGCACCCGGCCAGGCCCTGGGCGTCGAGCGTGGCGAGGCGGGCGTCGCGGTCCCGGTACTCGGGGCGGATCGGCTCGTGGTCGCGCACCCGGGCCAGCACGTCGACGCCGGTCTCGGTGCCCCGGAAGTAGTGGTAGAGGCAGCCGGGCTTGGAGATCGGGTCGAACGTGGCGTTGCTGACCGCCCGGCTCACGCGGCCCCCCAGCACCTGGTACCGGCGGCCGTCGATCGTGGCCCACTGCACGCAGCGGGGCCCGAGGGCCGGCTCGAGGTGGCGGGTGAAGGCGTCGGTGGCCTCGTAGTAGTGGTTGTCGGCGTCGAAGACGGGGTGGCCGGGCTCGTCCATGCCACCAGACTAGAACACGTTCTCGCGCGAGGATCGGGCCGTGTACCGCTTCACCGCCGACGACGGGGTCGAGATCGCCTGGTACGCCTGGGGGCCGCCCTCCGACCACCCGCCGCCGTGGTCTGTGCTTCCCGCTCTTGCTGCTTCGCAGCGGGCCGCTCGGGCCACGGCGACGCCTGTCGGCGCAGCCTCTATGGCGAGGACCGCATGGCCCGCGACCTGTCGGCGCTGCTCGACGCACTGGGGCCCGGGCCGGTGGACCTGGTCGGCTACTCGATGGCGGCGATCGTGGCG
>DATFRN010000374.1:0-3428 GCA_035263165.1 Acidimicrobiales bacterium | reverse complement strand
CCCACACCTAGTGCCCAACGTTTACGGCGTGGACTACCAGGGTATCTAATCCTGTTTGCTACCCACGCTTTCGCTCCTCAGCGTCAGTTCCAGCCCAGAGTGCCGCCTTCGCCGCTGGTGTTCCTCCCGATATCTGCGCATTTCACCGCTACACCGGGAATTCCACACTCCCCTACTGGACTCTAGCCACAGCAGTATCGGGTGGCGTCCCCAGGTTGAGCCTGGGGTTTTCACACCCGACTTACTAAGCCGCCTACGAGCTCTTTACGCCCAATGATTCCGGACAACGCTTGCACCCTACGTGTTACCGCGGCTGCTGGCACGTAGTTGGCCGGTGCTTCTTCTGTAGGTACCGTCTGAATTCGTCCCTACTGAAAGCGGTTTACAACCCGAAGGCCTTCATCCCGCACGCGGCGTTGCTGCGTCAGGCTTTCGCCCATTGCGCAAGATTCCCCACTGCTGCCTCCCGTAGGAGTCTGGGCCGTGTCTCAGTCCCAGTGTGGCTGATCGTCCTCTCAGACCAGCTACCCGTCGTCGCCTTGGTGAGCCGTTACCTCACCAACAAGCTGATAGGCCGCGAGACCCTCCCGAAGCAGAATCCTTTCCTCACCTGAACATGCGATCTGGTGGGGGCATCCGGTATTAGCTCCCCTTTCGGGGGGTTATCCCAGACTTCGGGGCAGGTTCCTCACGTGTTACTCACCCGTTCGCCACTAGGTCGTCTCCGGTGTTGCCACCGGTTGGACCTCGTTCGACTTGCATGTGTTAAGCACGCCGCCAGCGTTCGTCCTGAGCCAGGATCAAACTCTCCGTCGAAAACCCAGGCGCCATCGCAGAAGCGGCGACGCCTGTCGATGAAGAGCACCTCGGACCGGAATTTGCCGCCCGGTTCGAGGTACTGGCACCGCCGGATGGGGTTGGTCCCACCCGGCTAATTGACGGTGCAATATCAAACGACCACGCCCGACGCCCGAAGGCCCCGAGGCGGTCGCCCGCACTCGCTCTCTCGTCCTGTCTTCTGTTTTCAAGGAGCGACATCCGCTCGCGGCACATGCCCCTAGCTGGAGCTTTGGTGCCGGACTGGCGTGCCCGGTGCGGCCGCAGGGGCCGTGTGGGGCGGAGAGTCAATCTAACGATTCACTCGGACACCGTCAACCTGAGAGCGCGGTTCTGCGGAGATTTCTCCGGGGGCGCGCGGTCTCAGGCGCCCGTCCAGCCTACCGGCCGAGCCGTCAGACGCCCACCAGCAGCGCATAGTTCCTCTTCCCCTTGCGCAGGACGACGAACCGGCCGTGCAGCACGTCGCTGCCCCCGACCACGGCGCCGGGGCCCACCCGCTCGCCGTTCACCGCCACCGCCCCCTGCTCGAGCGCCCGCCGGGCGTCGCTCTTCGAGCTGGCCAGGCCGGCCTCGGCCAGCAGCGGCACCAGGTCGGCGCCCTCGTCCAGCTCGGCCGGCGCCGGCAGTGGGGCGGTCGGCACCTCGGCGGCCACCACGGCCAGCGCCGCCGGACCCACCTCCCGGGGCGAGCCGCCGCCGAACAACAGGTCGCTGGCCTCGGCGGCCGCCTGCGCGGCCTCGGCCCCGTGGACCAGCGCGGTCGCCTCGGCCGCCAGCCGCCGCTGGCCGGCCCGCCGCTCGGGGGCCTCGGCGTGGGCGGCGGCGATCGCCGCCACGTCGTCCATGCCCAGCAGGGTGAACTTGGCCAGGTACTCCCCCACCTGGCGGTCGTCGGTATGCATCCAGTGCTGGAAGAACTGGTACGGGCTGGTGCGGGCGGGGTCGAGCCACACCCGGGCGCCGGTCGTCTTGCCCAGCTTGCTGCCGTCGGGCGCGGTCAGGAGCGGCCAGGACAGGCCGTGCACGGCGTCGCCGGTGACCCGGCGCACCAGGTCGACCCCGGCGAGGATGTTGCCCCACTGGTCCGACCCGCCGATCTGCAGGTCGACGCCGTGGTGGCGGTGAAGGTGCAGGTAGTCGTGGGCCTGGAGGAGCATGTAGCTGAACTCGGTGAAGCTGATGCCCGACTCGCCGGCCAGGCGGGTCTTCACCGACTCACGGGCGAGCATCTGGTTGACCGTGACGTGCTTGCCCACGTCCCGCAGGAAGTCGAGCAGCGTGACGCCGACGGTCCAGTCCCGGTTGTCGACCAGGACCGCGCCGCCGGCGTCGAAGTCGAGGACGCGGGCCATCTGATCCTTGATGGCCGCCGCATTGGCGCTGAGGGTGGCGTCGTCGAGCAGGTTGCGCTCCTCGGAGCGGCCGCTCGGGTCGCCCACCATGCCCGTCGCCCCGCCGGCCAGGGCCACGCAGCGGTGGCCGGCGTCCTGCAGCCGGCGCAGCACGAGCAGGCCGATGAGGTTGCCGACATGCAGGCTGTCGGCTGTGGGATCGCAGCCGTAGTACACGGCGACCGGGCCCGCGGCCAGGCGGGCGGCCAGCGCGTCGCGGTCCGTCGTGTCGTGCACGAGGCCGCGGGCGGCGAGATCATCGAGGACGGTCGGCGCGGGCGTCGGCGCGGATGTCACGGTGACATCGTCCCCGTCCGGCGGCGGCGGGTCCAGCCGGATCCGCTCGACTGGACGCGGCCCGCGCCCGCCGGGGAGCCTTGTGCGGTGATGACGTCGACGCCTCCGCCCGCCTCGCCCCCCGCCGCCGGCGGCGACGAGGACACCGGCGGCGGCGCGCCCCGGCGGCGCTGGGGCCCGACCCGCGTGGTGCTGACGCTGGTCGTGGTCGCCCTGGTGTCGATGTGGGGCTACGTGCTCTACCTGGCCTTCGGGCCCGGTCGCCACGACCCGATCGACCGGCTGGCGGACACTGCGTTCGCCGAGGCCGGCGAGGCCCGCTGCGCCCGGGCGCTCGACGCCGTGGGCGAGCTGCCGCTGGCCGACGAGTCCCCGAACGCCACCGCCCGGGCCGGCGTGATCGACAAGGCCAACGCCGACTTCCGGGCCATGCTCGACGACCTCGACCGGCTGGCGGCCCGGGTGCCGGTGGCCGGGGACCAGCGCCGGCGGGCCGAGGAATGGGTGTCGGACTGGCGGATCTACGTGCAGGACCGGCAGAACTACGCCGACAAGCTGCGGTCCGACCCCGACGCCCGGATGCTGGTGTCGCCCAAGCCCGGGCAGGCCGTGCAGGTGACCGAGTGGATCGACGAGTTCGCCAACGCCAACCGCATGCCGTCGTGCGTCACGCCCGGCGACGTGTGAGCTGACGGTCGTGTGTGGGGCCGGGCGGCGGGTGGGTTGACGGTCGTGTGTCGGGCCGGGCGGCGGGTGAGCGTGACCGCCGTCGGTCACGCCCGGCGACCGGTGAGCCGACCGGTGGCCGCCAGCTCGTCGAGGCCGGCCAGCGCGGCGTCGGCCAGGCGCACCAGGCCGGGGTCGGCGCCGTGGGCGGCGAGCTGGTCGTAGGCGACCCAG
>DATFRN010000373.1:0-11721 GCA_035263165.1 Acidimicrobiales bacterium | reverse complement strand
CGTGCCGCCGCCTGCCGACGCCGCCCGCCGCCCGCCGCCCGTTGCTTCCGCCGGGCTGGCGTGTGTCGGGGGCAGTCGTGCCGGGTGCCGTGTGCCGCCCGGTTGCGTCCGCGGCGCTGGCGTGTACCGGGTGGCGGTCGGGCCGGTGCGGGGTGCCGCCCGTTGCGTCCGCGCCCTGCCGGCGTGAGCCTGCTGGCAGTCCCGCCGCACGCCACCCCCGGCCACGCTCCGCTGCGCGAGGGTTGTCGGCCGGCCGGCCGGCGCCCCCATCGGCCCGGTGCTCCGGGGTCGGCCGCGCGGCGACCCGCCGGCCCCATGGCCGCCACGTTCGCCTCGAGGTCGTCGCGGCCCCCCGGCATGCTGCGCACAGGGGTCGGCCGGCCTGTTGGTGCACGGCCTGTAGTGGCACCCGGTCTCACGTCGGCGGCGGCCGAGGCGGCGGGGTGGGCGGCGGCGGGACTCTACGCTGCCGGGGCATGAACGCCGCCGCCGATCCGCCGTCCGCTGCCGACGAGGCTGTCGCCGAGGGGTCCGGCCACGGCGAGACCGAGGCAACGGCGCCGGCGGCGCCCGCCCCGGCGGAGCGGCCCTTCGCCTGGCGGCGGGCCCTGATCACCGGTGCGTCGTCCGGCATCGGGCGGGCGATGGCCCGGCGGCTCGGGCGGTCCGGGGTCCACCTGGTCGTCGTCGCCCGCGACCGGGGGCGGCTCGAGGCGCTGGCCGCCGAGCTCATGTTCCCCAAGGTCGGCGGCGAGAGGGCCGGCGTCGACGTCGAGGTCGTCGTCGCCGACCTCGCCGATCCCACCCAACTGGCCACCGTCGAGCGCCGACTGGGCGACCGGGCCCGGCCGATCGACCTGGCCGTGAACAACGCCGGCTTCGGCACCTACGGCGACTTCGCCAGCCTCGACCTCGACGGCGAGACCCGGGAGATCGCCGTCAACGTCACCGCCCTCGTCCGGCTCACCCACGCCGCCCTCGGCGGCATGCTGGGCCGGGGCCACGGGGCGGTCCTCAACATCTCGTCGGTGGCGGGGCTCCAGGCCACGCCGGGCAACGCCACCTACGGCGCCACCAAGGCGTTCGTGGCCAGCTTCGGCGAGGCGGTCTACGGCGAGCTGGCCGGGACCGGCGTCACCCTCACCACCGTCCTCCCCGGCTTCACCCGCAGCGAGTTCCAGGCCCGGGCCGGCATCGCCGGCCGCCAGCTCCCCGGGGCGGCCTGGCAGTCGGCCGAGGAGGTCGCCTCCCTCGCCCTCGACGCCGCCGCGGCCGGCAAGCCGTGGTTCGTTCCCGGCACCCTCAACAAGGTCGCCGTCGCCGCCTCGACGCCGCTGCCCCGGGGCCTGCGCCGCCGGGTGGCGGCCCGGGCGGCCCGCCGCCTCTGACCGCCGCCGGCTCAGGCGAAGTCGATCGACGAGAACCCGGCCAGCTTCGACAGCTGGTGCTGGGCGTTGATCAGCCGCACGGTCCCGGACTTGGACCGCATGACCAGCGACTGCGTCGACGCCCCCCGCCGGGAGAAGTGGACGCCCTTCAGCAGCTCGCCATCGGTGATCCCGGTGGCGGCGAAGAAGCAGTTGTCCCCGCCGACGAGGTCGTCGGTCGTCAGCACCCGGGTCAGGTCGTAGCCGGCGTCCAGCGCGGCCTGGCGCTCGTCGTCGTTGCGGGGCCACAGCCGGCCCTGGAGCTCGCCGCCCATGCACTTGAGCGCGGCGGCGGCGATCACGCCCTCCGGGGTGCCACCGATGCCGAACAGGATGTCGGCGCCCGCGTCGGTCCAGGCGGTCGAGATGGCGCCGGCCACGTCGCCGTCGGGGATCAGCCGGATGCGGGCGCCGGTCGAGCGCACCTCGGCGATGAGCTCCTCGTGGCGGGGCCGGTCGAGGATGACGATGGTGACGTCCCGGGGGCTGGTGCCCTTGGCCTTGGCCACGGCGTCGATGTTGTCGGCGGCCGACATCGTGATGTCGATGGCGCCGGCGCACTCGGGCCCGACGGCGATCTTCTCCATGTACACGCACGGCCCCGGGTCGTACATCGTCCCCCGCTCGGAGACGGCGATGACGGCGATGGCGTTCCCCCGCCCGAGGGCGGTCAGCGTGGTGCCGTCGATGGGGTCGACGGCCACGTCGGTGAGCGTGGGGGTGCCGTCGCCGACCCGCTCGCCGTTGAAGAGCATGGGGGCCTCGTCCTTCTCGCCCTCGCCGATGACGACGATGCCGTCCATCGGCACGCCCTCGAGCACGATGCGCATGGCGTCGACGGCGGCGCCGTCGGCCCCGTTCTTGTCCCCCCGCCCCATCCACCGCGATCCGGCCAAGGCGGCGGCCTCCGTCACCCGCACGAGCTCCATGGCCAGGTTGCGGTCGGGACGCTGCTTCTCGGTCATGCGGGGAAGATAGTCGGCCTGGTTATATGGACCCGTGGGTCAACTGTCCGATCCCTTCAAACAGCAACAGGCCGAGGACCTCGGGTTCACCTTCTCGGGGTTGCCGGGCGAGCGTGACGAGCCCGATCCCGAGCCCGAGTCCGACGAGGGCGGCGACGGCGGCGACGACGGCGAGGTCGTCTACGAGCTCGACGACCGCAGCGACATGGAGCGCCAGGCGCTCACCGACCGGCTGCGGGAGGCCACGATCCCCCACCGCTGGGACGGCTCCGACCTGCACATCGCCGCCGAGGACGAGCCGGCGGTCGAGAACATCCTCGACATCCTCGAGGGCCAGGCCAACCCGCCGCTCGACCCCGACCGGGACAAGGTCGCCTACGACCTGTCCGACTGGGACGACGATCAGGTCGACCGGGTCGAGGACCAGCTGGAGGCGGCGGGCGTCGACTTCGAGTGGGACGGCGACGAGCTGTTCGTCTACGCCGACGACGAGGAGGCGGTCGACGACCTGCTGGCGGCGGCTGCCGACCCCGACGAGCTGGCCGCCGAGGACGGGGAGGGCGGCGGTGCCGGCGACGGGATCGACGGGGCCGAGCTGCTGGGCGACCTGTTCGTGGCCGCCGACCGGCTGCAGCACGACGCCCAGGACAACGAGGGCACGCTCAAGCTGCTGGAGTCGGGCAAGGTCGTCGAGGACGCCGCGCCGCCCTACGGGTTCGACCCGCGGGAGTGGGAGCGGATCCAGGAGCGGGTGTCCGGCCTGGTCGACCTGCTGATCGAGGACAACCTCGACCAGGCCGAGGTGCGGTCGCAGGCCGGTGACCTGCGGCAGGCGTTGCGGCCGTTCGTCTGAGATCCGGGAGTCGCGGGAGCAGGTGCGGGCGCCAGTAGGCTGCGCCGGTGATCCTGGCTGAGCTGGAGGTCTTCCACTCCCGCCCGATCGCCCCCACCCGCCGGGTGGCGCTGGGCGACAACACCCTGCCGGTGACGCCGGCGCCGGGGTTCGGGGGCATCCTGCTGGGCGGGGTGGTGGCCGGGTTCATCCCCTGCCTCGAGCCGGACATGTTCGACGACCTCGACCGGCTCACCCGCCAGCTCGAGGCCGGGTACCGCATCCCCCAGCCCCGGCTGCGGCACCGGCTGCAGACGGACCGGATCGGGCTGCAGCGCAGCGTGCACCGGCTGGTCGGGTCCGGGGAGGAGCTGGCGTTCGAGCTGGACGACAAGGGGGCGCCAGCCCACCACATCCTCGCGGCGGTGTACGCGGCGGGGGCGCTGGCGCTGGGGCCGCGGACCCGGGTGATGGACGCGATCCGCAAGGCCATGCGCTGGACCGGGCCGATCGACACCAGTCTGGTGACGCTGCTGTCGGGTCTGACCCGCCACGGCGACTGGACCGCCGACGCGTACCGGGACCCGGTGGGCTGGGCGCTCGGGGTGCTGGAGCTGGACCTGGACGGGGCGGGTACGCAACCCGCCCGCCGGGCGGTGCAGCGCCGCTTCCGGACCCTGGTCCGGGCGGCCCACCCCGACCACGGCGGCGACCGCGGCCAGGCTGCCGGCCGCCTGGCCGAGCTCAGCGAAGCGCGCCGGATCCTGCTGGCCCTGTGACCGCCCGGGTCTGGCTGCGTTCGCCGGTGTCGTGCGGCCGGCGCGAGGTGCGGCGATGACGGCCGCCGGCGGGGCGCTGCTGTTCCCCGGGGCGGGTGCCAGCCGGGAATCCCCGACGCTGGTGGCGATCGAGCGGGCGCTGGCGCCGCTGCCGGTGGTGCGGGCCGACTTCCCGTACCGCCGGGAGGGTCGCCGAGCCCCGGACCGGGCGCCCAAGCTGATCGCCTGCGTGCGGGACGAGGCCGCCGCCCTGGCGGCGACGGCGGGCGTCGACCCGGGTGCGCTGGTGCTCGGCGGCCGGTCGATGGGCGGGCGGATGTGCTCGATGGCGGTCGCCGAGGGCCTGCCCGCCGCCGGGCTGGCGCTGGTGGCGTACCCGCTGCACCCGCCGGGCCGGCCCGACAAGCTGCGGGTCGACCACTTCCCGGCCCTCGACGTGCCGTGCCTGTTCGTGTCCGGCACCAGCGACCCGTTCGGCACGCCGGAGGAGATGGAGGCCCACACCGCCGCCATCCCCGGTCCGGTCACCCACCTGTGGATCGCCGGCGGCCGCCACGAGCTACGGGGCGCCGACGTCCAGGTCAGCGACGCGGTCGCCACCTGGGTCGCCGGGCTCCGGTGAGGCGACCCGGTCCTCCGGGTTGATGTCCTCGAGCTCACGGCGGGCGGTCTCGGGGAACCAGACGAGGATGAGGACCGCGATCGCCAGCGGGAACAGCGCCAGCACGCCGAGCGCCCGGGCGAAGGAGCCGAGCGCGTCCTCCAGACGGCCGGCGGCGACGAGCCCGACCGCCGCCCCGACCATGGCGGTCGTGCTGATGATCCCGTTGGCCCGGCCCCGCAGCGAGGTCGGGAACAGCTCGGGCCCATAGACGCCGATGGTGGGGACCGTGGCGGCCGCGAAGATCCCGCCGGCGATGGCGCTCAGCCACATGGCCGGGCCGGTGAGGCCGAATGTGGCGGCGGTGAGCACGGTGCCGACGGCCAGCCCGGCGGCCCCCACGACCCGCCGCCCCCGGGTGTCGGCCAGCCGGCCGCCGATGTAGACGCCGATGCCGACGGGCGTGCCGACGGCCAGGCCGAACAGCGAGATGCCGGTGGCGCTCATGCCCCGCTCGTTGCGGAGGAACTCGTTGAGGAACTGGGCCTCGGGCGCCGCGAAGATGTTGAGCAGGCAGGCGGCCCCGCCCACCAGCGCCAGCCGCCGGTAGTGCCCGGCGAGCGGCAGGCGCCGGTGGGGGCGAACGTAGCGCCGGCTCTCGGGCACGAGCCGCCCGATGCGGAGGACCGGCGCCACGAACAGCACCGGCACGAGGTAGAGCAGCCGCCAGGCGTGCTCGTCGATCCCGGCCACCGGCAGGACCCACAGCACCATCCCGGCCCCGAGCGACCCGGTCAGCGCCAGGACGCTCAGCGCGTAGGCCCGGGCTCCGGCCGGCATCTCCTCCGCGGCCACGACGACGAGCAGGATCCCCGCCGACACCCAGGCCCCCCGGCTCACGGCCTGGGTGGCGGTCAGGAAGGCGAGCCCGGGCGCCAGGGCCCCGGCCAGCGTGGCGAGGATCGACGCCGCCATCGCCAGCGCCAGGACCACCCGCCGTCCCCGCCGGTCCGCCAGCATCCCGAGCAGGATGGCCAGCACCCCACCGATCCGAACCGCGGCGAAGGCGGTTCCCTGCGCCGAGGTCCCCGCCCCGAACTCGTCGGCCGCGAACGTCATCGTCTGCCGCAGCAGCGAGCTCAGGTAGCCGAGCACGAGCGCCAGAGTCGCCAGCAACCCGAGCACCATCGCCGCCCGGGCATCCGGCCGCTCCGGCGGGAACCACCACGGCAATCGCTTGCCGCCACCATCGGACCCGTCGGCAGCCGGCACGAACCGCCGCCGCCGCAAGGCCCCGCGGACCGCCGGCGTCAGCAGGAACCGCCAGGTCCCGGCAGGCAGAGCGAAGTCGTAGGTCTCCCGCACGACGACGCCCCCGTCACCCCGGGCACGCCGATCCACCTCGACAGACCGCGAGTACCGAGTGAACGGCCCCTCACCCAGCCCATATCGCCACGTATCGACGCCGGCTGGCGCCGCATCCCCGTCGGACCCGTCCGCACCGGCACCCAAGACCTCCTCGACCTCGCCGACGACATCGTCCCGGCGAAGAACGAGGGCGTCTGCGACGGCCGGCGAGACGGATCGACTGACGGTGAACCGGGGCACGCCGGCTAGGGGGTCGAGGACCCGTCCTGCGTGTCGTTCTGATGCTGCTCGATGTGCCCGGCCCGCCGGTTCGCCACGATGAGCAGGACGGCGAAGATGACGATGGGCAGCAGCACCATCAGCATCTCGTCCCAGCCGCCCTGATGGGCGAGCACCAACATCGCCGCGTCGACCACCTCCCTAGGTTCCCAGACCCACATCAGCCACCGCTACTCCGAGGTTCATGGCGCACCCGGTTATCCCACGTCCGCCGCCACGGCGAACACGGTCAGCGCCGCCGCAGCCGCCGCCCAAAGCCCGACCATCCAGAGCCTCCTGACCGCCACCAACGCCCGTTCGTCGATCCCGTCGCCGGACGAGGCCGCAACGCCGCCCGGTCCGTCCCGACTCCAAGCCAAGGCCCCGCACGCCGCCGTCACCGCGAGCGCACCGCCACCGGCGATGGCCGCGAGCTGGACGGCCCCGACGGTCGCCGGCGTCAGCGGGCTGTAGTCGAGCGCCCTGGTCGCGGTCCCGAACAGGTCCCAGCCCCGTCCCAGCGGATCGGAAGCCAGGGCCAGGACCAACTGCCCGTCCACCATCACCGTCGGCAGACCGTGCGCCAGGAATGCACCCAGCGTCACTCCCAGCCACCCGAGCCCCGCCGCCACCGGTCCCGACAGCCGGATCGTCGCGACCACGAGCACAGCGGCGAGACCGATGGCCACACCCATCGCACCGGTCGCCACCCAGGTCCGCGCCCAACCGCTACGCGTCCCGGCCAGGTCGATGAACGCGGTCGTCCCCGAGAACAGGTCGAACGCCGTCGACCCCAGCCAGACGGCCGCGAACGCAGCCAACGGCGCCGGCTCCCATCCATCCGCCGCCTCACCACCCCGCCCTGACGCGTCCCCACGCACGCAAGTCCAAGCCGAACGCCGCACCTCGGCCAGAGCACCCGACAAGGCCCCGAACCCCTCACCCCAACGGACCCACCCCGGTCCGCCCACCAGCGCGCCCGCAGTCGCGATCACGGCGTAGAGGACGAGGAACCGGCCGAGCCCATCGGGCGACCGCGCCCCCTCGTAGGCCAGCGCCCACCAGGCGAAGGCGGCCAGGAGGGCAGCAGCCGTCCAGCGTGGCCCCGGTCGGCCCTGCTCGTCGGGGCGAACAGGCCGCCATCGGCCCGGTAGGAGCCCGGCCAGCCCACCGAACGGATCCAACCACGCCATCACGTCGCCGAAGAGGACGCACGCCAGCGGCAGGAACACCCACCACAGGCTGAGCACGAGACTCGGCGCCAGGTTCGCACCCGACACGTCCGGCCCGGCGAAGGCGACGACGATCACGGCCACGAGCCCTGCGACACCGAGCACATGGCCGACGCCACCCCGTCGGTCCGGGCGCCCTGACGGATCGACACACGCGTCGCCACCATCCGGGGGCGCCGTGTCGGTGGCCCCGGAGCCCTCGCCGCCACTGCCACGGCCCGCACTCACCCGCTCGCGGGCAGCGGCGACGACCAACCGACCCCGCACCCACACGGTCATCACAAGGACGAGAGCCGCCGCGCCGTACGCCAGCAGCCAGGTGGGTGCGGCCAGCGTCGCGGCGCCACCGGCATGGGCGAGCATCGGGGCGATCGTACGGCCGTCCGTCGAGGGCGATGGACCGCGGTCGGCTGGAACACGGGCCGCCGCTCCGGTGTTGCCCCTCTTGGTCAGATTTCGCGACGATGCCTCGCGCTCCGCAGCTGAGGAGACCCAGTGCTCGATATCGACAAGGTCAAGGACGTCATCGAGGTGATCCGCCCCGCCATCCAGGCGGATGCCGGCGACATCTTCCTGCGCGACGTCGATGCGGACACGGGGGTCGTCCAGGTCGAGCTGGTCGGGGCCTGCGTGTCGTGCCCGGCGTCGACCGTGACGCTGAAGGCCGGGATCGAGCGCATCCTCAAGGACCGTGTGCCCGGGGTCACCGAGGTCGTCGACGTCGGAGCCCCCACGGAGACCTCGGTCGGGCTCTAGGTCGAGGTGGCCACGAGTCCCGATCGATTGGTGGACGCCGTCCGCCGGGGCGATCGCTCGGCTCTCGCTCGCCTCCTCTCCATCGTCGAGCGCGGGGGCGACGAGGCGCGGGACGCCGGCCGGGCGGCGCACGGCCTCACGACGGACGCCTTCACGCTGGGCATCACCGGCTCGCCCGGCGCCGGCAAGTCCACGCTGACCAGTGCCCTCGTGGACGTCATCCGCCGCCAGGACGAGCGGGTTGCGGTGCTGGCGATCGATCCGTCGTCTCCCTTCTCGGGCGGGGCGATCCTCGGTGACCGCGTGCGCATGGGGGACCACGCCCTGGACGACGGCGTGTTCATCCGGTCGATGGCGACCCGGGGCCACCTGGGCGGGCTGGCGGTGGCCGCGCCCGAGGCGGTGCGCATGCTGGCGATCGCCGGCTATCCCTGGGTCATCCTCGAGACCGTCGGCGTCGGTCAGGTCGAGGTCGAGGTGGTGGGACACGCCGACAGCACACTGGTCGTGGTCAACCCCGGTTGGGGCGACGCGGTGCAGGCCAACAAGGCGGGCCTGATGGAGATCGCCGATCTCTTCGTGGTCAACAAGGCAGACCGGCCCGGGGCGGCCGAGGCGGTGCGCGACCTGGAGCGCATGCTGGCCATGGCGCAATCGGGCGCGGCGTCCGGAAGCGACGACGCCTGGCGCCCGCCCGTGCTGTGCACGACGGCGACGTCGGGGTCGGGCGTCGACGATGTCTGGCGAGCCGTGCTCGAGCACCGGGCGCGGCTCGTGGACACGGGCGAGCTCGACGAGCGCCGGCGCCGGCGGGCCGCCGACGAGGTGACCCGGCTGGTGGCGGCCCGGCTGATGGAGCGCGCCCAGGGCATCACGACCGGTGACCGGGCGGCGGCGCTGGCCGAGGCGGTGGCGGCGGGCGACCTCGACCCCTGGACCGCGGCCGACGACCTGCTCGCCGGCGACTGACCGACCGCGCCGTCCAGCCCACCCGCCGGCGACGGCTCTGCTCAGAGCTTTGCGTGGCGTCCTGTAGACTTTTGTTGTCGTGAGGTGTTGATCGACCCCTGCCATGCCCCTAAGGTAGCGAACATGAGTTCGTATGGCAAGACCGTCATCGACAACCCAGGGCGAGCCGCCGACTCCACAGGGCGTAGGGTCACGCGCCATGGCCGCACAAGACCTGCTCGTCTACACGGAGCGCCGCAGCGACGGCGTCGCGGTGGTGCGTCTCGACAACCCCAAGCTGAACGTCCTGTCGACCGAGCTGCTCCGGCAGCTGGAGGAGGCGGCGCGGGGCCTCACCGACGATCCGCCGGGTGCGGTGGTGGTGACGGGGGGAGACAAGGTCTTCGCCGCCGGCGCCGATATCAGCGAGTTCGCCGGTCCGGAGGAGGCCCGGGTGGTGGGTGGGGCCTTCCTGCGCGCCCTCGACGCCCTCGCCGCCATCCCCCGGTGCGTCATCGCCGCGATCGGCGGATATGCGCTGGGCGGCGGCTGTGAGCTCGCCCTCGCGTGCGACCTGCGCATCGCCTCCCGGCAGGCCCGGCTCGGTCAGCCCGAGATCCTGCTCGGCATCATCCCCGGAGGTGGCGGCACGCAGCGCCTGGCGCGGCTGGTCGGCCCGGCTCGGGCGAAGCAGCTCATCCTCACGGGCCGTCAGGTTCGGGCCGAGGAGGCCGAGCGCATCGGCCTGGTGGACGAGGTGGTGGAGGCCGAGGGCCTGCACGACCGGGCGTTCGAGCTGGCGGGCGAGATGGCCGCGGGCGCAGTGGTGGCGCAGGGGTTGGCCAAGCGGGCGATCGATCGGGGCCTGGACGGCTCGCTGGCGGCCGGCCTCGATCTGGAGCAGGAGCTGTTCGCCCAGGCGTTCGGCACCGAGGACGCCCGGATCGGCGTGGCCTCCTTCCGGGAGCACGGTCCCGGAAAGGCCGAGTTCGTGGGTCGCTGACGGCCCGGCTCAGCGGCGTCTGCCGGCGCCCGATGGACGGGCGCCGGTCACGAGCGGACGGTCGCTGGGCGGGGTGGCGACTGCGCGCCTGTGCTCAGCTGCTGACGACGGGACGGGTCGGCGCGCCCGGCCCGGCGAGGTCGGCCGGGGCGCCGCGGCTGGTGCGGAGGTCCGGCGGTCAGGCCCAGGCGGCGAGGCCCAGCTCGACGGGGCTCGCCAGGTCGGGATGGCGGGGGACGACCCGGACCGTGAAGCCGTAACGGCCGGCGCGCTCGGTGCTCAGCTCGCCGACGTAGCGGGCGTGGTCGTCGTCCGTCGCACCGTCGGTGGTCATGGACACGATCGTGCGCTCTGTCAGCTCGTCGGCCTGGCCGACGGGACCGTGGACGAGTTGGACGTCGACGTCGTCGGCGTCGAGGGCGCCGAGGGAGACGACCGCCTCGACGCTGCGGGATCCGCCCAGGTGGGCGGCATGCACGTCGGCCTCGACGCGGTCGACGTGGACGCCGTGCCACTCGTCGCGCACCCGCACCTTCCACGCGGCGAGCGTCCGGGCCCGGGCGTGCCCGTCGGCCGTCAGGAGGTCCGTGCGGGCGGCCGTGGGCTCGTAGAGCCCCGTGACGTAGTCGTCGACCATGCGGGACGCGGTCACGCGAGGACCGAGCGACGAGAGCGAGCGGCGGAGCTTCTTGATCCAGCGCCGGGGGACCGGGCCTCCGTAGCGCTCGTAGTAGAGCGGGACGACCTGGCGTTCCAGCAAGTCGAAGAGGGCGCCGGCCTCCAGGCGGTCACGGCGCTCCAGATCCTCGACGTCCTCGGCGGACGAGATGGCCCACCCGTTCTCGCCGTCGAACATCTCGTGCCACCAGCCGTCGAGGATCGACAGGTTGAGGCCGCCGTTGAGCGCCGCCTTCATCCCCGAGGTGCCGCACGCCTCCTGCGGGCGCCGCGGGTTGTTCAGCCAGACGTCCGAGCCCTGGTAGAGGGCGCGGGCCACGGCGATGTCGTAGTCGTCGACGAAGACGATCCGGTGGCGGATCGAGGGGTCGGAGGAGAACGCCACGATCTGGCGGATCATCTCCTTGCCGGCCTCGTCGGCCGGGTGGGCCTTGCCGGCGAAGACCAGCTGCATCGGCCGATCCGGGGACAGCAGCAGGGCCCGGAGACGGTCGGGCTGGGACAGCAGCAGCGTCGCCCGCTTGTAGGTGGCGAAGCGGCGGGCGAACCCGATGGTCAGGACCCGGGGGTCGAGGACCTCGTCGGTCCAGGCCACGTCGGACCCGGTGAGGCCGCGGGCGGCCGCTGCCTCCTTGAGCCGCCGCCGCACGAAGGTCACCAGGCGTTCCCGGGCCTGCTCGCGGGCGCGCCACAGCTCGTCGTCGGGAGCGTCGGCGATGCGGGCCCACAGCTCGGGGCCGGCCTCGTCCCACTCGGGCAGGACGTAGCGGGCGAGCACGTCGTTGATCTCGGGCGACACCCAGGTGTGGGCGTGCACGCCGTTGGTGATCGAGCCGATCGGCGTCTCGTCCGACTCCAGGTCGGGCCACAGGTC
>DATFRN010000372.1:0-3314 GCA_035263165.1 Acidimicrobiales bacterium | reverse complement strand
GGTGTGTCTGGTCGCCGGGGCGGGGCCTCGGGCGCCGTCGCTGGGGGTGGGTGGGCGGGGAGTGCGCTGGCGGGTGGTGTTGGTTGGGGCGTGTCTGGCTGGCCCGGTGCCCGGCAGCGACGCCGGGAGGCACCACAGCGTGTCGGCCGCTGGTGCGGGTCGGCGGGATGCCTTCCATCGCCGGGGTTCCGGCTGGCGTGCTCAGCGGACGGGCCCGCCCGGGGTCACCAGGGTGGCAGCTCGGTGGGCGGGTCGGCGGCGCGGCCCATCAGCCAGGCCAGCAGTTGCCGGCGGTCCTCCAGCGACAGGCGGGCGGGGAGGCCGGCCAGCGTGCGGGGCAGCTCGGCGTCCACGTAGGCGGGCGACCAGTGCTCGGGGCCGAAGTCGAGGCCCAGGTCGGCGTGGTGGACCTCGACCTCCCGCCAGCGCCGGTAGGGCAGGTCGGCGCAGCTCAGCAGCTCGCCGAACGTGTTGCGCCCGAAGCCGTGGAGCCACACCGCCGGGTCGGCGGCGTCCCAGGCCGCCTCCAGCCGCTGGTTGGCCGCGGCCAGGTCGGCCACCAGCTCGGCCGCGGGCCGGCCGGCGCCGGCGTCGATCTCGGCCGCCCGGCCGTCGGGCCCGCCCTCGTACTGGTCGACGACCTGCCCGGCGCCGGCGCCCTCCAGCAGCCGCACGTGGGAGTCGGCCTGGCGGGCCAGGTGGGTGACCACGTGGCCGACCGTCCACCCCGGCAGCCGGCTGGGTGCGGCGGCGACCGCGTCGTCGAGCCCGCCCAGCGAGGCGAGCAGGCGGGCGTGGGCGGCGCGGGACCCCTCGACGGCGGCACCCGTGTCGATCGGCGGGGCGACGAGGTGCTCGGTGTCGAGGCGCAGCGGGCGCGGCGAGACGGGCTGCATCACGCCCCGCCGGCGAGCACCGCGTGGTCGGGCAGGCCGGGGACCTCCCGCTCGCGGGCCGCCGCGGCGCGGTAGGCGGCCACCTGGGCGGCGCGCTCCTCGGCGCTCCAGCCCAGCTCGCCGCCGACCAGGGCGGCGACGTCCTCGGCCGCGGCGGCGGTGGCGTCGCGGGCGCGCAGCCGGGCCCGGGTGCGCCGGGACAGCACGTCGTCGAGCGTGGTCGCCATCTCGTAGCGGGCGGCGTACACGGCCTCGACCCGGCGGTACGGGAGTCCCGGCACCAGCGGCCCGGCCAGCGACGGGTCGGCGGCGACCATCGCCTCCAGCACGCCGGCCTCGCCGCCGTAGCGCTCGGCCAGGTGGGCGTCGGCCGCCCGGGCGTCCTGCCAGCCGTCGGCACCCCGCAGCGCCAGCCGCCGGGTGCGGCTGCGCCCGGCCCGGCGCCCGGCCGGCTAGCCGATGACCTCGACGGCCGCGCTCACGGCGTCCTCGGCCATCTCCCGGTAGGTGGTGAGCTTGCCGCCGGTCACGGTCACCATCCCGCTGCCGGAGGTCGTGACCCGGTGGCGGCGGGACAGGTCGGCGGTCCGCCCGTCGCCCGCCGCGATCAGCGGCCGCAGCCCGGCCCAGGTGCCGAGGACGTCGTCGGCCGTGAGCGGCTCGGCCAGCGAACGGTTCATGGCCTCGAGCAGGTAGGCGACGTCGTCGGCCGTGCACTGGGGGTCGTCGACGTCGCCGTCGTAGTCGGTGTCGGTGGTGCCGATGTAGGTGACCGACCCGGGGCCGCCCACCGTCCCGTCGGCGCCGGCCCACGGGACGACGAAGATCGACCGCCGGTCCTTGGGCACGGGGACGACGGCGGCGATGTCGTTGCGCACCTTGTCCCACGGCACGGAGATGTGGATGCCCTTGGCCGGGCGGATCGAGTGGGGGTGCTCGGCCTCGTCGAGGGCCCGCACGTCGTCGGCCCACACGCCGGTGGCGTTGACGATCGAGCGGGCCCGCACGGCGATCTCGTCGCCGCCGTCGGGCCGGACCGTCGCCCCGGTGATCAGCCCGCCGTCCTTGCGCAGCCCCGTCACGGCGGCGTGGTTGACCACCGTCGCCCCGAAGTCGAGCGCCGCGGTGCGGGCGACGGCCAGGGTGAGGCGGGCGTCGTCGGCCTGGGCGTCGTAGTAGAGGTAGGCCCAGGCCAGGCGGTCGCCCAGCGTGGGCATGTGGCGGCGGGCGTCGTCGCCGGACAGGCGGCGGTGGACCTTGCCGATGCGGATGCCGCCGGTCAGGTCGTACATCCACATGGCCGAGCCCAGCGCCCGGGCCAGCTGGCGGGGGATGACGCCGCCCTTGCCGGTGAAGACCGGGATGAGGAAGGGCAGGACCTTGACCAGGTGGGGGGCGTTGCGCAGCAGCCGCTGGCGCTCGCGGAGGGCCTCGTAGACCAGGCGGACGTCGCCGTTCTGGAGGTAGCGGAGGCCGCCGTGGACGAGCTTGGACGACTTGGACGACGTGCCCGAGGCGAAGTCGTCCCGCTCGACGAGCGCGGTGCGCAGGCCGCGGGCGGCGGCGTCGAGGGCCACGCCGGCGCCGGTGATGCCGCCACCGATGACGAGCAGGTCGTAGGTGCCGGTGCCGAGGCGGGCGAGGTTGTCCGCACGATCGAAGGTGCCGAGGGGCATCGCTGCTCCTGGGGAGGAGGATGGCGATGAGCCTAACGGTGCCCCCGGCGGCCCCGGCGGCGGATCGGGCGTCGCCCTCGTCACGTCCGTCGTCCGAACGCTCCGTAGTGGCAATGTTTCGCCTTGTGGGTGATCGCGCGCCGTGCGCGTCGGCGGTGCCGCTCGCCGGGCCGGCACGTCCGCCTCGGCCCTCGACCGCCGGGCACGGCGGCTGACCAGGGCGGGAGCCCGGCTCGCGAGGTGCCGCCGACCTCAGGGTGTCGGCCGGGAAGGGCCTTGAAAACGCCGTGGTCCGGTGGCAAGATCGGCCGTCCTCTGGGGGCGGGCCTGCGCAAGTTGTGTGCGGTACGCATCTGTTTGCGCACGGTGCCCGGGGGGAATCTCAAACTCCGGTCGGGGCCTCGCCGTTGCCCAGGTGGCAGCGAGGTCCCCGTCGACTGCGCACCAACGACGATCACAGTCACAGGGAGAACTTCCCGCCATCATGAAGCAGACCTGGCGCCAGCACGCCGCCTGCCGCGGCCTCGATCCGCTGATCTTCTACCCGGCCACCGACGAGGAGGCCGAGGACGCCAAGACGGTGTGCGGCAGCTGCCCCGTACGCGAGACCTGCCTCGAGCACGCGCTCGCGGTCCGCGAGAAGGAAGGCGTCTGGGGCGGCGCCACCGAGCGTGAACGCCGGCGGATCATCCGCCAGCGCCGCCGCGCGTCCTAGCGTGACCGACCCGCACCCGACCGGCCC
>DATFRN010000371.1:0-13658 GCA_035263165.1 Acidimicrobiales bacterium | reverse complement strand
ACCGTCATCACCGAGAGTCTCGCTCCCGACCCCAGGTGCTCGTCTACAACCCCGGGCTAGCGTCCCCGGCGATGCTGCGACGTTCGCGCAAGGGGGCGGGGGGATCCGTCGAGTTGTTCCGGGATGGGCCGGGGCTGGTCGTGCTCGGCGAGGAGGGGGCTGTCGCCCGGTTCGTCGATGAGATGCTTCGGGCGACCGGGTCGGGGGCGGTCCTGCGTCGGGATGTCACAACCGCGACTGCGGTGGCGGCACACATCGCTGCGGTCGCAAGGACCCACAGCAGCAGGTATGTCGAGCTGTCACCCGAGACGATCGACCGCCTCGACCAGAAGCGAGTGATCCCGACCGGCGATGGCTACTTTCGCGGCTATCTCCGGGAGCGGTCGGACGGGCATTTCGCCGGCTTCGTCGACTGGCGGCCAGCCAATCTCGGTCCCGAGCAGGCGCTCAGCATGCAGACCCTCGCGGTTCACCTGGCGCTACAGGCAGCGATCCGGGACGTGCTCGACGCCATCGAGCGTGTCGAAGGGAAGATCGACAACCTTGTGAAGCTCGCCCGTGCCGAACGGCTGGGCGCAGTGGCCGCCGACCGCGTCACCTTGGAGGCGATCGTCCGGAGGGTCCGAGCATCCGGACAGGTCAGCGCGACCGACTGGTCCACGGTCGACACGCTCGGTGCGGACATCCTCCGCGGGATCGAGGCGTTGCGTGCGTACGTCATCCAGGAGGTCGCCGACCTCGAACCATCACGACTGGTGCGCTCCCGCTCCGCCGAGCTGGGCGAGTTGACGGAGGAACTGCTCCGGGAGTCGTTGGCGCTGCTGGTGCTCGCCGAGCAGAACTACGCGCTCTGGCAGGAGATCAGGGTGGCCAACGTGGCTACCCACGAGCGCGCTGCCCTCGGCCACACGCTCGCCGACGTCCGCGACCAACTCAAGGCGCTGTCCGCGGCGGATCAGCTCCTGATCGATGCGCTGCACGCCAGTGCGCTGGAGTTGCTCAAGCCGACCGGCTTCGAGGGTCTCGCGCCACTGGCCAAGCACAAGTTGGGCAAACGCGGTGACGAGGTGGAAGAGCTCATCGCCTGGTTCGCCAACCAACGCCACCTGGACGCCGTCGAGCTCGAGACCACCTTCCCCTCGTTCGGTCAGTCGGTTGGGAAGGCCCTGGATGCCGCGGTCGAAGGCGTTGGCGCCGCGGGGAAGAAGGCACTGAAGTTGGCACAGCGCTCGGAGCCTCGCGGCTGACGATCGGCCCAGCGCCGTTCCACACCCCTGCTGGCCACGGAGAACGTGAGTGGGCGAGGGGGGACTTGAACCCCCACGACCTTGCGGCCACTGGCACCTGAAGCCAGCGCGTCTGCCAATTCCGCCACTCGCCCGAGTGACAAGGGGGATCACGATAGCGCGGCCCCCGGGCCGGGCCCCCATCCGTTTGGGCCCCGCTCGGGCGGCGCCGGTGGAACCACCCGGCGCACCGGTAATCTGCCATGCCGTGGCCATCCGTGGATTCGAGCGGCGCCTGGAGCGCATGGTCGAGGGCGTCTTCGCGCGGGCCTTCCGGTCGAGCATCCGGCCGGTCGAGCTGGCCCGTCGCCTCGCCCGGGAGATGGACGACCACGTCTCCATCGGCGTGCGCGGCACCCCCGTGGCCGCCAACCACTACACGATCTACCTCTCCCCCACGGACTACCAGGAGTTCGCCGACGTCATCGACGCGCTGCGCCGCGAGCTGTGCGACGCCGCCCGGGCCCACGCCCGCGACGAGCACTACGGCTTCATGGGCCCGGTCGACGTCGAGCTGGTCGTCGACGACACCTTCGGCACCGGCTGGTTCGAGGTCGAGGGCCGCTTCCGCGAGGGCGCCGGGGGCTCGGGCGCCGGCAGCCTGGTCCTGCCCACCGGCGAGCGCTTCACCCTGGCCGAGCACGTCATCACCATCGGCCGCCGGCCCGAGTCCAACATCGTCCTGGCCGACCCCAACGTCAGCCGCAACCACGCCGAGATCCGCCCCCAGGGCGACGGGTTCATGCTCGTCGACCTCGGCTCGACCAACGGCTCCAAGGTCAACGGCGTGCGGGTCGACCAGCACGGCCTGGCCGACGGCGACGAGCTGACCTTCGGCAACACCCGCATGCGGTTCGAGGCCAGCTAGCCCCCCGGGACACGTCCCCGGTAAGGGCGGCACTCGTCCTGCCTATATTCTCCGCCTCGGTGCCCGAGCAGCTCCTCAACCTCCTCAAGATCTTCCTCCTGGTGCTGCTGTACCTGTTCTTCGCCCGCGTCCTGCGTGCGGTGTGGACCGAGGTCAACACCCGCGTGCCCGAGACCGCGGCCGGCCCGGCGGCCGGCAAGCAGAAGGGCCGCCGCCCCCGCCCGCCCCGTCCCGGCCGCTCCAACCACCCCCAGCTCAAGGTGCTCGAGCCCGCCGGCCTGCGGGGACGCGCCTACGCGCTCGACAGCGAGGTCACCCTGGGCCGCGCCGCCGGGTGCCAGGTGCCGCTCGACGACTCGTACGCGAGCCAGGTCCACGCCCGGGTCTTCCAGCGTGACGGCCACTGGTACGTCGAGGACCTCGGCTCGACCAACGGCACCTACCTCAACCGACGACGGGTGGCCGGTCCCATGGTGATCAAGCGCCGGGACCGGCTCCAGATCGGCAACACCGTGCTGGAGCTGGTGTGACCGCGCGCGCCGGCAGCACCCGGCTCCGCTGGGGCGGCGCCACCGACGTCGGACGGGTCCGGTCCAACAACCAGGACCAGTACGTCGCCCGCGCCGACGCCGGCCTGTGGGCCGTGGCCGACGGCATGGGCGGCCACCGGGGCGGCGAGGTCGCCTCCGAGATCGCCTGCGCCACCCTGGCCCGGGTGTTCGACCAGCACACGCTCGACGGCCTGGTCGACGCCATCGAGCAGGCCAACCGGGCCGTGTTCCAGGCCGGCAACAGCGACCCCGAGCTGTCGGGCATGGGCACGACCGTGGTGGCCCTGGCCGTGGTCGACCACGATGGCGAGGAGCTGCTGGCCATCGCCAACGTCGGCGACTCCCGGGTCTACCGCCACTCGGGCGGCGAGCTCGACCAGATCACGATCGACCACAGCCTCGTCGCCGACCTGGTCCGGGAGGGCAGCCTCAGCCCCGACGAGGCCGCCACCCACCCGCAGCGCAACATCCTCACCCGGGTGCTCGGCGTCTACGACGACGTGCCGGTCGACGCGGTGGCGGTCGAGCCTCACCACGGCGACCGCTACGTGCTGTGCTCGGACGGCCTGTTCAACGAGGTGTCCGAGGCCGGCATCGCCAGCGTGCTGCGCCGCCTGGGCGACCCGGCCGACGCCGCCGGCGAGCTGGTGCGGATGGCGGTCGAGAGCGGGGGCCGCGACAACGTGACGGTCGTGGTGGTCGACGTGGTCGACGACGGCGGCCGCGACGCGGCGGCGTCGGCCGCGCTGGCCGCGGAGGGCGCTCCCGGCCGGGCGCCGGGCGCGCGCGGCGGAGGCGGGGCGGGCGGCGCCACGTCCCGCTCCCGGATGCCCGAGGCCAGCCCCGCCTACGCCGCCCCGAGCGGCCTGGCCCGCCGGGCCCGGGCCCGGTCCGGGGGGATCGACGGCAGCCCCGACCTCGACGGCGGCGACCTGGCCCTGGCCGACGACCGCGCCGGGGCCTACGACCAGGACGACGAGCCCGGCGACGACGCGTACGAGGCGACGGGGCGCCACTCCGGGCGACGGGGGCGGCGGATCACCTGGCGGGTGGTGGCGTTCACGGTGCTGCTGGTCGCCCTCGTGGCGGGTGCCTTCGCCACCATCCAGTGGTACGGCGGCGCCGCCTACTTCGTCGGCTTCCAGGGCGACGAGGTCGCCATCTTCAAGGGCCGCCCCGGCGGCGTGCTGTGGATCGACCCCAAGCTGGTCGAGACCACCGAGCTCGACCGCGACCGGGTGCCCCCGTCCCGGGTCAACGACATCGAGGCCGGCCAGGAGCAGAGCTCGCTGGCCGAGGCCCGCCGCTACGTGGCCAACGTGCAGGACCTGGCCGACGAGCTCGAGCCGCCCACCACCACCACGACGCGCCCCCCCAGAACGACGACGACCCGCCGCCCCGCGACGACCACCACCGCCGCGGCCCGCCCATGAACACCACCGGTCGGCGGACGACCGAGCTCGGGCTGCTGGTGCTCGGCACCATGTTCGTGGTCGGCGCGTACCTGCTCGCCAGCCTGCCCGACGACAGCAAGATCCCGACCACGGTCGGCCCGTTCCTCGGCATCATCGTCGGGCTGCCGCTGGTCGCCCACATCGCCGTGCGCCGGCTGGCCCCCCGGGCCGACGGCATGCTGCTGCCGCTGGCCTCGCTGCTCAACGGCCTCGGGTACGTCTTCATCGTCCGCCTCGACGAGGCCCGCCGCGAGCCTCGGGGCCTGGCCGGCCTCCAATCGGTGTGGATGATCCTCGGCGTCGCCGCCTTCGTCGTCACGCTCATGGTCGTGCGCAACGCCCGCAAGCTGGAGCGCTACCGCTACACGGCCGGCTTCGCCGCCATCGCGCTCCTGCTCCTGCCCCTCATGCCGGTCATCGGGCGCACGATCAACGGCAGCCGGATCTGGGTCAGCTTCGGCCCGATCAACTTCCAGCCCGGCGAGTTCGCCAAGCTCATGCTGGCCGTCTTCTTCGCCGGCTACCTGGTGGAGAAGCGCGAGCTGCTGGCCATCAACCGCGCCGTCGGGCCCTTCGCCATGCCCGACCCCAAGCACCTCGGGCCCGTCCTCATCGCCTGGGGCGTGGCCCTGATGGTGATGGTGAGCCAGCGCGACCTGGGCAGCTCGATGCTGTTCTTCACCCTGTTCCTGGTGATGATCTGGGTGGCGACCGAGCGGGCGTCGTACCTGGCCGTCGGGACGGCGCTGTTCGTGGTCGGCGGCTACTTCGCGTTCCAGGCGTTCAGCCACGTGCGCGAGCGCTTCGACACCTGGCTCGACCCCTGGGACAAGGCCAAGGGGTTCCAGGTGGTGCAGGCGGCCTTCGCCTTCGCCGACGGCGGGGTGGCCGGCCGGGGCCTGAACCTCGGCGTGCCCACCAAGATCCCCGTGGTCGAGAGCGACATGATCTTCGCCGCCATCGGCGAGGAGCTGGGGCTGGTGGGCGCCACCGCGGTGCTGATCGCCTTCATCCTGATGATCGGCGCCGGTCTGCGCATCGCCCAGCAGGCCGCCAGCGGGTTCGAGCGCCTCCTGGCCACCGGCCTCACGACGCTGCTGGGCTTCCAGGCGTTCATCATCATGGCCGGGGTCGTGCGGCTGCTGCCGCTGACCGGCGTCACGCTGCCGTTCGTCTCCTACGGCGGCTCGTCGCTGCTGGCCAACTACGTGCTGCTGGCCCTGCTGCTGCGCATCTCCGACGACACCGCCTCCCGGGACATGGACCGGATGGCGGCCAACCAGCTCACCGAGATCGGCTGATGTCCAAGCAGATCCGTAACCTCGGCGTCTTCCTGCTCGTCTGCTATACGGCGCTGTTCCTGCAGGTGAATCGGTTGACCGTCTTCGACGCCCACGACCTCCAGCACAAGCCGGGCAACAACCGGGCGGTCGAGCGCGACTTCGCCCGGCCCCGGGGCACGATCGAGTCGGCCGACGGGGTGGTGCTGGCCGAGTCGGTGCCGTCCAACGACCGGTTCCGGTTCCAGCGCACCTACCCCACCAAGGACCTGTTCGCCTACGTCACCGGCTACTACGCCTTCCAGCTGGGGTCGACCGGCGTCGAGCGCCAGTACAACGACGAGCTGGCCGGGCGCACGCTGAGCTTCAACCTCGACCAGCTCGACGACCTGTTCGTCGACCGCGAGCAGGTGGGCAACGTCACCCTGTCGGTGCGCAAGGACGTCCAGCAGGTGGCCAAGGACACGCTGGGCGACAGGGCCGGCTCGGTGGTGGCGCTCGACCCCCGCACCGGCGAGATCCTCGCCCTGTGGTCGACCCCGTCCTACGACCCCAACCTGCTCGCCACCCACGACTTCACGGCGGCCACCGCCAACGCCAAGGTCCTCAACGAGGCCAAGGCGACCCGGGCCCGCACCTTCCAGGAGCGTCGCTTCCCCGGCTCGACGTTCAAGGTCGTCACCGCCACCGCCGGCGTCGAGCGGGGCGGGGTCACCGCCGACCAGCCCAGCTACCCGGTCCGCACCAGCTACCAGGCGCCCGGGCGGGGCCGGCCGATCAGCAACTTCGGCGGCGAGTCCTGCGGCGGCACGCTGTTCCCCATCCTCGAGGTGTCGTGCAACTCGGCCTTCGCCCAGATGGGCACCGAGGACGTCGGGGCCGCCGGCATGAGCCAGATCGCCGAGAGCTTCGGCTTCGACCGCGACATCCCCCTCGACCTGCCGGGCGGCGTGCAGTCGACGTTCCCCGTCAAGGCGGTGTCCCAGGACCCGGTGTTCCTGGCCCAGGCGTCGATCGGCCAGAACGCCGTGCAGGCGACGCCGCTGCAGATGGCGATGGTGGCGGCCGCGGTCGCCAACGGCGGCAAGATCATGACGCCCCACGTCATGCGCGAGGTCCACGACGAGCAGGGCAACCTGGTCAAGAAGTACGACCAGAAGACGTTCTCGACGCCCATGTCCGGCGACACGGCGGGCCTGCTGCGCGACGCGATGGTGTCGGTCGTGCGCCAGGGCACGGCCACCCGGCTCGCCGAGGGACTCGACGGTTTCGTCGTCGGCGGCAAGACCGGCACCGCCCAGCTGGGGTCCAACCCGCCGCGCTCGGATGCCTGGATCATCGGCTTCGCCGGCCCCCCCGGCGAGGTCCCGCACGTGGTCGTGGCCGTCAACGTCGAGGGCCAGGAGGGCAGCAGCGAGGCGACCGGCGGGCGGGTGGCGGCGCCGATCGGGGCGGCCGTGATGAAGCAGGCGCTGACGCCGCCCCAGCGGGCGGACCAGGCGGAGGGGGGCTCTGCGCAGGGCGGCGGCTAGCCACCCTGCGCGGCAAAGTCGGGGCGCCGGACCCCGATCTCGTAATCTGAGGTTCGCATGTCGCAGCAAAATCAGGTGATCTTCAACGGCCGGTACGAGCTGCACCGGCGGCTCGGCCGCGGCGGCATGGCCGAGGTGTACCTGGCGCGCGACCAGTTGCTCGATCGCCCGGTGGCGGTCAAGGTGCTGTTCCCCGCTCTGGCGACCGACGCCGGCTTCGTCGAGCGCTTCCGCCGGGAGGCCCAGGCGGCCGCCAACCTGCAGCACCCGAACATCGTCAGCGTGTTCGACTGGGGCGAGGCCAACGGCACCTACTTCATCGTCATGGAGTACGTCGAGGGGTTGACCCTGGCCGAGCAACTGCGGGAGGAGGGCCGGCTCCACCCCGACCGGGCGGCGGAGATCACCGCCGACATCGCCGCCGCGCTCGGCTTCGCCCACCGCAACGGCGTGGTCCACCGGGACGTGAAGCCCGGCAACGTGCTGCTGACCCGCGACGGCGGGGTCAAGGTGGCCGACTTCGGCATCGCCCGGGCCATCAGCGACTCGGGCGACCAGAACCTGACCAAGACCGGCTCGGTCATGGGCACCGCCACCTACTTCTCGCCCGAGCAGGCCCGGGGCGCGGCGGTCGACCCCCGCAGCGACCTCTACAGCCTGGGCGTCGTGCTCTACGAGATGATCACCGGCCGCCCGCCGTTCTCGGGCGACAGCGCGGTGGCCATCGCCTACAAGCACGTGCAGGAGAACCCGGTCCCGCCGCGGCGGATCGACCCCAACCTGCCGGAGACGCTCGAGGCCATCACGCTCAAGACGCTGGCCAAGAACCCGGCCAACCGCTACCCGTCGGCCCAGGACATGCGGGCCGACCTGCGCCGCTACCTCGACGGCAAGCGGATCATGGCCGAGCCGGTGCTGGCCCCGCCGATGGACCCCGGGGCGACCAGCATGATGGCGCCGACCGGCTACGGCAACGAGACCGCGCTGGTGTCCGGCCCGGTGACCTGGCAGCCCCAGGGCGACGGCTACGGCGACTACGACGAGTTCGGCGACTACGAGGAGGAGCAGCCGAAGCGGTCGAAGTGGTTCCTGGCCGCCCTCCTCTTCCTGCTGCTCATCCTGGCCGGGCTGCTGTTCCTGCTGGCCAGCAACATGGGCGACAACAACGACCAGAAGAACGAGGCCCCCCAGGTGGCGGTGCCCGGCGTCGTCGGCACGCCGGTCGACCAGGCGACGGCGGCGCTCAAGGCCAAGGGGTTCGAGGTCAAGGCCGTCTCCGAGACCTCCGACCAGCCGCCGAACCAGGTCACCAAGCAGAGCCCGTCGGCCGGCAGCAAGGCCGACCGGGGATCCACCGTCACCATCACGTTCAGCGGCGGGCCGGAGACGGTGGCCGTGCCCGACGTGGTGGGCAAGACGCAGGTCGAGGCCAGCCAGGCGATCACCGCCGCCGGCTTCGTCGTCAACGCCAAGGACGTCGAGGACGACAAGGCCGAGAAGGGCACGGTCGTCCGGCAGAGCCCGGCGGCCGACAGCCAGCTGGCCAAGGGCGAGCAGGTCACCATCGAGGTCTCGCAGGGCTCCGGCAAGGTGGCCGTGCCCGACGTGAAGGGCAAGAGCGAGGCCGACGCCCGCAACGCGCTCCAGGCCGCCGGGTTCACCAACGTCCAGAGCCAGCAGCAGGCGTCCGACTCCGTGCCGGCCGGCGGCGTCATCAACACCGAGCCCGGCGCCGGCAGCCAGGTGGCCACCACCGAGCCGGTCGTCCTCGTCGTCTCTTCGGGGGCCGGGAAGGTGACCGTGCCGACGGTGACCAACCTCAGCGAGGACAACGCCCGCAAGGCGCTCGAACAGGTCGGCCTCAAGGCCAACGTGCAGGACCAGACCGTGGTCAACCCGACCCAGGACGGCGTCGTGCTCACCCAGTCGCCCAACCCCAACGCCCAGGTCGACAAGGGCTCGACCGTCACGCTGTTCGTCGGCCGGCTGGTCGGGGGCGGGGGCGGAGGCGGAGGCGCCTGACCCGATGGCCGCGGCCCCCCGCACGCTCGTCCTCCTGCGCCACGGCGAGAGCGAGTGGAACCTCAAGAACCTGTTCACCGGCTGGTACGACGCCGACCTCAGCCCGAAGGGCGAGGCCGAGGCGGCGGCCGGCGGGCGGCTGATGGCCGAGCGGGGGGTCCGGCCCGACGTGCTGCACACCTCCGTGCAGACCCGGGCCATCCGCACCGCCGAGATCGCGCTGGCGCAGATGGGCCGGTCGTGGATCCCGGTGCGGCGGCACTGGCGGCTCAACGAGCGCCACTACGGCGACCTCCAGGGGCTCAACAAGGCGCAGACGGCCGAGCGCTTCGGGGCGGACCAGGTGAAGGTGTGGCGGCGGTCCTACGACGTGCCGCCGCCGGCCATGGCCCGGGACGACGAGCGCAACGTGCGCCGCGACCCCCGCTACGCGGGCATGCCGCCCGAGCTGGTGCCCGACACCGAGTGCCTGGCCGACGTGGTCGACCGCATGCTGCCCTACTGGTACGACGCCATCGTCCCCGACCTGGCGCCGGGCCGGGTGGTGCTGGTGACGGCGCACGGCAACAGCCTGCGGGCGCTGGTCAAGCACCTGAGCGACATCTCGGACGACGACATCACCGAGCTCAACATCCCCACTGGCGAGCCGCTGGTCTACCTGCTGGGCGACGACACCCGGCCGGTCGAGGACGTGCCGGTGGAGGAGCGCTACCTGCGCAGCCCCGAGGAGATCCGGGCGGCGGCCGAGGCGGTGGCCCGCCAGGCCGAGGCGCGACCCCCCGCCTAATCCCCGGGGGCTACGGTCGGCCGCGGTGGACGAAACCCTGCATCCCGACCTGGAAGCGCTGGCGCCCCTGCTCGGGACCTGGGTGGGCGACGGCGGGGGCGGCTACCCGACCATCGAGGACTTCGGGTACCGGGAGGAGATCACCTTCGCCCACGTGGGCAAGCCCCGGCTCGACTACCACCAGTCGACGGTGCTGGCCGCCAGCGGGCTGCGGGCCCACGGCGAGATGGGCTACCTGCGGCCGGCGGGGCCGGGGCGTGTCGAGATGGTGATCGCCCATCCGACCGGCCACACCGAGGTGGCCGAGGGCGAGCTGCTGACCCAGCCCGACGGGCTGAGCATCCACCTGCTGAGCACGACGGTGACCCGCACGGCGACGGCCAAGGACGTGAGCGCCATCGAGCGCCGCATCACGGTGACGGGCGACGTCCTCCGCTACCAGCTGGCCATGGCCGCGGTCGGCCAACCACTCCAGCACCACCTGGCCGCCGAGCTCCGCCGGGCGTGAACGAGGCGACGTTCCTCGCCGCCGTCCGCCGCAACCCGGTGGTGGTCGATGTCCTGGCCCGGGCGGAGGCGCTGGCGCTGCCGGGCTGGTACCTGACGGCCGGCTGCCTGTTCCAGACCGTGTGGAACGTGCTCGACGGTCACGACGACCCGACCCGGGGCATCCGCGACTACGACCTCTTCTACTTCGACGACGGGGACCTGTCGTGGGCGGCGGAGGACGCCGTGATCCGCCGGGCGGCCGCGGCCTTCGCCGGCTGCGGGGGCGAGGTCGAGGTGCGCAACGAGGCCCGGGTCCACCTCTGGTACGAGGACCACTTCGGCGTGCCCTGCCCGCCCTACGCCAGCAGCGAGGCGGCCATCGCCAGCTTCGCCGCCACCGCCTGTTGCGTCGGGGTGCGGACCGAAGGCGGGCGGGCGGTCGTCCACGCCCCGTTCGGCTTCGCCGACCTGTCCGCCTTCGTGCTGCGGCCCAACCCGGTGCTCGCGCCGCGGGAGGTGTACGAGGCGAAGGCGGCCCGGTGGCGGGCGCTGTGGCCCCGCCTCGACGTGTTGCCCTGGCCGGACCCCGGGCCGGGCCCGGACGCGACCGGGGGGCACGGGCGAGAGATCCGTGCCCCCCGGCGTTCCCCGGCGATCTGATCTGCGGTCAGAAGTGCATGGACACCGCACCGCCCGTGGCGGGTACCGGCCAGAACAGCACGGCCAGCACGAAGGACCCGATCTGCGACGTGGTGTCGAGGTGGCCGCCATAGCCCTTGTTCACAGCCACCAGCACGCCGACGATCACCCAGATCAGAAGCCAGACCGATATGTGCACGCGTCCGCGCATGACGCCTCCCTTGAAGGTGCCCCCAGCCCGATGTGCGCCGGTCGGCGGCCCGTCCGGCGCCACGGGACTACCCCAAGTGCGGGCCCGCTAGTCACCCCGCGGGCGCGATCCGGCCCGGCGGGGCTGGGCGATCAGCCGGCGGTGATGGGGCGGACGCTGCCGTTGGCGCCGGCGTGGGCCGGCCGCACGGGCTCGGGCGCCACCTGGCCGGCGCCGTCGGCCCGCTCGAGCAGGTAGCCCCGCGACCGCACCGTACGGATGGCCAGGCGCAGCGGCGACAGCCGCCGGCGCAGACGCAGCACGTGGACGTCGAGGGCGTTGCGCCCCGGCGAGCCCGCCGGCCACCCGCACCGGGCCAGCGCGTCGCGGGACACGACGGCGCCGAACCGCTCCAGCAGCGCCCGGGTCAGCCGGGCCTCCACCGGCGGCAGCGACACCCACCGGTCGCCCATGCGCAGCACGCCGTCGTCGTCGAGGGCGGGCACGGTGCCGGCGTCGCCGTCGGTGCGGCGCCGGAGCGCCTCCACCCGCACCCGCAGGTCGAGGTCGTCGGCCGGCAGCCGGATCCAGTCCTCGAGCTCGTCGGTGGGGATCGGCGGCGCCCCCCGCTCGACCAGCAGCAGGCGGGGCTGCCCGGCCCGACGCAGCTCCTCCCGCCTGTCCTGCTCGGCGGGCCAGTGGACGAGAGCGACCTCCACACCTCGGACGGTAGAGAAGGATGGTTTCGCGATTGTTTCCGACACATGAACCTCACGCGCCCGCCCGGCGCGCTCACCGACCGTGGGACGAGCGCGGTCGCCGGGTCACTCCCCGTGCCGGTTACCGCGAAGTCACAACGATCGCGAGCAGGGCGTCCGGCGGCTTCCTAAGCTGCGCCGCCATGGCACGGGAGCAATACCTCAACCACCTCGCCGCGGTCCCGCTCTTCTCCGGCTGCACGACCAAGGAGCTGCGTGACATCGCGCGCGCGACCGTCGAGCTGACGCTGGACGAGGGCAAGGAGTTCGTCACCCAGGGCGACGTCGGGCGCGAGGCGTTCATCATCGTCGAGGGCACGGCCGACGTGAGCCGGGCCGGCAGCAAGATCGCCCAGCTGGGCCCGGGCGACTGCGTCGGCGAGCTGGCCCTGCTCGACCACGGTCCCCGCACCGCGTCGGTCACGGCGGCGTCGCCGATGACCGTGCTGGTCCTCGGGCCCCGCGAGTTCTCCGGGCTGCTCGACGAGGTGCCCACCCTGACCCACAAGATCATGGCCGCGCTGGCGGCCCGGGTGCGCGAGCTCGACTCGAAGACCTACGGGTAACCGAGAGTTATTTCGCGCCGTGCTGCGTTGGTAGGTTCGGCGGCGTGAGCACGCAGAGCACCCTCGAGCCGCCCGCGTCCGACGCCCCCGCGCCCGGGCCTCGGCGGCGGGTGTCGCCGAGCGCCCTGGTGGTCGGCATCGGCCTCCTCCTGGCGCTGGTCACGGTCGCGTCCGGGCTGATCCCCACCATCCTCCAGTGGCACGACGACTCGCCCGTCTCGCGCGCGGTCTTCCTCGACATCCCGGCGGCGTGGAAGCTCGTCTTCTACACGGTGATCCCCATCGCCCTCCTGTACGGGGCCGTGCAGTTCTCGCTGCGGGTCCGCAACTGGGAGCGGGGCGCGCCCGACGACCGCGGCACCACCAAGGCGAACGTGAAGCGCCGGCTGGCGGACTTCCGGGCCGGCGTCTACATGCAGACGCTGCTGCGGGACCCGGCGGCCGGCGTCATGCACTCGCTCATCTACTTCGACTTCCTGATCCTGCTGGCCGTCACCACGGTCCTGGAGATCGACCATCAGATGCCGGAGAGCGCCAAGTTCCTCCACGGCAACGTCTACCAGGCCTACTCCCTGGTGGGCGACGTGGCCGGCGCGCTGTTCACGATCGGCGTCGTGTGGGCCATCGTGCGGCGCTACGTGCAGCGGCCCTACCGCATCCGCATCAAGTCCAAGCCCGAGCACGCCGTCATCCTCGGCACCTTCCTGGTCATCGGGCTGACCGGCTTCCTCACCGAGGCGTTCCGCATCGCCCTCATGGGCCGGCCGCCGTTCGAGAAGTGGTCGATCGTCGGCTACCCGCTGTCGTCGGTCGTCGACGGGTGGAGCCACGTGGCGGGCTGGCACCAGGCCCTGTGGCTGACCCACGTGGTCGCCTTCGTGCTGTTCCTGGTCATCCTGCCGGTGACGATGCTGCGCCACATGTTCACCTCGCCGCTGAACATGTACCTGAAGGACAAGGAGCGCCCCAAGGGCGCCATGCGGCCCATGCCCAACCTCATGGAGACCGAGCTCGAGACCTTCGGGGCCGCCACCGTCGAGGACTTCACCTGGTAGCAGCTGCTCGACACCGACGCCTGCACCATGTGCGGCCGCTGCACCAGCGTGTGCCCCGCCCATGCCACCGGCAAGCCGCTCGACCCCCGCGAGATCGTGCTGAAGACCGGCGAGGTCATGGCCCGCACCGGCACGCCGGCCGTCTCGCCGCCGCTCGGCGTCGACGCCGAGATCACCGTGT
>DATFRN010000370.1:0-7535 GCA_035263165.1 Acidimicrobiales bacterium | reverse complement strand
CATCAACGCGGAGAACATGGGCCAGTTCGAGCGGACGCTGATCATCGCCGACGAGGGCGCCAAGGTGCACTACATCGAGGGCTGCTCGGCCCCGGTGTACACCACCGACTCGCTGCACTCGGCCGTTGTCGAGATCGTGGTCAAGCCCAGCGCCCGGGTGACGTACACGACGATCCAGAACTGGTCGAACAACGTGTTCAACCTGGTGACCAAGCGGGCCCGGGTCGAGGCCGAGGGCCACATGGAGTGGATCGACGGCAACATCGGCAGCCGGCTGACCATGAAGTACCCCTCGGTGTACATGGTCGGCCCGAAGGCGTCGGGCGAGGTGCTGTCGGTGGCCTACGCCGGCCCCGGCCAGCACCAGGACGCGGGGGCGAAGATGTACCACGCCGCCCCCGAGACCACGTCCAAGATCGTGTCCAAGTCGATCTCCAAGGACGGCGGCCGCACGTCGTACCGGGGCATGGTCCGGGTCGAGGACGACGCCTACGGCTGCAAGAGCCACGTGCAATGCGACGCCCTCATCCTCGACGAGGACTCGATCAGCGACACCTTCCCCACCATGGAGGTCGGCGCCCGCGACGCCATCATCGGCCACGAGGCCACGGTGTCGAAGGTGGCCGACGAGCAGCTCTTCTACCTGATGAGCCGGGGCCTCTCCGAGGAGCAGGCGATGAGCATGGTGGTCAACGGTTTCATCGAGCCGGTGACCCGCACGCTGCCGATGGAGTACGCCGTCGAGTGGAGCCGCCTGATCGAGCTCCAGATGGAGGGCTCGGTCGGCTGACCGGGCAGAATGTCGGCGTGCCGATGCGCCAGGATTGCAAGCATTTCGAGTCCCGTACCTACCGCAACGGTGAGACCGTGCGGAAGTGCGATCTCGACCTCGCGCCCGAGGCGCCCTGGCGCTGCCCGGCGGACTGCCCCAAGTACGAGCGCCGGCTGGCCGACGTCAACTGGTCCTACGGCACCCTCGTCACCCCGAAGACGCCCGACGAGCCCCGGGACGCCCTCGACCGGGGCGACGACTCGGTGGCCCGCCTGCTCGACGAGGCCGAGGACATCGTGAACATGGCCGGGCCCGAGATCATGGCCGAGGTCGAGGCCGAGCGCGACCGGGCCGACACGCCTCGCTGGCGGCGCTGGATGCGCCGCAAGTCCTAGCGCCGCACGTCCTAGCGCCGAAAGGATCGACGCTGAGCACCTTCACCCCCGAGTCCTCCGCCGCGCTCGACGGTCCCGCCTGGCTGCACGAGCGGCGCGCCGCCGCGGCCGCCGCCTTCGCCGCCGCCGAGCTGCCCTCGACCGCCGAGGACGTGTGGCGCTACAGCCGCATCGACGAGCTCCAGCTCGACGACCTCGTCCCCGCCGTGCCCAGCCCTGCCGCCATGGCCGCCGAGCTGCCCGCCCCGGCCCGGGCCCTGGTCGACGCCGTCGCCAGCCCCGCCGCCGTCGTGGTCGTGCGCAACGGCCTCGTCGTGGCGGCCGAGGCGTCGCCGGGCGCCGGCGGCGCCGGCCTGCGGGTGGGCGCGGTGGGCGAGGGCGACGCCGACGCGCTGGGCACCGCCATCCCCGAGGCGCCCGACGTGTTCGTCACGCTCAACGACGCCTTCGCCGTCGAGCCGGTCATCGTGGACGTCCCCGCGGGGGCGACCGTGCCCGGTCCGGTGATCGTCGTCCACGTCGCCGAGGGCGCCGGCACCGCCGTCTTCCCGAGGCTGGTGGTGCGGGCGGGCGACGACAGCGAGGTCACGGTGCTCGAGGTCCAGGCCTCGGCCGGCGGCGCCGACGACGCCGCACTGGTCGTGCCCGTCACCGAGCTGGTCGTCGGCCGGGCGGCCCGGGTCGGCCACGTCACCGTCCAGCAGCTGGGCCTGGCCACCTGGCAGCTGGCCACCCAGGTGGCGCGGGTCGAGGCCGAGGCCAGCCTGCGCACCACCAGCGTCGGGTTCGGCGGCGACTACGCCCGCCTGCGCACCGACTGCCGCATGGTGGGCCGGGGCGCCAGCGGCGAGCTGGACGCCGTGTACTTCGGCGAGGGCGACCAGACGCTCGACTTCCGCACCTTCCAGGACCACATCGCCCCCGACTGCATGTCCAACCTGCTCTACAAGGGCGCGGGGGGCGGCCACTCGCGGTCGGTCTACACCGGCCTGATCCGGGTGGGGAAGCAGGCCCGGGGCACCAACGCCTTCCAGACCAACCGCAACGTCAAGCTGTCCGAGGGCGCCTGGGCCGAGTCGATCCCCAACCTGGTGATCGAGAACAACGACGTCCGCTGCAGCCACGCCTCGGCGGTGGGGCCGGTCGACGAGGAGCAGCGCTTCTACCTCGAGAGCCGGGGCGTGCCGACCGACGAGGCCGAGCGGCTGATCGTCACCGGCTTCTTCGACGAGGTGCTGGGCCGGCTGCCGGTGCCCGACGTGGCGCCGCTGCTGCGGGCGACCGTGGCCGGCAAGTTCGCCCGGAGGGAGGGCTGATGCCCAAGGTGACCCTGTGCCGCCTCGACGAGCTGGCCTCGGGCGGGGCCCGCCACTTCGACGTGGCCGGGCGCAGCCTCGCCGTCGTGCGGCTCGACGACCGGGTCTACGCCCTGCACGACGTGTGCTCGCACGAGAAGGTGGCGCTGTCCGAGGGCGAGGTCGACCCCGACGAGCTGACGCTGGAGTGCTGGAAGCACGGCAGCACCTTCTCACTGGAGACCGGTGAGCCGCTGTCGCTGCCGGCCACCCGTCCGGTGCCGACCTACGACGTGCGGGTCGACGGCGACGACGTCGTGGTGGTGCTGCCCGATGAGTAGCGAGCGCACCCATGTGCTGGAGATCGCCGGCCTGAGGGCCGGGGTGGCCGGCAAGGAGATCCTGCGGGGCATCGACCTGACCGTGCGGTCCGGCGAGGTCCATGCGGTCATGGGGCCCAACGGCTCGGGCAAGTCGACGCTGGCGCACGTGCTCATGGGCCGCCCGGGCTACGAGGTGCTGGGCGGGAGCGTGACCCTCGACGGCGCCGACCTGCTGGCGCTCACGCCCTGGAAGCGGGCCCAGGCGGGGCTGTTCCTGGCCCTCCAGTACCCGACGGAGGTGCCGGGCGTGTCGCTGCACGACCTGCTGGCCACCGCGGCCCGGGCCGCCGGGCGCGACGACGCCGGCATCGACGCCGCCATCCGGGCCGAGGCCGAGCGGCTGGCGCTCGACCCCCGGCTGATCGACCGGCCGCTCAACCTCGACCTGTCGGGCGGCGAGAAGAAGAAGAACGAGACGCTCCAGCTGGGCGTGCTGCGGCCGGCCATCGCCGTGCTCGACGAGCTCGACTCGGGCCTCGACGTCGACGCCCTGCGGGCCACGTCGCGCCGCATCGAGGCGGCCACCCAGCCGGGCGACGACGGCCCGCCGCTCGGCGTGCTGGCCATCACCCACTACAGCAGGCTGTTGCACGAGCTGCGGGCCGACCAGGTCCACGTGCTGGCCAAGGGCGCGGTCGTCCGCACCGGCGGCCCCGACCTGGCGCTCGAGCTCGAGGAGCGCGGCTACGCCGGCCTCCTCGGCTCCGAGCTGGCCGGCGAGCCCGACGACGGCCAGCCGGTCAGCATCCGCCCGGCGATCGACGACCCCTTCGGCGGCCCCGGGCTCTGAGGCTGCGCCGGGCTGGCGACCGCCCGGTCGGCCTCGGGCCGCCAGGACCTCGGCCACGTCACCCCCGGGCGCCTCACATCACCGTCGGCACCATGGCCTCGATGAGGGACGGGCCGGGCTCGGCCAGGGCCCGGGCGAGCTGGTCGGACATCTCCTCCGCCGTGGTGGCGCGGGTGGCCCGCACGCCGAGGCCGGTGGCCAGGGCCACGAAGTCGATGTCGGGCCGGGACAGGTCGAGCAGCTCCTTGGCCTTGGGGCCGGGCGGCTCGGCGCCGACCCGGTTGAGCTCCATGTTCAGCACCGCGTACGACCGGTTGTTGAACACGATCGTGGTCACGTCGAGCGACTCGCGGGCCTGGGTCCACAGCGACTGGAGCGTGTAGAGCGCGCTGCCGTCGGCCTCCAGGGCGATGACGCGGCGGTCGGGGCAGGCCACGGCGGCGCCGGTGGCCACCGGCAGGCCCTGGCCGATGGCGCCCCCGGTCAGGGTCAGCCAGTCGTGGCGGGGGGCGCCGGCGGTCATGCCCGGGGCGAACAGGCTCGACGTGTTGCCCTCGTCCGACACGATGGCGCCCTCGGGCAGGAGGGCGGCCACCGCCTGCGCGACCGCCCGGGCGTCGAGGGCGCCGGTGGGCCGGTCGGGCACGGCCGCGGGCTGGCGGGCGGCGCCGTCGACCGGGGCCCCGATGGCCTCGGCCACCGCCGCCAGCGCGGCGGCGCCGTCGGACCCCGGCCCGGCCAGCACGTGGACCTCGCAGCCGTCGGGCACCAGGTAGCTGGGCTTGCCCGGATAGGCGAAGAAGCTCACCGGCGCCTTGGCGTCGGCCAGCACCAGGTGGCGCAGCCCCTCCAGCTGGGCCATGGCGAACTCGGCCAGGTAGGGCAGCCGGTCGACGTTGGGCACGCCGGCGCCCCGGGCCATGCGGGTGGGGAACGTCTCGGCCACCAGCTTGGCCCCGGTGGCGGTGGCCAACCGGCTGGCGGCGACCAGGCCGTCCTCGCTCAGGGCCGTGCCGCCGACGAGGATGCCGCACGGCTCGCCCGACCGCAGCGCCTTGGCCACGGCGTCGACCGCGTCGGCGTCGAGCGCGAGCGGCCCGGCCGGGGCGATCGGCTCGCCCTGGACGCCGCCCGGCGACCAGCTCACGTCGGCCGGCAGGATCAGCGTGGCCACCTGGCCCGGCGGCCCCAGGGCGGCGGCGACGGCCTCGGCGGCGTCCCGACCCACCTCGGCGGGGCTCTCCGACGTGCGCACCCAGCCGGGCGACACGTTGCGGGCCGCGGTCTCGATGTCGGACTCGAGCTGGGCGTTGTACTGCTTGTGGTAGGTGGCGTGGTCGCCGATGACGTTGACGACCGGCACCCGGCCCTTGCGGGCGTTGTGCAGGTTGGCCAGGCCGTTGCCGAGCCCGGGGCCGAGGTGCAGCAGGGTGGTGGCGGGCCGGCCGGCCATGCGGGCGTAGCCGTCGGCGGCGCCGGTGGCGACGCCCTCGAACAGGGCGAGCACCGCCCGCATCTCGGGGACGGCGTCGAGCGCGGCGACGAAGTGCATCTCCGACGTGCCCGGGTTGGTGAAGCACGTGTCGACGCCGGCGGCCACCAGGGTGCGGATCAGGGCCCGGGCGCCGTTGGGGGTGTCGGGGGCGGTGTCGCTCATCGTGATCGCTCCGGTCAGTCAGTCGAGGTCGAAGATCGTGCCGGGGTTGAGGATCCCCTGCGGGTCGAACGCGGCCTTGACGCGGCGCATGAGCGCCACCTTGGCCGGGTCCTCCAGCTCGAGGAAGTGGCGGGCCTTCTCGGTGCCGAGCCCGTGCTCGCCCGAGACGGCGCCGCCCAGCGCCACGCCCGCCTCCAGGAGGGCGTACATGACCTGCTCGCGGGCCTCCGGGTCCTTCTGGAACACGGCCATGTGGACGTTGCCGTCGCCGGCGTGGCCGCAGCCGGCGATCCACGCCTTGTGCTCGTCGGCGATGTCCCGGACCCGGGCCATGTAGGCGGGGACGGCGGCCCGGGGGACGACGACGTCGATGATGTCGTCGGCGCCGTTGGCCTTGGCCACCCAGAATGCCTTCTCCCGGGCGTCGATCAGCCCGGCGGCGGCCCCGGGCGGCAGCACGTAGACGTCGATGGCGCCCAGCTCGTGGAGCTGGTGGGCGACGGCCTGCGTGTCCTCCTCCAGCCGGTCGGCGTGGCTGTCCTCCAGCGCCACCACCAGGTAGGCGAGGGCCTGCTGCTTCACGTCCTCGGGGATGCCGAGGTCGATGCCGACGTGGGCGGTGGCGGCGGCCATCGTCAGCATGTCGATGTACTCGAGCATGAGCGGCCCGACGCCGCTGCGGACGACCGCCGGGACCGCCGTGGTGACCTGCTCGAGCGTGGTGAAGGGGGCGAGCACCGTGGCCTGGTGCTCGGGGCGGGGGTAGAGCTTGAGCGTGGCCTCGGTGACCAGGGCGAGGGTGCCCTCGGAGCCGACGATGAGCTGGGTCAGGTCGTAGCCCGACGAAACCTTGACGACCTTGCCCCCGGTGCGGATCGTCTCGCCGGTGGCGAGGACGGCCTCCAGGCCGACGACGTGGTGGCGGGTCACGCCGTACTTCACCGCCCGCATGCCGCCGGCGTTGGTGTTGACGTTGCCGCCCAGGCTGGCGCTGTACTCGCCGGGGAACACGGGGTAGACGAGGCCGAGGGGCGCCAGGGCGGCGTCGAGGTCGACGAGCCGGACGCCGGGCTCGACGACGGCCATGAAGTTCTCGGTGTCGATCTCGACGATGCGGTTCATCCGCTCGAAGCCGACGACGATGCCGTCGGGGCGGGGGATGCAGGCGCCGGCGAGGCCGGTCCCCGAGCCCCGGGCGGTGACCGGGATGCCATGCTCGCTCGCCACGGCGAGCACGGTGGCGACGTCGGCGGGGGTGGTGGGCAGGACGACGGCGAGGGGCCGGACGGGCTCGGCGGTCAGGGCCTCGTCGCGGGCGTAGTCGTCGGCGATGGCGTCCCCGGTGAGCACCGACCCCTCGCCGAGCGCGTCGGTGAGCAGCTTGGCCAGCACGAAGCCGACCCTACGCGGTGCGGGGTCAGGCCGCGCTCTCGCCGAGCGCCTTGCTGGGTGCAGACGCCGCCGCTGCGCATTACGGATCGCATGACGCGTTGCTATCCTGTGCGCATGTCGATCCAGCTGGCGGTCAAGCTGCCCGAGTCGCTAGCCGACGAGCTCGACCGCCTCGTGTCGGAGGGCACCTTCGCCAGCCGCTCCGACGCCGTTCGCCACGCGGTCGAGGTGCTCGTGCGCGCGGAGGATCGAGGCCGGATCGATCGTGCCTTCGCCGAGGGCTTCGCCCGCCATCCCGACACGGCAGCCGAGATCGCCGATGCGACCCGGCTGGCGGTCGAGTCGATCGAGGACGAGCCGTGGGAGCGATGGTGGTAGCTCGCGGCGAGGTGTGGTGGGGCGAGACGCCCGACGAGAAGGGCCGTCCCTACCTTGTGGTCAGCCGGGACGCGGCCAACGCCGTCATGGCACGCGTGCTGGTCGCTCCCGTCACCCGCCAGATCCGGGGTGTCCCGAGCGAGATCGCACTGGGGCGGAGCGAGGGCCTCCCCGTCGAGTCTGTGGCGAGCCTCGACAACCTGCGCCCGTTTCCCAAGGCGATGCTGGTCCGGCGGCTCGGGGGCCTCGGGCAGGAGCGCCGCCACGAGCTGTGCCGGGTGGCTGCCGCCACGCTCGACTGCTGACCGCGACGGTTCGTCTACGCGGTGCGAGGTCAGGCCGCGCTCTCGCCGAGCGCCTTGTTGATGCCCGCGGCGAGGGTGAAGCAGCCGTCGGTGATGCCGCCCTCGGCGTGGCTGGAGATGTCGATCACGACCTTGTTCCAGGAGTTGGACCAGTCGGGGTGGTGGTTC
>DATFRN010000369.1:0-9010 GCA_035263165.1 Acidimicrobiales bacterium | reverse complement strand
CGTGGCCGAGGAGGTCGGGCTCAAGCTCGACAACATCACCCTCGACCTGCTGGGCCGGGCCAAGAAGGTGATCGTCACCAAGGACACCACGACCATCGTCGAGGGTGCCGGCAGCGAGGACGACATCAAGGGCCGCATCGCCCAGATCAAGCGCGAGATCGACGACACCGACTCCGACTGGGACCGCGAGAAGCTGCAGGAGCGGCTGGCCAAGCTGTCCGGCGGCGTGGCCGTGGTCAAGGTCGGCGCGGCGACCGAGGTCGAGCTCAAGGAGAAGAAGCACCGCATCGAGGACGCGCTGTCCGCCACCCGGGCGGCCATCGAGGAGGGCATCGTCGCCGGCGGCGGCGTCGCCCTGCTGCGGTCCCGGCCGGCGGTGGCCAAGGTGGTCGACAGCCTGTCCGGCGACGAGTCCACCGGCGCCCGCACGGTCTTCATGGCGCTCGAGGCCCCGGCCCGGCTCATCGCCGACAACGCCGGCCTCGAGGGTGCGGTCACGGTCCGCCAGACCGAGTCCGAGGAGGGCCCGGTCGGCCTCAACGCCGCCACCGGCGACTTCGAGGACCTGATCAAGGCCGGCGTCCTCGACCCGGCCAAGGTCACCCGGGCGGCGCTGCAGAACGCGGCGTCGATCGCCGGCCTGGTGCTCACCACCGAGTCGCTCGTGGCCGACAAGCCCGAGCCGCCCGCCCCGATGCCCGCCGGTGGGGGCGACCCCATGGGCGGCATGGGCGGCATGGGGATGATGTAGGCCCGACCGGCCATCTGCACTACCGGCAACGGCCCGTCGCCTCCCGGGGCGACGGGCCGCTGCGCGTCCTGGTGCGGGGCGGCCAGTTCGCGGGCGTATGTGTGTCCGGCACATTGGGTAGGCGCCCATGTGACCTCAGTCACGGTAGGTTGGACCTGACGCACCATGCGGGTGCCCGAGAGGGGGACCCTTGCCCGAACCACGCTCCCAGGGCGGGCTGCGTACACCGACCCGGTCGCGCCGGGTGGCCACCCTTGCCGTCGGCCTGGCGGTGGGCCTCACCCTCGCGGCCTGCGGTGACGGCGGGGGCGGCGGCACGCCCACGCTCACCTGGTACACCAACCCCGACAACGGTGGCCAGCAGGACCTCGCCACCAAGTGCACCAAGGAAGCCGACGGCGCCTACAAGATCAGCGTCGCCGTCCTGCCCACCGACGCCACCAGCCAGCGCGAGCAGCTCGTGCGGCGCCTGGCGGCCAAGGACAGCTCCATCGACATGATGAGCCTCGACCCGGTGTTCGTGCCCGAGTTCGCCTCGGCCGGGTTCCTGCGCACGTTCACGGACGACGAGGCCGGCGAGTTCACCCAGGGCGTCCTCGACGGCTCGCTCAAGACCGCCATGTGGAAGGGCAAGCTCGTCGCCGCCCCCTTCTGGGCCAACACCCAGCTCCTCTGGTACCGCAAGTCGGTCGCCCGCAAGGCCGGCATCGACCCGAGCAAGGGCGAGGTCACCTGGGACCAGATCATCGACGCCGCCAAGAAGACGAACACCACCGTCCAGGTCACCGGCGGGCTCTACGAGGGCTACATGGTGTGGATCAACTCGCTGGTCGCCTCGGCCGGCGGCCAGGTGCTGAAGGACCCCGAGGCCGGCCGCAACGCCACGCCCGACCTGAACAGCCCGGCCGGCCGCCAGGCCGCCGAGGTCATCCGCCGGCTCGCCACCAGCGGCGTCGCCGACCCCCAGCTGTCGACCGCCACCGAGGAGACCGCCCGCAACGGCTTCCAGGCCGACAACGGCGGCTTCATGGTCAACTGGCCCTACGTCTACGGCGCGGCGCTGGCTGCCGTGAAGGACGGCAGCCTCGACCAGAAGGTCGTCGACGACATCGGCTGGGCCCGCGTGCCCCGGGTGGTCGCCGGGGACGAGAGCGCCCCGCCGCTCGGCGGCATCAACCTCGGCATCGGCCACTACAGCAAGCATCCCGACCAGGCCGTGGCCGCCGCCAAGTGCATCACCTCGACCGAGAGCCAGAAGGCCTACATGCTGGCCGAGGGCAACCCGGCCGCCAGGGCCGAGGTGTTCAGCGACCCGGAGATCGTCAAGACGTTCCCGATGGCGGCGCTGATCCGCGACTCCATCGACACGGCGACGCCCCGACCGCAGAGCTCGTACTACCCCGACGTGAGCGCGGCGACGGTCCGGGAGTTCCACCCGCCCCGCAGCGTGAACCCGGACCGCACCCCGAAGGCGGCGGACAAGTTGATCGTCAACGTCCTCCAAGGCAACCAGCTGCTCTAGGGCCGGAGGGACCGCATGGCCACCATCACCGCCGAGCAGGCACCCAAGACCACCCCGACCTCCAAGGCCCGCCGCCGCGCCATGAGCGACCGGGCCCGCAGCGAGCAGCGGCTCGGCTGGTACCTGGTGGCGCCGGCGGTGTTCGTGATGCTGCTCGTCACCGCCTACCCGCTCGGCCGGGCGGTGTACCTGTCGCTGTTCAACTACCGCCTCACCGACCCCTCCGCCCGGGAGTTCGTCGGCTTCCACAACTACGGCGTCGTGCTGACCGACGGCCTCTGGTGGCAGACCGTGTTCACCACGCTGTTCATCACGGTCACGACGGTGGCGATCGAGCTGGTCATCGGGTTCGCCTTCGCCCTGGTGATGCACCGGATCATCTTCGGGCGCCGCACCGTCCGCACGGCGATCCTCATCCCCTACGGGATCATCACCGTGGTCGCCGCCTACGCCTGGCAGTACGCCTTCGCCCTCGACTCGGGCTTCGTCAACCAGTGGTTCAACCTGGGCGACAAGGCGTGGTTCTCGGACCGGTGGTCGTCGCTGTTCGTGATCATCATGGCCGAGGTGTGGAAGACCACGCCGTTCATCTCGCTGCTGCTGCTGGCCGGCCTGGCCCAGGTGCCGGAGGACCTCCAGGAGGCCGCCAAGGTCGACGGCGCCACCGCCCGCCAGCGCCTCGCCCGGGTCACCGTGCCCAACATGAAGGCGGCGATCATGGTGGCGCTGCTGTTCCGCACGCTCGACGCCTACCGCATCTTCGACACGATCTTCATCATGACCCAGGGGGCGAACAAGACCGAGAGCGTCTCGTTCCTCACCTACCGCCAGACGATCACCCGCACCGAGCTGGGGCTCGGGTCGGCGGTGTCGGTGCTGCTGTTCCTGTCGGTGGTGCTGATCGCCGTGGCCTTCGTGAAGGGGTTCAGGGTCGACCTGTCCCGGGTGCGGGGCGAGTGAGGGGGCTGACGTGACCGCACGACGCAAGAAGCTGTACTGGGCCCTCGGGGGGCTCGGGATCATCGTCTACACGATGATCCCGGTGCTGTGGATCGTCTCGCTCTCGTTCAAGCAGGGCGACGACATCAACAACCAGAAGTTCCTCCCGACCCACTGGACGCTGGACAACTACCGCACGGTGTTCGACACCAGCCTGTTCACCAGCGCCCTGCGCAACTCGATCGGCATCTCGCTGATCGCCACCACCATCTCGGTGGTGCTGGCCACGCTGGCCGCCTACGCCATCGCCCGGCTCAACTTCCGGGGCAAGAAGCTGGTGCTGTCGACCGCCCTGGCCATCGCCATGTTCCCGACCGTGGCGCTGGTCGGGCCGCTGTTCGACATGTGGCGCAGCCTCGGCATCTACGACACGTGGATCGGGCTGATCATCCCGTACATGTCGTTCACGCTGCCGCTGTCGATCTGGGTGCTGGCCGCCTTCTTCCGGGAGATCCCCTGGGAGATGGAGCAGGCCGCCCAGGTGGACGGGGCCACGTCGTGGCAGGCGTTCCGCAAGGTGATCGTGCCGCTGGCGGCGCCCGGCGTGTTCACCGCTGCCATCCTCACCTTCTTCTTCGCCTGGAACGACTTCGTGTTCGGCATCTCGCTGACGGCCACGGACCGGGCCAGACCCGTGCCGGCGGCGCTGGCGTTCTTCACCGGCGCCTCGTTCTTCCAGCAGCCGACCGCCGCGATCTCGGCGGCGGCGGTGATCGTGACGATCCCCGTGATCGCCCTGGTGCTCATCTTCCAACGCAAGATCGTGGCCGGACTGACCTCCGGCGCGGTCAAGGGCTAGGAGGCTCGACGTCCATGGCCAGCATCCGCCTCGACAACATCGAGAAGACCTTCCCTGGCGCCGACAGCCCCACCGTGACCGGCGTGAGCCTCGACATCGCGGACGGCGAGTTCGTGATCCTCGTCGGCCCGTCGGGCTGCGGGAAGTCGACGATCCTGCGCATGATCGTGGGCCTGGAGGACATCACCGGCGGCGAGGTCATCATCGGCGACAAGGTCGTCAACGACCTCGCCCCGCGGGACCGCAACCTGGCGATGGTGTTCCAGAACTACGCCCTCTACCCGCACCTCAGCGTGTACGAGAACATCGCCTTCCCCCTGCGGCTGCACAAGACCAAGGACGAGGAGGTGCGGGAGCGGGTCGAGCACGCGGCGATGATGCTCGAGCTCGAGGAGCTGCTCGACCGCAAGCCGTCGCAGCTGTCCGGCGGCCAGCGCCAGCGGGTGGCGATGGGCCGGGCGCTGGTGCGCGACGCCGACGCCTTCCTGTTCGACGAGCCGCTGTCCAACCTCGACGCCAAGCTGCGGGGCCAGATGCGGACCGAGATCTCCCGCATCCAGAACCGCCTCAACATCACGACCGTCTACGTCACCCACGACCAGATCGAGGCCATGACGCTCGGCGACCGGGTGGCCGTGCTGCGCAAGGGCCTGCTCCAGCAGGTCGACTCGCCCCGCGAGCTGTACGAGCAGCCCGTCAACCTGTTCGTGGCCGGGTTCATCGGGTCACCGCCGATGAACTTCATGCCGGCCTCGGTCGAGAACGGCAAGCTCAGCCTGCCGATCGGCGACCTCCAGCTCACCGACGAGGTGGCGCAGAAGGTGGAGGGCAAGGACGTGCTCATCGCCGGCGTGCGGCCCGAGCACTTCGAGGACGCCAAGCTGCTCGACGACGAGCGCAAGCGCGAGGGGATGGTGTTCACGGCCAAGGTCGACGTCATCGAGTGGCTGGGCAGCGAGCAGTACGCCTACATCCCGTTCGAGGCCCCGCCCGAGGTGCGCGAGCCGCTGGCCGAGCTGGCCAACGAGCTCGACAGCGAGCAGATCCGCACCCAGCTGGTCGTCACGCTCGACGCCGAGAGCCGCGTGGGCGAGGGCGAGGAGGCCGAGCTGTGGCTCGACCCGAGCCGGATGCACCTCTTCGACCCGGCCACGGGCGAGAACCTCACGCACGGGCGCGGCGCCGACAGCAAGACCCTGGAGTCGGCCTGACCTAGCCTCCTCCCCGATGCGGGAGGGGCACGCGATCGTCCGGGCCGGGCGGGTCGAGCGCGCCGGCGGCGACCCAGGACCGATGCCGGCCGCCTCGCTGGTCAAGCCCGTGCTGGCCCACCTGGCCCTGGCCGTCCTCGACGAGCTGGACGAGCCGGTGCACGGGGCCATCACGGTCCGCCACGTGCTCAGCCACACAACCGGGCTGCCCGACCGGGAACCCGGCTCGCCGGCGGGGCCGCTGCCGCCGTTGCGACCGCCCGGGGTGCGGTGGGGCTACTCGGGCGAGGGCTTCGTGCTCCTCGGCAGGCATCTGGAGCGGCGCACCGGGCGGCCGTTGAACCGCCTGGTGGCCGAGCAGGCGCTCGGGACCCTGGGGATGGCCGACAGCGCACTACGCGGTGGCGGCCCCAGTGGCCGATCGACGACGAGCTGGCCGGGGGCGCCGGCTGGGGGCTGGAGCTGGGCCTGCCGGTCCACGGGTGGCAGTGGGGCTTCGAGGACGGGCCAACCACTTCGCCATCGGCTGCCCCGCTAGTGGCCCGCCGCCCACAGGTCGGTGATGCCGACGCGCAGGTCGGCCAGGAGGCGGCGGAGGAGGGGGAGGGACAGGCCGAGGACGTTGGTGTGGTCGCCCTCGATGCGCTCGACGAACGGGGCGGCGTAGCCGTCGATCGTGAAGCCGCCGGCCACGGCCAGGGGCTCGCCCGTGGCGACGTAGGCGGCGATCTCGGCGTCGGTCATGGCGCCGAAGTGGACCGTCGTGGCCGCCACGTCCACCGCCCGCCGGCCGGAGTCCACGTCGACGAGGGCGTGACCCGTGCACAGGGTGCCGGTGGCGCCGCGGTAGCCCCGGCACCAGGCGGCGGCCTGGTCGGGGCCGGCGGGCTTGCCCCGGACCTCGCCCCCCACGGCCAGCACCGAGTCGCACCCGAGGACCAGGATGCCGGCCTCGCCGCCGGCCAGGCGGGCCGCCACCGAGTCCGCCTTGCGCTCGGCCAGCGTGCGGGCGGCGGCGGGGGCGTCCAGGCCCTCCACCCCGTCCTCGTCCACGCCGCTCACCACGACCTCGGGCGCGAAGCCGGCCGCCCGCAGCAGGCCCAGCCGGGCGGACGAGGCCGAGGCCAGGACGAGCCGGCGGGTCAAGGGGTGGGTCGGTCGGCGGGGTGGCGGTCCTGCCGCTGCCGGGCTTGGACCTCGGCGGCGAAGCGGGGGTGGACCCCGATGAGCGTGACCCACCGCCGCGAGGCGTCGAGGTCGACGCCGACGGTGACCTGGCCCACCCGCCACGAGGCCACGCCCGCCCCGATCAGGCCGGCGGCCGCCGCGGCGAGCAGGACGACCGCCAGCGCCGGCGCTCCCCCCGGTGCCTCGTCGATGCCGGCCGGGTTCAGCCCGACCACGAACAGCCCCGCCACCGCCAGGACGGTCAGCCCGACCAGCAGGTGCAGCGTGCGGCGGGCGGCCCGCAGCCTGACGTCGGCCGCCTCGGTCCACGGCACCTGGACGGTGAGCCGCTCGGGGCGCCGGCCGGACCCGGCCAGGGCGATGACCAGCAGCGCGACCCAGCCCAGTGGCCCGAGCAGCAGCAACAGCAGCAGCCAGGGCGTGGCGACGCCGCCGGAACGGTCGACGGTCTCGGTGACGGTCAGCCAGCCGTCGGCGGGAGCGCCGGTCTTGGCGCACACCTCGGGGAGGCGCCCCAGCACCGCATCGTCCACGAACACCCGCACATCCGCCATCGGCGGAGCGTAGCCCTACTGCGTGCGCGGGCGGGCACGTCATCACAGCCACCGTGGTCTGTGTCTCCCGCTCTTGCTGCTTCGCAGCGGGCCGCTCGGGCCACGGCCACGCCTGTCGGCGCAGCCTCTGACTGCCAGTAGCCTGCGGGGCGATGGAGACACCGCCCCCCGACCCCGCCAAGATGCTCGCCCACTGGATGGAGTGGGAGCGGGGCGAGACGCCGCCGGGCCGGGTGATGAGCAGCCTCAAGACCGCGGGGCTGCGCGACCTGCTGGAGGCGCTGGTGGCCCAGTCCGCCGCCTCCGCCCCGTCCCCTGGTGGGTGACGGCGACCGGGGCGAGTGGCCGGCGGCCGCGCCGGTCGCACCCCGCGAGCCCGTGAGCGCCCGGGAGGCCATGGCCCGCGGCATGCCCGGCTGGCCCGGCCCCGGCGAGGAACCGGCGCCCCCCACCCGGCCCGTGCCCCCCGGACGGGGCGGCAACCAGCGCATCCCCCGGCCCTTCACCGCCGTCGCCGGCGCGCCCGCCCCCTGGGCCGGCCTGCCGGCCGAGCGGCGGCGGCTCACCCTCGACCACGTCCGGCGGGGCCTGGCCGCCGTCGGCCCGCCCCAGCCGTCCGTGCGCGAGCTGGAGGACGGCCCCGCCCGCCCCGGCAGCCCGTCCGCCGTCCTCGCCCCCCTCTACGCCGGTGCCGACGGCCTGGCCCACGTCGTCCTCACCCGCCGCACCTGGGGCCTGCGCACCCACCAGGGCGAGGTCAGCTTCCCCGGCGGCCGCATCGAGCCCGACGAGTCGCCGCTCGACGGCGCCCGCCGCGAGGCGTGGGAGGAGATCGGCCTCGACCCGGACGCCATCGAGATCGTGGGCGAGCTCGACCACCTGGCCACGGTGTCCAGCGGGTCGTTCATCGTCCCCTACGTCGGCGTGCTGCCCGGCCGGCCCGAGACCAAGGCCAACCCGGCCGAGGTCGACGCCGTGCTCCACGTCCCGCTGGCCGAGCTGCTCGACCCGGCCAACTTCCGCGAGGAGATCTGGACCTTCCCCGACGACCGGGTCCAGCCGATCACGTTCTTCGAGCTGGTGGGCGACACCGTGTGGGGCGCCACCGCCGCCCTGCTCCGCCAGCTGCTCGGCATCTCCACCGGGGTGCTGGGCCGGGGCGACCTCGACCACCCCTGACCCGGCGGGTCACCAGCTGCCGTAGTTGGGCGCTTCCTTGGTGATCGTGATGTCGTGGGGGTGCGACTCGCGCAGCCCGGCGTTGGTGATGCGGACGAACCGGGCCCGGGTCTGGAGCTCGGGCACGGTCGGCGTGCCGCAGTAGCCCATGGCCGCCCGCAGGCCCCCGACCAGCTGGAAGATCACGTTCCCGACCGGGCCCTTGTAGGCCACCCGGCCCTCGATGCCCTCGGGCACCAGCTTGTCGGTGTCGATGACGTCGCCCTGGAAGTAGCGGTCCTTGGAGAACGACCGGGACTTCATGGCCCCCATCGACCCCATGCCCCGGTACTCCTTGTACCGCTCGCCCTGGTGGAGCACGACCTCGCCCGGCGACTCGTCCACGCCGGCCAGCATGCTGCCGAGCATCACGCAGTCGGCCCCGGCGGCCAGCGCCTTGGCGATGTCGCCCGAGTACTGCAGACCGCCGTCGGCGATGGCGGTGATGCCGTGGCGGGCGGCGGCCTCGGCGCCGTCGTACACGGCCGTGAGCTGGGGCACGCCGACGCCGGCCACCACCCGCGTGGTGCAGATCGAGCCGGGGCCCACGCCCACCTTGACCGCGTCGGCGCCCACGCCGGCCAGCGCCTCGACGCCCTCGGCGGTGGCCACGTTGCCGGCCACTACGTCGACCTCGAAGGCGCCCTTCACCTGCTTGACCACGTCGAGCACGGCGTGGCTGTGGCCGTGGGCGGTGTCGACGACCAGCAGGTCGACCCCGGCGTCGACCAGCCGCTCGGCCCGCTCGACGGCGTCGGGGCCCACGCC
>DATFRN010000368.1:0-5323 GCA_035263165.1 Acidimicrobiales bacterium | reverse complement strand
CGGCGATCCGGTCGGGCAGGAACGGCTTGGCGAAGTCGAAGTCGCGGCCCCGGAAGCAGTCGTCGACGGTCCAGGCGTTCTTCACCGAGCCGTCGAGGCAGGTCTCGTAGCTGTAGTCGAGGGTCGACATCTCTAGTCCTCTCGCTTGTGGGCCAGGAAGGGGGTGACCGAAGGCCGCGTACCGGCGGGCGTTCCGCTCGCCCCGGGCGCCGCCGAAGGTGTCCACGGCCGGGCCGATCACGATCTCGGCGAACCCGGCGCCGGCGACGACCTTGCCCCAGTCGTCGCACGACAGGCCGCCCGCGATGCAGTCGGTCCACAGACCGATCGTGCCGACGGCCTCGGCGGGCACCGGCCGGCCGATCGCGATGTCGGCGAACTGGAGGCGACCGCCCGGGCGCAGGACCCGGTGGATCTCGGCGAAGGCCCGGCCCTTGTCGGCCACGAGGTTGAGCACGCCGTTGGAGATCACGACGTCGGCCCAACCGTCCTCGACCGGGAGGTCCTCGGCGAGGCCCTCCCGGAACTCGACCTGGCCCAGGCCCAGCAGCCGGGCGGTCTCCCGGGACTTGGCCAGCATCTCCGCGGTCATGTCGACCCCCACCACCCGGCCGCCGGGGCCCACCAGGTGGGCGGCGACGAAGGAGTCGAACCCGCCGCCCGAGCCGACCTCCACGACCCGGTCGCCCGGCTCGACGGGCGCGAGCGAGAACGGGTTGGCCACGCCGGCGAACGACTCCACCGCCCGGTCCGGCAGGCCGGCGACGAACTCCCTGTCGTAGCCGAGCCGCGCCGCCAGCGGGCGGCCGGTGTGGAAGTGGAAGGCCCCGTCCGGGCGGAGCGCGACCTCCCGGTACTTCTCCCGGACCGAGGACCGCAGGGCCTCGGGCTCGACCGCCGGATCGCTCGTCGTCGACATGGTTGCGCCTCCTCTGCGTCCCTTGCAGCTAGAAGGACGAGAGGCCGGGCGGCGGCATTGCGCCTCCGGGCCGATGCAATAAAACCCCGGCGCGGTCGTCAGCTCCGCGTGGCGGCGAAGCAGTCCATGCAGACCATGCGCAGCGGGACCGGGCCGTCGTTCACGATGGCGTGGGGCTCGTCGGCCGCGACCGAGAACACGTCGCTGGGCGTCAGCGCCAGCCGGCGGTCCGTCAGCCGCAGCGTGCCCGAGCCAGCGAGGACGATGCCCTGGTGCGTGTGCCCGTGCGTGTGGAGCGGCACGGCGTGGCCGGGCTCGACCTCCACGACCTTGAGGTCCGTCTCGTCGACGAGCTTCAGCCGCCGCACCGTGAGGCCCTCGAGCTCGATCGCCGGCACCTCGTCCAGCCGCTGCACGCGGGTCGTCGTGCTGGGGCGGGCCGCGGGGGTCGCGGGTGTGCTCGACGCGGGCCGGCGCGCCCGCACGATCACGCTCGTGGCGATGTGCCGGCGGGTGTCCTCGGGGAGGAGGCGGCGCATGAGCGCCAGGACCTCGGGCGTGAACAGCGGGTAGAGGGCGGCGTCGTCGAGCGTGAGGCGCTGGGGCTCGCCGATCCCGACGTCGACCAGCCCGGCCTGGTCGATCTTGCGGCGCAGGATCCGCTCGGACAGGGCGCCGGCGATGCACCCGGCCCAGGCGGGGCCCGACGACAGGACCTCGGGCGGGAGGTCCTCGTCGATCACGACGTCGCAGACGCAGATGCGGCCGCCCGGCCGGAGCACCCGGGCGATCTCGGCGAAGGCGCGGCTCTTGCGGGGCGAGAGGTTGATGACGCCGTTGGAGATCACGACGTCGACGGATCGGTCGGGCAGCGGGATCGCCTCCATCTCGCCCTCCCGGTACTCGCACCACCCGGCGACGCCCGCCGCGTCCGCCGCCGACCGGGCCCGCTCGCACATCTCGGGCAGCGTGTCCAGGCCGATCACCCGGCCCGCCGGCCCCACCCGGGTGGCGGCCAGGATCGTGTCGATGCCGCCGCCGGACCCGATGTCGAGCACGACGTCGCCCGCGGCCAGGCCCGCGTGCCGCACCGGGTTGCCGACCCCGAGCGCCCAGTCGACCGCCTGCTCCGGGACGGCCGCCAGCTCCTCGTCGGAGTAGAAGCGGTCGGCCACCGCCCGGCCCGCGCCCGTGGTGATGGCGCCGTAGGCGGCCCGCACCGTGGCGCGGATGTCGTCCTGGAACATCAGATCGTCGGTCATGTCCTGCCTCCGTCCGCCGTGTTCTCGGCCAAACCGTCCACGAAGCGCTCCAGCCGGGCCCGCGCCTCGGGCGGCAGCTCGTCGCCGGTCCGCCGGGCGAGCAGCCGGCGAAGGTGCCGGGCGAACTCCAGCTCGCCGCAGCAGCGCCGGCAGAAGGCCAGGTGGGCCTCGATCGCCTCCTCGTCCCGGGCGTCCAGCTCGCGGTCGAGGAACGCCCAGAGCCGCTCCACGGCGTCGCTGCAGGTGATCACCCTGTCCATGGGGCATCCTCCCGTCGCTCCGCCGTCCCGTCGATCGCACCCGACTCGACCGCGTAGTCCCACAGCGCCCGCTCGAAGAGCTTGCGGCCCCGGTGGAGCTGCGACAGCACCGTGCCGATCGGCAGCTCGAGCAGGCGGGCGATCTGCTTGGTCGGGAACCCCTCCACGTAGCGCAGCACCAGCGGCGCCCGGTAGCGGGCCGGCAGGCGCTGCAGCACGGTGTGGATGTCCTCCTCGGAGAAGGCGCCGAGGAAGTCCAGGTGGAGCGTGTCGGAGTAGGGGAAGGGGTCCTCGTCCACCAGCGTGCGGTACAGCGAGAAGCCGTCGGCGCCGTCGAGCGGGACCTCGGTGGGCTCGCGGCTGTCCTTGCGCAGCCGGTCGCGCCACACGTTGGTGAGGATGACCCGCAGCCACGGCCCGCCCGCCCCGGGGTCGCGGAGCGAGGCATAGGACCGGCAGGCCCGCAGCAGCGCCTCCTGGACGAGGTCCTCGGCGTCGCGGCCGCTCAGCCGGCGCGCCAGGGCGTACAGGCCGGCCAGCTCGTCGCGCGCGAGCTGCTGGAACGCCGCTCTGTCGCTCGTCTTCAGCACCGCACCCACTGCCTCGTCTCACCCGGTGACGGCTCGTCAAGAATAGAGACGAACCCGGCGGCACGAGTATTGCAACGGCCGCGTCTCGCCCTCGTCCGCGGCGGCGCCTGGCTAGGGTCCCGCCATGACGACGGGTGACGGCCGACGGGTCGCGATCGTGACGGGTGGGGCCAGCGGGATCGGGCGTGCCGCCGCGGCCGGGCTGGAGGCGGCCGGGGTGGCGGTGGCGGTGTTCGACCGGGCCGGCGACCCGGCGGTCGACGTGAGCGACGCGGCGGCGGTCGAGGCGGCGGTGGACGGGGTACGGCAGCGGCTGGGACCGGTCGACATCCTGGTCAACGCGGCCGGGATCGCGGCGCCGGCCGACATCGCCGACCCCCGCTACCCCGAGGTGTGGGAGGCGGCGCTGGCGGTCAACCTGCGGGGCACGCTCCACACCGTGCGGGCCTGCCTGCCCGACCTGCTGGCCAGCGAGGCCGGGCGCATCGTCAACATCGCGTCGACCGAGGGCCTGACCGCGGGCCGGAGCGACGGGCCCTACGCCGTCTCCAAGCACGCGGTCGTGGGCCTGACCCGGTCGCTGGCCGTCGACCTGGGCCGCCGGGGGGTCACGGCCAACTGCGTGTGCCCCGGGGCCACGCTGACCGGCATGACCGCCCCGATCCCCGAGGAGGCCCGGGCCACCTTCGGCCGGCGCCACATCCCGCTCGGCCGCTACGGCCGTCCGGAGGAGGTCGCCTACATGGTCGTCGCCCTCACCGCGCCCGAGGCGTCGTTCGTCAACGGGGCCGTCATCCCCGTCGACGGGGGCATGACGGCCATGTCCCGCTGAGTCACCCGCCGCGCGGCCCTACCATCGGCGCGATGCGCTTCGACCTGCCCGCCGACTCGCTGCCCACGGCCTGGTACAACGCCCTGCCCCGGCTGCCCGAGCCGCTCTCGCCGCCGCTGCACCCGGGCACCCGCGAGCCCCTCGGCCCCGACGACCTGGCGCCGCTGTTCCCGATGGCGCTCATCGAGCAGGAGATGAGCCCGCAGCCGTGGGTCGACGTTCCCGGCGAGGTGCTGGACGTGCTGCGGCTGTGGCGGCCCACGCCGCTGGTCCGGGCCGAGCGGCTGGAGCAGGAGCTGGGCACGCCGGCCCGCATCTACTTCAAGGACGAGTCGGTCAGTCCCGCGGGCTCCCACAAGCCCAACACGGCGGTGGCCCAGGCGTTCTACAACCGGGCCGAGGGCGTGACCCGGCTCACGACCGAGACCGGGGCCGGCCAGTGGGGCACGGCGCTGGCCTTCGCCACCGCCCAGTTCGGGATCGAGTGCAAGGTGTACATGGTCCGGACCTCGTTCGAGTCCAAGCCCTACCGGCGGGTGCTCATGGAGACCTGGGGCGCCGAGTGCGTCCCGTCACCGGTGGACGACCCGGCCAGCCCGGGATCGCTCGGCCTGGCCATCAGCGACGCGGTGGCCGACGCCGCCGGGCGGGGCGACTCGCACTACTCGCTCGGCTCGGTGCTCAACCACGTCCTGCTGCACCAGACGGTCATCGGGCTGGAGGCCCGCGAGCAGCTCGCGCTGGCGGGCGAGGACGGGCCCGACGTGGTGCTGGCCTCGTGCGGCGGCGGTTCCAACCTGGGCGGCATCGCGCTGCCGTTCCTGGAGGACGACGGCGTGCGCCTGGTGGCCGTCGAGCCCACGTCGTGCCCGACGCTGACCGGCGGCCGGTTCGACTACGACTTCGGCGACACCGCCGGGCTCACGCCGCTGCTGCCGATGTACACGCTGGGCCACGAGTTCATGCCGCCGTCCATCCACGCGGGCGGCCTGCGCTACCACGGCGACAGCCCGATCGTGTCGGCCCTGGTGCGGTCGGGGCGGATGGAGGCGGTGGCGGCGCCGCAGTCGAAGGTCTTCGAGGCGGCGGTCCTCTTCGCCCGCACCGAGGGCAAGCTGGCCGCCCCCGAGACGGCCCACGCCATCCGGGCGACGATCGACGAGGCCCTCGCCGCCAAGGAGTCGGGGGAGGACCGGGTGATCCTGTTCAACTACTCGGGCCACGGCTTCCTCGACCTCGCCGCCTACGAGGCCCACAACCACGGCGAACTGGTCGACGAGTAGCCGGTCAGCATCGCGCGCCGCAGGGACGTGTAGCCGGTCACGGCCGGTTGGCCCGCCGCCGCCGCAGGCGCTGCCGGCGCGCTCGCCGCGCCTGCTCGCCGTCGGCCTGCAGCTCGCGCCGCCGCTCCTCGGAAAGGTATGTCAGCCAGTAGTCCATGGGATCACCTCCTCTGCCTT
>DATFRN010000367.1:0-3760 GCA_035263165.1 Acidimicrobiales bacterium | reverse complement strand
TGGGCGACGATCTTCGTCGCCATCACCGTCCAGGCCATGCCGTTCCTGGCGCTCGGCGTGGCGGTCAGCGCCGCGGTGGCCGCCTACGTGCCGCCCGGGGCCCTGCCCCGCCTGCTCCCCCGCCGGCCCGCGCTGGCCGTGCCCACCGCGGCCGCCGCGGGCATCGCCCTGCCCGGCTGCGAGTGCGGCTCGGTCCCGATCGCCGGCCGCCTCGTCGACCAGGGGGTCGCCGCCCCCGCCGCCCTCGCCTTCCTGCTGGCCGCGCCGGCCATCAACCCCGTCGTGCTGGTGGCCACGGCGGTCGCCTTCCCCCACCGGCCCGAGGTGGTGCTGGCCCGGTTCGTGGCCAGCCTGGCGGCCGCGATCGCCGTCGGGCTGCTCTGGGCCCGGCGCCGCCCGGGGGCCCGGGGCGACGTCGAGCGGCGGCGCGCCGCACCCGCCGCCTCGGGCGGCTCCCGGGCGGCGGTGCTGCTCGCCACCGCCCAGCACGACCTCCTCCACGCCGGCGGGTTCCTCATCGTCGGCGCCGCCACCGCCGCCACGCTCCAGACGGTGATCCCCCGGGCCGCCCTCGACGCGGTGGCGGGCGCCGGTCCACTGTCGGTCGTGGCGCTGGCCGTGCTGGCCGTGGTCATGGCGATCTGCTCCGAGGCCGACGCCTTCATCGCCGCCAGCCTCACCCAGTTCTCGCTGACCGCCCGGCTGGCCTTCATGGTCGTCGGGCCCATGGTCGACGTGAAGCTGATCGCCCTCCAGGCGGGGACGTTCGGCCGCCGCTTCGCCGTGCGCTTCGCCCCGCTGACGCTGGCCGTCGCGATCCTGTGCAGCCTGGTGGTCGGGTGGTGGCTCCTGTGACCGCGGCCGGGGGGACGATCACGGCGCTGGCCGGCGCCGTGCTGCTGCGGCTGACGCTGACCGGGACCTACGCCCGCTACGTCCGGGCCGGGATGGGCCCGTGGCTGGCGCTGGCCGGGGCGCTGCTGGTGATCCTCGGGGCGGCGACGGTGGTCCGGGCCTGGCGGGCCGGCCGCGTCGTCGGGGACGGCCACGTCCACGACCAGGGGGACGGCGGGCACGACCACACCCACGTCCCGGCCGTGGGCTGGCTGCTGCTGGCGCCGATCGCCGCCCTGCTGCTCGTCGCCCCGCCCACGCTCGGCAGCTTCGGCGTCGGGCGGGGCACCACGGTCGACGTGCGGGCCGGGGCCCCGACCTTCGACAAGCTCACGCCGGGCCCCGACCCGGTGCCGATGACGCTGCTGGAGTACGGCCAGCGGGCGTTCGACCACCGGGGCGCCAGCCTGGCCGGGGTGTCGGTCCAGCTCAGTGGGTTCGTGAGCAAGCGGTCGACGGGCGGGTTCGAGCTCGCCCGCTACCAGATCGCCTGCTGCGCGGCCGACGCCTCGGCGGTGGTCGTGCGGGTCGCCGGCGTCGAGGGCGCCGCCCCCCGCCGGGACGCCTGGGTGACGGTCACGGGCACGGTCCACCCGACCGGCGGCGAGACGCCGCGCCTGGACGCACTCTCGGTGGTCGCCATCCCGGCGCCGGAGGACCCCTACGAGTGACCGGGGCCCGTCGGCACTAGGCCTGCTGGATCTTGATCTCGATGTCGACGCCGGCGGGCAGCTCGATGCGCTGGAGCGAGTCGACGGTCTTGGGGCTGGGCTCCAGGATGTCGAGCAGGCGCTTGTGGATGCGCATCTCGAAGTGCTCGCGGCTGTCCTTGTCCTTGTGCGGTGAGCGGATGACGGTGAAGCGGTGCTTCTCGGTGGGCAGCGGGATCGGCCCCCGCACCGTCGCCTGCGTCCGCAGGACGGTCTCGACGATCTTCCGGGTCGACTGGTCGATGACCTCGTGGTCGTACGCCTTCAGACGGATGCGGATCTTCTGCTTCTCAGCCATCTCACTCACTTTTCAAGGAACGGGCCGCGCCGGGCGGACGTGCAAGCCTACGACGGGGGGGCCACAGGTGCCAACCTTGTGCCCATGACGAGCCTGCCCGATCGGCCCCGCACCGCACTGCTGGTCATCGACGTCCAGAACGGCGTGATGGCCGACGCCCACGACCGCGACCGGGTGGTGGCCGCCATCGGCGACCTCGTGGACCGGGCCCGCACCGAGGACGTGCCGGTGATCTGGGTGCAGCACGCCGACGACCACCTGCCGCGGGACAGCGACGCCTGGCGCTACGTCCCGGAGCTGGACCGCCGGGAGGCGGAGCCGCTGGTGCACAAGACCTATGGCGACGCGTTCGAGGCCACCGACCTCGAGGTGGTCCTGGCCGAGCGGGGCGTCGGCCACCTGGTGGTCGCCGGCGCCCAGACCGACGCCTGCATCCGGGCCACGCTGCACGGCGCCCTGGTGCGGGGCTACGACGCCACGCTGGTGGCGGACGCCCACACGACCGAAGACTGCTCGGCCTACGGCGCGCCGCCCCCGGCCCAGGTGATCGCCCACACCAACCTGTACTGGGACGGCGAGGAGGCCCCGGGCCGCCGGGGCATCACGGTCCGGGCCGCGGAGCTGGCCTTCACCCCGCCGGCCGGCGGCTGACGCCCGGCCCCTCCCGACGCGCTGGTGACGGGCCTGGTCGGTCGGCCGGGCCGGGGTGGCCAGCCCGCCGACGTCGGCCGGGTGCTGGCGGGCGTCCACCTGGCGATCCACAGCGCGGCCGTGCCTGACCTGCCCGACCCGGCGGAGGCGCTGCGGGCCCGGATCCTCGACCGGTACCTGGCCGCCTACCTGGCCAAGGAGCCGGTCGAGCGGGCCGACCTGGCGCTCTGGCCGACCCACGCGGCCGGGGCCCTCCACCACCAGGAGCCGGCCAGCGCCGACGCCGCGGTGGTGGCCCTGGCGGCCGGCCGCCACGACGCCGTCGCGGAGGCGGCGCTGCGCCGGGTGCGGGGCCTGGCCTGACGCGCGGCTCAGCAATCGACGGCCGCATGCAGCGCCCGGCACACCTCGTGCATGCGGGCAGGGCCGAGAGTCGTGATGCGGCGGACCAGAAACACCGGCCGCAACTGCCGGATGTTGTCCAGCGTCAGGACGCATGGGCTGGGCATCCCATCGCTCTCGTCGAGGTCCACCTCGGTGGGCAGGCCGCGACGCGTGCGCGTCGCCGGCACGGCGAGAACCTGGTTGAGCACCGGGATCGCAGCGTCACGATGCAGGATCAGGTAGGGGCGGCGGCCTTCGCCGGGGTGTTCGTGCCACCACACGTCGCCCCGCCTCACCATGGCTCGAAGCCCGCTTCTCGCTCTTCCTGGTCGAGCCGATGGGCGAGCTCGCGCCCGGAGATGTCCGCCATCAGCTCGAGGTCACCCCACTCGTCGGGCGTGCCGGGCGGGATACGTCGGTAGCCCTCGGCGATCGCCTCGCCGATGGCGTCGTGGTCACGGGTGGCGATGTGGGTCTCGATCGCCTCCCGGATGACCGCCGACCGGGACATGCCGCGCTCCGCCGCCTCGGTATCGAGCTTCCCGACCAACTCGTCCGTGAGCTGGACCATGGTCTGCGTGCGGGCCATAGCCCAATCATAGCCCTATTGTCCGCACACGAGGCCACACGCGCTGATGACCGGCCCCGCAGGGCCGGCCATCCGGCGGTCGAGCCGTGGTGGCTACTTGATGATCTTGGTGACGCGGCCGGAGCCGACGGTGCGGCCGCCTTCGCGGATGGCGAAGAGCAGGCCCTCGTCCATGGCGATGGGGTTGATGAGCTCGACGGTCATCTCGGTGTTGTCACCGGGCATGCACATCTC
>DATFRN010000366.1:0-8379 GCA_035263165.1 Acidimicrobiales bacterium | reverse complement strand
GGGGAACATCCCGAACAGCCGGGCCGGGGCCTCCGCGCACAGCCGCACCCAATCGGCCCGCGACAGCCGGCCCGCCCGCACGCCCTGCCACACCAGCGTGAGCCGGGTCTCGATGCCGGGCAGCCCGCCCGGGACCTCGGTGAAGTCGGCGAAGCCCTCGGGCCGGTCGGCCATGCCGGCCTCGCGGTCGTGCATCCAGAACGGGCAGTGGTCGGTCGCCACGGTGTGGACCCAACCCCGGGCCAGCCCCTCCCACAGCTCCTCGCGATGCCAGGGATCGCGCAGCGGTGGTGTGCACACGAAGTTCTCGCCGCCGGGACCCTCGAGCAGCGCCGCATCCAGGTGCAGGTACTGCGGGCAGGTCTCGACCATCAGCCGCACGCCCCGCTCCTGAGCGCCGCGGGCCTCGGCCAGGGCCGGCGCCGACGACAGGTGCACCACGTAGACCGGCGCACCGGCCACCTCGGCCAGCCGGCCCACCCGGGCGACCGCCTCGGCCTCCAGCGCCGCGGGGCGGGTCTCCCGGTGCTCGACCACCCCGGTGCGGCCCTCGGCCAGCGCCCGGCGGCGCAGCGCCTCGATGGCGCCGCCGTTCTCGCAGTGGACGGTGACCAGCCCGCCGTGGCGGGCGCAGGCCCGCAGCACGTCGAAGACGACGTCGTCGTCGACCTGGAGCAGTTGCGGGTAGGCCAGGTAGAGCTTGAAGCTGGTCACGCCCCGCTCGACGCAGTCGGCCACGACCGCCTCGGGGACGGCCTCGGTGAAGGTCATGTGCAGCCCGACGTCGACGGCCGCGGGCTCGGCCCACCGCCGCCAGGTGGCCAGCGCCGCCAACGGGTCCTCGCCCCGGTAGGCGGTGACGTAGTCGATCACGGTGGTCGTGCCGCCGACGGCGGCGGCGGCCGTGCCCGAGGCGAAGTCGTCCGACACCCGCACCGCCCCGACGGGCAGCTGCATGTGGGTGTGGGCGTCGACGCCGCCCGGGACGACCAGCAGGCCCGTGGCGTCGACCACCTCGTCGCCGGCCTCCGGGGTCAGGCCGGGCCCGACCGCGCCGATGCGCCCGTCGGCGCCGACGAGCACGTCGGCCGCCCGCTCGCCGTCCACGTCGATGACCGTTCCGCCCCACAGGAGCACCCGGCCAGCGAACCACAGAACGCGCTCTTCACGGACCGGTAACATGCGCGAATTCAACAATTCGTTGAGGTCGACCAACCTCGACGCCCGTGACCGTCCTCGCTCCCGACCGACTCGACGACGCGCTGGCCGCCCTCGCCGGCGACCCGGCGCTGACCGTGCTGGCCGGCGGCACCGACCTCATGGTCGAGGTCAACTACGGCAGGCGGCGCACCGAGGATGTCCTGTCCCTGCGGCGGCTCGAGCGGCTGCGGCGGTGGCACGTCGAGCCGCGCCCGGGCGGCGGCGACGAGGTGGTGCTGGGCGCCCGCGTCACTTACAGCGACATGCTCGGCGCGGACCTGGCCCGGGCGCTGCCGGCGCTGGCCCAGGCGGCCCGGACGGTCGGCAGCCCCCAGATCCGCAACACCGGCACCCTCGGGGGGAACCTGGTCACCGGCTCGCCGGCCGGCGACACGCTGCCGGTGCTGGCCGCGCTGGACGCCACCGTCGAGCTGGCGTCGGCCGCCGGGCGCCGGCGGCTGCCGGTGCGGGACTTCCTGCTCGGCCCCAAGCGCACCGCCCGGCGGCCCGACGAGCTGGTGGTGGCCGTGCGGGTCCCGGTGGCCGGCGGGCCGCCCGAGTTCCTCAAGATCGGCGTGCGCAACGCCATGGTGATCTCGGTGGCCAGCTGCGCCCTGGTCGTCGACCGCGAGCGGCGGGCCGTCGCCTGCGCGCTCGGCTCGGTCGGCCCCACGCCGGTGCGGGACCACGCCGCCGAGCTGTGGGTCATGACCCGGCTGCCGTGGGACGGCCGCCACCGGCCCCACCCGTCGGTGGTCGAGGGGTTCGGGCGCCGCATGGCCGCGGCCAGCCGGCCCATCGACGACCACCGGGCCACCGCGGCCTACCGCCGCCACGCGGTCGGCGTGCTGGCCCGCCGGGCGCTGGAGCGGGCCTGGGACCGGAGCGCGGCGGCGTGACGCTGGCGATCGACGGCAGCGGCGGGGGCGGCGCCGGGGCGGCCTACGAGCTGACCGTGAACGGCACCGCCCGCCGGGTCGAGGGCGCCCGGCCGGGCGACAGCCTGCTGCACGTGCTGCGGGACCGCCTCGGGCTGCCGGGGGCCAAGAACGCCTGCGAGCAGGGCGAGTGCGGGTCGTGCTCGGTGCTGGTCGACGGCGTGCTGGTGTGCGCCTGCCTGGAGCTGGCCGAGGCGGCGGTGGGCTGCGACGTCACCACCGTCGAGGGCATGGCCGCGCCGGGGGCCGAGCCGGGCGACGCCGCGCTGGGCGGGGACATGCTCACCGACGTGCAGCGGGCCCTGGTCGAGGCGGGCGGCGTGCAGTGCGGGTTCTGTACCCCGGGGTTCGTGGTCGCCGTGCACGACCTGCTGGCCCGGGTGCCCGATCCCGGGCCGCTGGAGGTGCGGGAGGCGCTGGCCGGCAACCTGTGCCGCTGCACGGGCTACGGCCGCATCCTGGCCGCGGTCGAGCGGGTGGTGGGCGAGCGGGCGGCGGCCCGATGACCGACGTGCGCACCCCCACGCGTCGGGGCGGATCGGCCGGCGGGCGCGTCGGCGACAGCCCGATCCGCCCCGACGGCACCCCCAAGGTCCAGGGGCGCTTCGCCTTCGCCTCCGACCTCCACGCCGAGGGGATGCTGTGGGGCCGCACGCTGCGGTCGCCCCACCCCCACGCCCGCATCGCCCGCCTCGACGTCGCCCCGGCGCTGGCGCTGCCGGGCGTGGCCTGCGCGGTGACCGCGGCCGACGTGACGGGGGCCGCCACCTACGGGCTGATCGCCGCCGACCAGCCGGTGTTCGCCGCCGACGTCGTCCGCTACGAGGGCGAGGCGGTGGCGGCGGTGGCGGCCGACCACCCCGACGCCGCCCGGCGGGCGCTGGAGGCCATCGACGTCGCCTACGAGCCGCTCGACCCGCTGGTCGACGCCGGGGCCGCAGCCGGCGCGCCGCCCATCCACCCCGACGGCAACGTGGTCCGCCGCATCGAGCTGCGTCACGGCGACCCGTCGGTTTGGGGCGACGTGTTGGTCGAGGGCACCTACGAGGTCGGCATGCAGGATCAGGCGTTCCTCGGCCCCGAGGCGGGCCTGGCCATCCCCGACGGCGAGGGCGGCGTCGACCTGTGGGTGGCGACGCAGTGGCTGCACGAGGACCGCGACCAGGTGGCCGCCTGCCTGGGCCTCGACCCCGGGCGGGTGCGGCTGCACCTGGGCGGGGTCGGCGGCGCCTTCGGCGGCCGGGAGGACGTGAGCATGCAGGTCCACGCCTGCCTGCTGGCGCTGGCGTCGGGTCGGCCGGTGAAGATGACCTACCTCCGGGACGAGTCGTTCGTCGGCCACGTCCACCGCCACCCGGCCCGCATGCGCTACCGCCACCACGCCACCTGGGACGGCAAGCTCGTCGCGGTCGAGGCCGAGATCGTGCTGGACGGCGGGGCCTACGCCTCCTCGTCGTCGGCCGTCGTCGCCAACGCCGCCCGCTTCGCCTGCGGCCCCTACCGGGTGCCCAACGCCCGCATCGACGCCACGGTGGTGCGGACGAACAACCCTCCGTGCGGCGCTATGAGAGGATTCGGGGCGGTACAGGTGTGCTTCGCACACGAGTCACAGATGGATCGGCTCGCGGCGCGGCTGGGGATCGACCCGGTCGAGCTGCGGCTCAAGAACGCACTCGGCCCCGGCGACGTGCTGCCCACCGGTCAAGCCATCACGGGCACGGCGCCGGTGGCCGAGTGTCTTCGAGCGGCGGTGGCGCACCCGCTGCCGCCGCCCGCCGGGCCCGGGCTGCTGGAGCGGCCGGGTGGGGCGGGTCGCACCGACGACGCCTCCCGCACCCGGCGGGGTGTGGGCGTGGCCGTGGGCTACAAGAACCTCCTGTACTCGGAGGGGTTCGACGACACGTCCGAGGCCCAGGTGCGGCTGGCCGGCGGGGTGGCGACCGTGGCCTGCGCGGTGGCGGAGGTGGGGCAGGGGTTCGTGACCGTGGCCGGCCAGATCGTGCGGACGGTGCTGGGGTGCGACGCCGTGGTGCTGGAGCCGGCCGACACCGCCTCGGTGGGGTCGGCGGGGTCGTCGTCGGCGTCCCGCCAGACGTGGATGTCGGGCGGCGCGGTCGAGCGGGCGGCCCGGCTGGTGGCCGACCAGGTGCGGGCGGCGCTGGCCCGGCGGCTGGGCGTGGCGGCCGAGGGGCTGGCGCTCACCGCCGACGGCCGGCTGGTCGGGGTCGACGGGGCGGGCGCGGCGGTCGACGTGACCGTGGCCGAGGCGGCGGGGGACGAGGCGTTCGTGGCCTCGGCCGTCCACCGCCACCGGCCGACGACCGCGCTGGACGGGCGGGGCCAGGGCGAGCCCGATGTCAGCTTCGTGTTCGCCGCTCACCGGGCCGTGGTCGACGTCGACCCCGACCTGGGGCTGGTGCGGGTGGTGCAGGTGACGACCGGCCAGGACGTCGGCCGGGCGCTGCACCCGACCCAGGTGACCGGGCAGATCGAGGGCGGCATCGCCCAGGGCGTCGGCCTGGCGGTGATGGAGGAGATCGTCGTCGACGGCGGGCTCGTCCGGAACCCGAGCTTCACCGACTACCTGATCCCTACGATCGCCGACATGCCCGAGGTCCTCGCCACCTGCATCGAGCAGCCCGAGCCCGGCGCCCCCTTCGGCGCCAAGGGCGTGGGCGAGCCGCCCACCATCAGCTCGACCGCCGCCGTGGTGGCGGCCATCCGGGACGCCACCGGGGTCGACGTGACCCGGGTGCCGGTGCGCCCGTGGGACCTGGTCTGATGGCCGACCAGGAGATCCTCGGCTGGGAGCAGTTCGGGACCGCCGCCCGCGAGCTGGCCACCCAGATCGCCGCCGACGGCTACCGGCCCGACGTCGTCATCGCCGTGGCCCGGGGCGGGCTGACCGTGGCGGGGGCGCTGGCCTACGCGCTCGGCGTCAAGAACTGCGGGACGATGAACGTCGAGTTCTACACCGGCGTCGACCAGCGGCTCGACCTGCCCGTGGTGCTGCCGCCGACGCTCGACCTGGTCGACGTGGCCGGGCTCCGGGTGCTGGTGGCCGACGACGTGGCCGACACCGGCCACACGCTGCGGCTGGTGCGCGAGGTGCTGGCCCAGCACGTGGCCGAGGCCCGCACGGCGGTCCTGTACCGCAAGCCCCGGTCGGTGGTGGCCCCCGACTACGCCTGGCGCGAGGTCGACCGGTGGATCGTCTTCCCGTGGTCGGCAGAAAAGCCGGTCACCGGTTCCGTGGACGAAAATGGTTGACTCCCAACCAGATGTGTCCACGAAAGTCGACCGGTTGCTGGCCGACCTGGCGGCGCTGGCGGCGGTGGGGGACACGGGCGACGGCGGCAACTGCCGGCTGGCGCTGACCGACGACGACGCCGGCGGGCGGGAGCTGGTGGTCGGGTGGATGCGGGACCTCGGGCTCGACGTGCGGGTCGACCGCATCGGCAACGTCGTGGCCACCCGGGCGGGGTCGGGCGGGCCGGGCCTGGAGCCGGTGATGACCGGCAGCCACATCGACACCGTCCGCACCGGGGGCCGCTACGACGGGACGCTCGGCGTGCTGGCCGGGCTGGAGGTGGTGCGGGCGCTGGACGACGCCGGGGTGCGGACCCGGCGGCCGCTGGCGGTGGCGTTCTTCACCGACGAGGAGGGCAGCCGCTTCGCCCCCGACATGCTGGGGTCGCTGGTGTACGTGGGCGGGATGCCGCTGGAGGACGCCCTCGACCTGGTGGCGATCGACGGGGCGGTGCTGGGCGCCGAGCTGGAGCGCATCGGCTGGGCCGGGTCCGCCCCGGTGCCGGGGCCGGCGCCCCACGCCTACGTCGAGCTGCACATCGAGCAGGGGCCGGTGCTGGAGGAGGAGGGCGTCGCCATCGGGGCGGTCACGGGGGTGCAGGGCATCTCGTGGCAGGAGCTCACGCTGGTCGGCCAGGCCAACCACGCGGGGACGACCCCGATGCGGCTGCGGCACGACGCCGGCTACGTGGCCGCCGAGGTGGCCGGCTTCGTCCGGCGGCTGGCGGTCTCGCTCGGCGGGCACCAGGTGGGGACCGTGGGGCGGCTGGGGCTGCACCCCGACCTGGTCAACGTGGTGGCGGCCCGGGCGGTGCTGACCGTCGACCTGCGCAACACCGAGGCGGCGGTGCTGGCGACCGCCGAGGAGCGGGTGCGGTCGTTCGCCGAGTCGTGCGCCTCGGGCGAGGGGGTCACCGCCTCGTGGCGGACGCTGGCCCGGTTCGAGCCGGTGGCGTTCGACCCCGGCGTCGTGGACCGGGTGGAGGCGGCCGCCGTCGCCCGGGGGCTGTCGGTGCGCCGGCTGCCGTCGGGGGCGGGGCACGACGCCCAGATGCTGGCCCGGGTGTGCCCGACGGGGATGGTGTTCGTGCCCAGCCGGGGCGGGGTCAGCCACAACCCGGCCGAGTACACGGCGCCGTCGGACCTGGCGGCGGGGGCCCAGGTGCTGGCCGACGTGCTGGTCGACCTGGCGGCGTAGGGGCTCTGTGTGAGCCGGGTCGTCACCGTCGCCGCCGCCCAGATGGGGCCGGTGGCGCGGGACGAGGGGCGGCCGGCGGTGGTGGCGCGGCTGGTGGCGCTGCTGCGGGCGGCCGCGGGCCGGGGGGCGGACCTGGTGGTGTTCCCGGAGCTGGCGCTGACGACGTTCTTCCCCCGGTGGTGGTACGAGGACGGCGACCCGGCGCTGGACGCCTGGTACGAGCGCGCGGTGCCGGGGCCGGACACGCAGCCGCTGTGGGACGAGGCGGAGCGGCGGGGGGTGGGGTTCTGCCTGGGGTTCGCCGAGCTCACGCCGGCGGGGCAGCGGTTCAACACCGCGGTGCTGGTGGGTCCGTCGGGGTCGGAGCTGGGGCGGTACCGCAAGATCCACCTGCCGGGCCACGACGAGCACGAGCCATGGCGGCGGTTCCAGCACCTGGAGAAGCGCTACTTCGAGCGGGGCGACCTGGGGTTCCCGGTGTTCCCGGCCTTCGGCGGCCGGGTGGGCATGCTGATCTGCAACGATCGCCGCTGGCCGGAGGCGTACCGGGTGCTGGGGCTGGCGGGGGTCGAGCTGGTGTGCGTCGGCTACAACACGCCGGACCACAACCCCCCGGCCCCGGAGCACGACCGCTACGGCGACTTCCACAACCACCTGGTCATGCAGGCGGGTGCGTACCAGAACGGCACGTGGGTGGTGGGGGTGGCCAAGGCCGGCCGCGAGGAGGGCGTCGACCAGATCGGCGGCACGTGCATCATCCACCCGTCGGGCGAGATCGTGGCCGCCTGCACCGGCCTCGGCGACGAGCTGGCGGTGGCCGCCTGCGACCTCGACGAGACGGTGAGCTACAAGACCACGGTCTTCGACCTCGCCCGCCACCGCGAACCGGACACGTACGGCCCGATCACGGATCAGTAGGCCAGCAGCGTGCGCACCACCTGCTCGACCCGCCGGCTGGTGGCGAGATCGATCGCCCCGAGCCGGTGCAACGACAGGCCCGGCGGGACGTCGTCAGCGGGGCGACGATCGAGTGTAGGGGAGTCAGGCCCGAAGTCTCTGGCGGACCTACCCGGGATCCAACACCTGGAGATCGTCAGCCGATGCCATCGGAGACCGACGTCGACTCACCCTCCGCGAGGTGGTCCGCCCAGGCCTCGGGGTCCGCCCGCAGTGCCGCCAACTCCTCGACGACCTGGTGGGCGAACCGCTCGTGGCGGCGGGCGTCGTCGGGTGTTGGGTCGGGCCGGCTCATATCGGTACCACGGTCTACACCCGCGGCGGGCGGCCGACGATCCGTTCGAAGTTGGCCGGGTCGGTCACGCCCTCCGTGGCGAGGAGGAGGACCGTGGCCTCGTGGGGCAGGGGGAACTCGGCGTCGTGGTCGGCCACCAGGGCCTGGAGGCCCGCCAGGGCGGCTGCGCCCGTCTCGCCCACGTCCAGGCCGGCGTCCGCCAGGGTGCGGATCGCAGCGCGGCACCTGTCGTCGTCCACCGTGACGAAGGCGTCGAACGTGGACGCCACCGTCGGCAGCGCCAGGGGGGAGGCCAGGCCGCAGTTGAGGCCCGCCATGATCGAGTCGTGGGGGCCCGGGATCTCCACCACGTGGCCCGCCTCCACCGCCGCCGTGACGCAGGCCGCCGAGGTCGGCTCCACGCCCACCAGCATCGGGCCGTCGCCCGGCTCGCGGCCGGCTCGGGCCCACGTGCCCGCGGCCGCGCCGAGGGCGCCCACGCC
>DATFRN010000365.1:0-9368 GCA_035263165.1 Acidimicrobiales bacterium | reverse complement strand
GGCCACGCCTGCGAACCGGGGGAGTGGGGCAACAACTAGCCCTAACCTTCGGCGGGTGATCACCAGCACCTCCAACCCCCGGGTGCAGGCGGTCGTCCGGTTGCGGAAGCGGCGGGGGCGGGAGGCGGCCGGGCTGTTCCTCGTCGAGGGGCGGCGGGAGGTCGAGCGGGCCGTGGCGGCCGGCGTGGGGATCGAGGCCCTGTACATGTGCCCCGAGCTCGGCGGGACCGCCCCCGAGGCCGGCGCCGCCGCCGACCCGACCGAGGTGAGCGCGGCCGTGTTCGCCAAGCTGTCCTACCGCGAGGGCCCCGACGGCGTGCTGGCCGTCGCCCGGGCGTTCCCGACCGACCTCGGGCGGCTGGCGCCGCCGGCCGACGCCCTGGTGCTGGTCGTCGCCGGGCTGGAGAAGCCCGGCAACCTCGGCGCCGTCGTCCGCTCGGCCGCCGCCGCCGGGGCCTACGCCGTCGTGGCCGCCGACCCGGTCACCGACGTCTTCAACCCCAACACCGTGCGGGCCTCCCAGGGCGCCCTGTTCTCCCTGCCCGTCGCCGTCGGCGAGGCGGCCGAGGTCCGCACGTGGCTCGACCGCCACCACGTCCCCGCCTACGCCGCCGGCCCCAAGGGCAGCAGCCTCGCCCCCTGGGACCTCCCCCTCGCCGCGGCCGCGGCGCTCGTGGTCGGCGCCGAGGACCGCGGCCTCGACGACGCCTGGTTCGACCACGCCGCGGCCCCGGTCTCGATCCCCATGCCCGGCGCCCGCCAGGGCGTCGACTCGCTCAACGCCGCGTCGGCCGCCGCCGTCCTGCTGTTCGAGGCGGTCCGCCAGCGGGCCGCCGCTACGCCAGCGCCCGCTGGTTGAGCCGGTCCAGCCGCTCGCAGGCGTCGAGGTACTCCGACACCAGACGGGCCACCACGTCGGCCGACCGCTCGATCCGGGTCATCTGGCCCACGACCTGGCCCACGGGGTTGAAGTTCACGTCCTTGGCCGCCTCCGGGTACATGTGGCCCCGTTGCACGGCGTCCAGCGCCACCATCATCTGCAGCGGCATCGGCAGCGGCCCGGGCGACTCGGGGCCCTCCCACGCGTCGGTCCAGTCGTTGCGCAGCATCCGGCACGGCTTGCCGGTGAACGACCGCGACCGCACCGTGTCGTGGCTGGTCGCGTCGAGGTAGGTCTGCATCTGCGCCGGCGGCACGTCCGCCTCCTCGACCGTCAGCCACAGCGACCCGGTCCACGCGCCCTGCGCCCCCATGGCCAGCGCGGACGCCACCTGGCGCCCGTCGCCGATGCCCCCCGCGGCCAGCACCGGCATCGGGTCGACGGCGTCGATCACCTGCGGCCACAGGACCACCGACGCCACCTCGCCGCAGTGCCCGCCGCCCTCGGTGCCCTGGCAGACGACGAAGTCCAGCCCCGCCTCCTTGTGCCGCAGGGCGTGGCGCACCGACCCGCACAGCGCCCCCACCAGGCGCCCGCTCTCCTGGATCTGCGCCACCACGTCCGGCGGCGGCGTCCCCAGGGCGTTGGCCACCAGCCGGGCCTTGGGATGGCGCAGGATGGCGTCGACCTGCGGGGCCGCGGTCACGGCCGTCCAGCCCAGCAGCTCGTGGTGCTTCTCCTCGGCCCGCAGCTCGGGCACCCCGTGGTCGGCCAGCACCTTGGCGCCGAACGCCCGGTGGCCGTCGGGGATGTGCTTGGCCATCTCGGCCTCGAGCTCCTCGGGCGACATGTCGTCGAGGTCCATGCCCTCGTACTTGGACGGGATCACGATGTCGACGCCGTAGGGCCGGTCACCCACGTTGTCGTCCAGCCAGGCCAGCTCGACCTCGAGCTGCTCGGGGCTGAACCCGACGGCGCCCAGCACGCCCAGGCCGCCGGCCTTGGACACGGCCGCCACCACGTCGCGGCAGTGGCTGAAGGCGAAGATCGGGAACTCGATGCCCAGGGTGTCGCAGATCTCGGTGCGCATGACGGGACTCCTTGGTCAGGAGGACGACGGGAAGACGGCGGCGGCGGTGGCCTCGGCCCGGGCGGCCAGGCGGTCGCCGCCCCGGTCGAGGAGCAGTTCGTCGAGGAACCCGGCGAGCAGTTGCCCGGTGACGACCGACGAGACGTCGTGGCGCCGGGCCGGCGCCACCTCGGGGAACAGTTTGGCCAGCCAGCTGTCGACGGCGGCGGTCAGGGCGGCCGACAGCCGGGTCGCCTCGGCCCGCGCCACGGGCTCGCCCCGCAGGCCCTCGCCGATGAGCAGCCGCCAGATCCGCAGCTCGCCGCGGGCCGACCGTGCGACGTGGGTGAGCAGGGCGACCAGCCGGGGGCCGGGCGGCAGGGACGGGTCGATCGGCAGGTCGAGGTCGCGCAGGCCCTGGTCGTAGCGGCGCTCGTCCACGATGGCGGCGATGAGGTCGGCCTTCCCCGGGACGTAGTGGTACAGGGTGGCGATGTTGAGGTCACATGCGGCGGCCAGCTGGCGCATGGTCATGCCGTCGAGGCCCCGGTCGGCGATGAGGTCGAGCGCGGCGGCCAGGATGCGCGCCCGCTGCTCGGTCCCCTCCATGGCCGGGAACGCTAGTCAATCAAGCGTTTGATCGGCTAGCCGAACATCGCCAGCCACTGTTCGACGGTGCGGGGCTTGAACACGAAGTTCCACTCCCGGGTCTCGCCCATCGTGGCCGACGGCTCGGCCGAGTACAGGTGGCCGGGGAACAGCACGGCGTCGTCGGGCACCTTGGCCAGCCGCTGGGTCAGGCTCTCGTACAGCGCCGCCGGGTCGCCGCCGGGGAGGTCGGTGCGACCGCAGCCCTCCAGGAACAGCGTGTCCCCCGCCACCAGGTAGCGGCCGTCGACGAAGAAGCACTGGCTGCCCGGGGTGTGCCCCGGCGTGTGGATGAGCTCGATGTCGATGGCGCCGACCGACACCACGTCGCCGCCCCGGTGGCGGGTCAGGTCGCCCTCGCCCGCCGAGATGACCCGGCTCACCCACGGCACCTCGGCGTCCTGCACGTGCACGGGCACCGGGTTGATCTCCAGCAGGTCGTCGACCCCGGAGATGTCGTAGCCCATCATGTTCCCGCCCACGTGGTCGGGGTGGTAGTGGGTGACGAGGGCGCCGGTGATGCGCATGTCGTCGGCCGCGGCCACCGCGACGATGCCGGCCGGGTCGTAGGCGGGGTCGACCACCACGGCCTCGCCCGTCTCCCGGTCGCCGATCAGGTAGACGAAGTTGACCATCTGCCGGGCGAGCGGGTCCTGGCGGGCCACGTCCCGGCCGGCCAGCAACTGGCGGAAGTAGAGGCGGTCGTCCATGCCTGCATTCTGGCGTCCCTGGTAGCCATGGGGGCAGTGGGCCACTCCCGAACCTTCGACGCCATCAGCCTCGACGCCGGCGGCGTCCTGGTCGTGCCCGACCACGGCCTGCTCGCCTGGTTCCTCGCCCGGGCCGGCGTCGAGGTCGACCGCACGCGCATGGACGCCGCCCACTACCACGGCGTCGCCGCGGTCGACCGGGCCCGCTCCGCCGCCGAGACCTTCGGGGACTACATCGACGGCTACCTCGACGGGCTGGGCGTCCCGGCCGAGCAGCACGAGGCCGGCCGCCGGGCGCTGGCCGCCATCGTCGTCCCGCCGGTGTGGCGCCAGCCGATCCCCGGCGCGGTCGCCGCCGCCCGCCGCCTGGCCGACGCCGGCCTCGCCCTCGCCGTGACCAGCAACGCCGACGGCAACGTGGCCGACAGCCTGGCCCGGGCCGAGCTGGCCCAGTGCGGCCCCGGCCCCGGGGTCGAGCTGGTGTGGGTGAGCGACTCGGGCGCCCTCGGCGTGGCCAAGCCCGACGCCGGCATCTTCCTCGCCACCGCCGAGGCCCTGGGCCTGCCCCCCGCGCGGGTGTGCCACGTGGGCGACAGCCTGCACTACGACGCCGAGGGGGCGGTGGCCGCCGGGATGCCCGCGGTCCACATCGACCCGCTCGGTCTGTGCCCGGCCCCCGACGGTCACGACCACGCGACCAGCCTGGCCGCCTTCGCCGACGAGGTTCTGGGGACGAGCGATTGACCAGCGGGTCAAGCGGCCCTACGGTCCGGCCGATGGAGGGGACCACCCAGGGGAGCGTCGACGTCCACATCGACCTCATGTGCCCCTGGGCCTACCAGTCCTGCCTGTGGCTGCGGACGGTGCGGGAGGAGACCGGCCTGGCCGTCGGCTGGCGCTGGTTCAGCCTCGAGGAGATCAACCACGCCGAGGGCAAGAAGCACCCGTGGGAGCGCCCGTGGGCCTGGGGCTGGTCGCTGCTGCGCATCGCCGCCTGGCTGCGGCGCCGGTCGCCCGAGGCGGCCGACGCCTGGTGCGCCGCCGCCGGCCGGGCGCTGCACGAGGACGGCCGCAAGGTCCACACCCCCGAGGTGGCCCGGGCCGTCCTGGCCGAGGCCGGGCTCGACCCGGGCGCGGTCGACGCCGCCATCGCCGACGACACCACCCATGACGACGTCCGGGCCGACCACGATCGGGTCACCGCCCTCGGCGGCTTCGGCGTCCCCACCCTGATCTTCCCCGGCGAGCGGGCCCTGTTCGGCCCGGTCGTCCGGGAGGCGCCCACCGACCCGGCCGAGGCCGCCCGCCTGTGGGACCTGGTCACCGGCTGGCTCGAGTTCCCGTCCCTCTACGAGATGCGCCGGCCCAAGACCGACGAGGACTGGGCCCGCATCGGCGAGCGCTTCGCCCCCTACCTGTCGGCCCGCGACTGGCCGACCATCCAGCGGGAGGTCCTGTAGATGCCGACGATCGTCGAGCGGGACGCGGCGATCGCCGCCCTGGCCGAGGAGTGGGACGCCCTGTTCGCCCTGGCCGGCGACCTGGGCCCCGACGACTGGGACCGGCCCACCGCCTGCCCCGGCTGGTCGGTCAAGGACAACCTCAGCCACGTCCTCGGCACCGAGTGCATGCTGCTCGGCCGGCCCACGCCCGACGTCGACATCAGCCACCGCGAGCCCGAGTTGCGCAACGACATCGCCCGGTTCAACGAGCACTGGGTCGAGGCCTACCGGCCCCGCCCGCCCGACGAGCTGCTCGCCGACCTCCGGGCGGTCGTGGACGAGCGCCGGGCCCAGCTCGACGCCATGGACCAGGCCGAGTTCGACGCCGAGTCGTTCACCCCCGCCGGCCCCGACACCTACGGCCGGTTCATGCGCATCCGGGTCATGGACACCTGGTTCCACGAGCAGGACATCCGCCAGGCGGTCGGCCGCCCCGGCCACCTGGAGGGCGTCGCCCCGGCGACCGCGCTGGGCGAGGTCACGGCGGTGCTCGGCTACGTGGTGGGCAAGAAGGCGGGAGCGCCGGCGGGGTCGAGCGTGCGCTTCGTCCTCACCGGGCCGCTGGCCGCCACCATCGACGTCGAGGTGGGCGACCGGGCCCGCGTCGTCGACGCCCTGCCCGGCGAGCCCACCGTCACGCTCACGGTCCCGGGCGACCGGTTCCTGCGCATGTGCGGCGGCCGGTTGCCCGACCCCGACGCCTGGCCGGCCGAGTTCCAGGTCACGGGCGACCGCGAGCTGGGCGAGGCCGTGGTCCGGAACCTGGCCTTCACCATCTGAACCGGGCTTCCGTCCGTTGAACGACGCCGGGGTGAGTCGCACGGTTACCGGACCGTATGCTGCCCCCAACGTGGGTTTCAGCGACCGTTTCCGGGAGGCCGCAGAGGCGGCGCGAGCCAAGCTCGCCGAGCACGGCGTCATCGGCGACGCCGATGCGATCCACGGCATCAACGACGACGGCCCCAGCGACTACGACATCACGGTCGCCGAGCGGGCCATGGGACGGGGCGCGCCCGACCCGTACTCCCTGATCACCCACGACGAGGTCGTCCGGCTGACCGGCATCCCGGTCGGAGGCCCCGCGCTCACCTACACCGACGACGACCTGGGCGTCCGCTTCGACGCCGAGGACGGCCAGCGCCGCATCTGGTCCTTCGGCGTCCACGCCGGCCACGCGGCCGACGACGACACCCGCTTCGACCCCGTGAGCTGGTACGCCTGGATGACCGACCCGCTCGGCACGCCCGAGGAGGTCGCCGACCTGGGCGACGCCGCCGTGTACGACAAGGGCCTGCTCTACGTGCGGGGCGCCGACCACGCGTTCTACGTCCTGGTCGTTGCCCCCGACGGCTCGCCGGCGCGGCTGTGGGCCACGACCCTCGCCCGCCGGGTGCTCGAGCGCCTGGCCTCGGGCGACGCCCGCTAGGGGCCGGTGCCCTGGCGACCCCCGCCGCGGTCGGCGAGGCCGGCAACCTGTCGCTCGGCACGGCCACCGGGCGCTGGGTGCTGGCCGCCACCGTGCTCGGGTCGGGCATCGCCTTCCTCGACTCGACCGTCGTCAACGTCGCACTGCCCCACATCGGCGAGGACCTGGGCACGGGGGTCGGCGGGCTCCAGTGGGTGCTCAACGGCTACCTGCTGGCGGTCTCGTCGCTGATCCTGCTGGGCGGGTCGCTGGGCGACCGCTTCGGGCGCAAGCGCATCTTCCAGCTGGGCGTCATCGTGTTCGCGGGCGCCTCGCTGCTGTGCGCGGTGGCGCCGACCGCCCCGGCGCTGATCGTGGCCCGGGTGCTCCAGGGCGTCGGCGGGGCGCTGCTGACCCCGGGCAGCCTGGCCATCCTCGAGGCCAGCTTCCGCCCCGACGAGCGGAGCCGGGCCATCGGCGCCTGGTCCGGGCTGTCCGGCGTGGCCTCGGCCATCGGGCCCTTCCTCGGCGGCTGGCTGGTCGACGCCGCCTCCTGGCGCTGGATCTTCCTCATCAACCTGCCGCTGGCCGCCTTCGTCGTGGTGGTGGCCGCCCGCCACGTGCCCGAGTCCTTCGACCCCCACGCCGCCCACCACGTCGACCTGCTGGGCGCCCTGTTCGTGGCCATCGGGCTGGGCGGCCTGAGCTGGGGGCTGATCGGGGCCGGCGACCGGGGGTGGTCCTCGCCGTCGGTGTGGGGCGCCCTGCTGGTGGGGGCGGCGGGCATCGTCGCGTTCGTGGTCAACGAGCGGCGCAGCCGGGCGCCGATGGTGCCGCCGTCGATCTTCGCCTCGGCCCAGTTCCGGGCGGCCAACCTGGTCACCGCGGCCGTCTACGCCGGGCTGGGCGGCATCTTCTTCCTGCTGGTGGTGCAGCTGCAGACCGTGCTCGGCTACTCGGCCATCGAGGCGGGGGCGGCCACGCTGCCGATCACGCTGATGATGCTCGGCCTGTCGGCCCGGTCGGGGGCGCTGGCCGCCCGCATCGGCCCCCGGCTGCAGATGACCGTCGGCCCGGTCCTGGTGGCGGCCGGCGCCCTGCTGCTGACCCGGGTCGACGCCGGCGCCGGCTACGTCGAGGCCGTGCTGCCGGCGGTGCTGGTGATCGGGCTGGGGCTGGCCACCGCGGTGGCGCCGCTGACCGCCACCGCGATGGGGGCGGCCGAGGACCGCTACGCCGGGGTGGCGTCGGGTGTGAACACCACGGTGGCCCGAGCCGCCCAGCTGGCCGCGGTGGCGGCGCTGCCGGTCGCCGCCGGCATCACCGGCGAGTCCTACCTCGACCCCGCGGCGTTCTCGTCCGGCTTCCGCACCGCCATGGTCATCACCGCGGGGCTGGCGCTGGTCGGTGCGGTGATCGCCTTCGTCGGCATCCGCAACCCGGTCCGGCCGCCCGAGGCCGTCCCCGCACCGGCGCCGACGGGCTGGTTCTGCGGCGCCGAGGGGCCGCCGCTCGACACCTGCCCGGGCTCGACCGCCGGAACCGATGTCTCCGAACGGGCGGCCTGAGCGCGTCCCTGCCGACATTTTCGACGTCTCGCGCGGGCCAAATCTCCGACGGTGGCGACCGGAGGAGTAGAACAAGGGGCGGCGTGGCCAACGGTCCTGGGGCAGGCCCGCCGACCGACATGCGGGCTTCAGGGATTGGGGGCACCGGGTCACGATGTACGACAGATGGCGACTCAGGTCGGCCGCGGTCGTCGTCGCCGTGGTCGGCCTGCTGGCGGGTGCGTGCGGATCGAAGGGGAACGATGCCGATGCCCCCACGGAGACCCCGCTCGAGACGACGGCGTCGACCGATGCCGCCGGCATCGCCAACGTGACGCCCCCGGGCAAGGTGCTGCGGTACGGCCAGCCGGCCTTCGTCCCCATCCAGGTCGAGGGCCGCAGCGGCGTGATCGCCGTGACGATCGACAAGGTCGCCGCCGGCCTGCCCCAGGACGCGGCGGCGCTCCAGGTGGCGGGCGGCACGCCCTACTACGTCACGATGACGATCCAGAACACCGGGGCGCCGCCCGATCTCGGCAGCTACGAGCCCGACCTGTTCGCGGTCCAGGACGACGGCGCGCAGGCGCTGTCGGTCAACGAGCCCGACGACTTCCCGCCCTGCCGCGACAACGGCCCGGAGAAGCTCGCCCTGGGGGCGCACTTCACCACCTGCGAGGTCTACCTGCCCTCGGCCGACCACCTCGTGCGGTCGGTGGAGTACGTCGACTCGCCGGGCTCCAAGCCCATCACCTGGCACTGACGGCGCCGGCGCCGTCGCCCGCCTAGGCGGGGTCGTCGTCCTCCTCGGGCGGCTCGGGCGCGGGCGCCGGGCGGGGGTGCATCGCCTCGGCCTCGGCCTCGGCCAGCACCTCCCGCAGGGGCACGCCCCGCTCCCGGGCGACGTGGGCGGCGTCGTCGTGCTCGACCTTGACCCGCCCGGGGCTGACCTTCACCCGCACGGGCAGGCCGGCCACGTCGACTGCGCCGGTGTCCCGGACCCGGGGCCAGCGCTCGAGGCGGGTGCCCCGGGCGCCGAGGGACCCGGTCTCGGCCACCAGCGCCGCGGCCACCTGGCGGGCCAGGGCCGGGTCGGCCAGCGCGCTGACCACGTGGGCGGGGCGGCCCTTCTTCATCACCACGGGCGTGACCCAGGCGTCGTGGGCGCCCGCGTCGAGGAGGGCGGCGACCGCGTGGGCCAGCACCTCGCCCGTGGCGTCGTCGACGTTGGCCTCCAGCAGCACGACCGGTTGGCCGCCGGCGCCGCCGACGTCGCTCCCGGCGGCCGCCGCGTCGACGAGGGCCTCGCCCACCACCACCTGGGTGGCGTTGGGGCGGCCGTCGATCTCCCGGCTGCCGGCGCCGAAGCCGCTGGCCGCGATGCGCAGGGCGGGCAGGGGACCCCAGTCGGTGGCCATGGCGGCCAGCAGGGCGGCGCCGGTCGGCGTGGTCAGCTCCAGCGGGATGTCGACGCCGTGGGTCGGGGCGCCGGTCAGCAGCTCGACCACGGCGGGGGCCGGGTTGGGCAGCAGCCCGTGGGCGGCCCGGACCATGCCGGTGCCGGTGGCGACCGACGACGCCCGCACCTCGTCGACGCCGAGCACCTCGAG
>DATFRN010000364.1:0-36269 GCA_035263165.1 Acidimicrobiales bacterium | reverse complement strand
TGCGCCAGGCCTGGGCCGGCTCCTGCCACGTCCGCTGGCCCTGGCGGCCGGTCTGGCCCTGGCGGCGGTGGCCGCCGCGGTGCTGGTGGAGCTGTGGTTGGCCGCCACGCCGGCGCTGGTCGCCCTGGTGATCGCGTCGCTGGCCACGGTCCACGTCACGGTGGGCGCCGCCGGCGTCCGGGCCACGGCCGCGCCGGGCTGGCCGGGCGTCATGATCCCCTTGGCGGAGATCACGGCGGCCCGCACCATCGATATCCGTCGCGGGGTAGCGGGCGCGCTCCGCCCCGGCGGTTGCCCTCACGCCGTGACGTCGGGGCCGCCGGGGCGGTGGGGGTCCCTCCGGTGGCGGGGCCCCCAGGGGTCGGGATCAGGCGCCGGCGCGCCCGCGGGCGTGGCGGGCAGCGAGGCCGATGGCCGCACCCGCGCCGGCCAGGGCCAGGCCGGCGGCCGCCAGGGGCAGGGTGTCGCTGCTGCCGGTGTTCGGCAGGTTGCCGCCGGCGGCGGCGGAGGGCGTCACGGTACCCCCGCCGCCGCCGGGCGATCCGGGCTGCCCGGGCCCGCCACTCGGGACCACGCTCGTGCCGGGCCCCGTGGTGGGCGGTCCCGGCGTCGTGGGCGGGGTCTCCGGGGTGGTCGTGCCCGGGCCTGTGGTGGGCGGCGTCGACGTCGACGTGGTGGTCGGGGAGCCGCAGCCCTCGACCCAGAACACCTTGAACTTCGTGTCCGACCCCTGCGAGCCGTCCGCGTGCACGGTCAGCGTGAGGTGGATCCCCTGCTGGGGGTGGGGGGTGACCCCGGCCAGCCCCGCGCTCAGGTCGTAGGTGCGGGAGGCGTCGTCGTCCGTGGCGCCGCCGGCCGGGTCCTCGCCGATGGGCAGCGAGTCGGTCAGCACGTCGGCGCCAGGGCAAGGAGGGCCAGGCCTGCCGTGGCCACGACCGCCACCCGCTGGATCTGTCCACGCATGGCGTCGTCATCGCCGAGACGCCCCGCAGGGGCACGCCCCCCGAGGATGGGCGTACCCCCCCGCCGGGGCGCGACGATGACAGGAGGAACGATGGCTGGGGTCGATAGGTTCGACGGCGAGTTCGCGGCGGTGCTGGAGGCCGCGCAGAGTGGCGCGCCCTGGGCGCTGGAGCGCATGTTCGCCGCCCTCGCCCCCGTCGTGACCGGCTACCTGCGGTCCCAGGGCGCCCAGGAGCCCGAGGACCTCACCAGCGAGGTGTTCGTCGCCGTGCTGCGCAACGTCGTCCGCTTCACGGGGGACGAGGCCGGCTTCCGGTCCTGGGTGTTCACCATCGCCCACCGACGCCTGCTGGACGAGCGCCGCGCCCACGGGCGCCGGCCGCTGCTGACCGGGCTCGACGACGCCTACCGGGTCCCGGCGCCCAACGAGGTCGAGACCGAGGCCGCCCGCCACCTCGGCACCGAGTGGGTCCGGGCCGCCTGCGACCGGCTGGCCCCCGACCAGCGCGACGTGCTGCTCCTCCGCCTGCTGGGGAGCCTCACGGTCGAGGAGGTCGCCGCCGCGCTAGGCAAGTCCGCCGGGGCCGTGAAGGCCCTCCAGCGGCGGGGCTTCCGGGCGATCGCCCGGGCAATGGCACAGGAGGAGGTACCCCTGTGACCCTCCGCGGCGATGACGACGGCGATATGACGCCGACACTGGAGTTCGACGACCTCATCGACGCGGTCGTCAAGGGCGACCCCGTGCCCGAAGCGCACATCGCGCTCGCCACGTTCGCCCAGCGGGTGCGCGCGCTCGGTGACGGGCCCGCCCCCACCCCCACGCCCGAGCTGGCGGCCCTGCTGGCCGGCCGGTCGGGGCTCGAGCGGCCGCAGGGGAACGGCCGTCTCGCCCCAGCCGCCCGTCGGCGCGGCCCACTTCGGCGGGTCGTCAGGCTCGGGCTGGGGGCATCGCTGGCCGCCGCCGGCGTGGCCGGCGCCGGGGCGGCGGGGATGCTGCCCGCGGCGGCCAACAACGCCGTCCGCGGCGCGATCGACGCGGTGTCGCCGGTCGACATCGGCCGTCAGGATCACCCGGCCAACCACGGCTCGGTCATCTCGACCGACGCCAAGGGCGACAGCGACGGTGAGCCGGGGGTCGACGGTCGGGCTGTGGCCGAGTCGGCCCCCGGCGCCGCCCACCGGGCCGACGGCGCCCCCGCCAAGCCGGACACGCCCCCGGGCGAGACCGGCGTCACCGGCCAGGACCGCGCCGCAGAGACGCCCGCCGGGACCGACCCCTCCGCCACGGCGCCCGGCCGCAACGGCAACGGCAGCACCAACGGCAACGACGACCCGGGCTCGCCGCCCGGCCAGCAACCGGGCTCCGCCCGCCCGGACGGCCGCGCGGTCGCCGGCGGGTAGGCCCCCGCCCCCACCCGCCGGCGCAGACGCCAGCGCATCCTCGGCCCGGCCCGCCCCCGGGCCGAGATGCGTTGGTGGACCCTGGACAATCGTTAACGCCTCTGTTAACTATTTACGTCCAGTGGATGTGTTCGAGGCACTGGCCGACCCGACCCGGCGTGACGTCGTGCGCCTGCTGGGCGAGCGACCCCACCGGGCCGGCGAGCTGGCCGTCGCGGCCGGCGCCTCCGGCCCGGCGATGAGCCGCCACCTGCGGGTGCTGCTGGAGGCCGGCATCGTCGAGGACCAGCGGGTGCCGGACGACGCCCGCGTGCGCGTCTTCCGCCTCCGCCCCGACTCGCTGGTGGCGGTGCGGGCGTTCCTCGACCAGGTCCAGGCCGACTGGCGCGTGCAGCTCCGGTCGTTCAAGCGCCACGTCGAATCGAGGGAGGAGCAGCGATGAGCGAGGTCAGCGCGTCGGTCGAGGTCGAGGTGGACGCCGGCACGGCCTTCACCGTCTTCACCGAGGAGATGGACCTCTGGCAGGTCCGCAGCCCGATCACGTTCTACGACTCGGCCCGGGCGGTGGCCAAGCGGTGCGAGCCGGGCGTCGGCGGGCGGGTGATGGAGGTCTACGAGGACGGCGTCCTCGAGATCGCCCGCATCACCGTGTGGGAGCCGGGCAAGCGCCTGAGCTGGAAGGACACCGGCGACGACGTCGAGGTCGACGTCTGGTTCGAGGCCACCGGCCCCGCCAGCACGCGGGTGCGGGTCGACGCCCGGGTGCCCGAGGGCGGCGCCGACCGGGGCGGCACCTCGATCGTGCGGGTGGGCCCGGCCTGGTTCGCCCGCTGGGTGGCCCGGCGCGACCACGTGCCCCACGTGGTGGTCGACCAGCCCCGGCTCAACCTCGAGCTGCACTACCGGCGCCCGGCGGCGGCCATGCGCTGGCTGGCCGAGGCGTTCGGCTTCGAGCTGCCGCCCAACCTGCCCGACGAGGACGACGGCCGGCTCCGCTGGATCGAGACCCAGGTCGGCGGCGCCTCGCTCATGCTGTTCCCGCTGGAGGGCGAGGGCCCGGGCGAGGGTGAGGGCGAGCCCGCCGGCCCGCCCACCCACGTGCCGTTCGTCTACGTCGACGACGTCGACGCCCACTGCGCCCGGGCCGAGGCCCACGGGGCGACGATCGTCGAGCCGATCCACCAGCACGGCTACCGCCGCTATGTCTGCGAGGACCTGGAGGGCCGCCGCTGGTCCTTCGCCCAGGCCCGACCGACGATGCGCTGACGGTCAGCCGGTGAAGGTGGGGTCGGCCGCCACCGGCGTGGCCGCCGGGGCGACGACGACCAGGGGCGCGGCGGTCGTGGGTGCGGGCGTCGGCGGCTGGGGTCGTCCTGCTTGACGATGGCGGTGACCGTGTAGCGGCCGACCGCGGTGGCGCCGGCCGCGGCCGTCGCCGGCCGCGCGCTGTGTCAAGGTGGGGAGGTGACCATCGAGCCTGACGCCGTGCGGGCCGAGGCGGCCGGCTGGATCGCCGCCCACTGGGATCCCGACGCCGCCCTGCTCGACTGGCGCCGCGCCCTGTTCGCCGCCGGCTGGGCCGTGCCGGCCTGGCCCGAGCGCTGGGGCGGCCGCGGGCTGCCGCGCTGGGCGGAGGACGTGGTGGCCGCCGAGCTGGCCGCGGCCGGCGCGGTCGGGCTGCCGCTCGGGGTCGGCCCGGCGCTGGCGGCGCCGACGATCCTGGCCCATGGCCCCGACGACCTCCGGGGCCGGCTGCTGGCGCCGACGATGACCGGCGAGCAGACGTGGTGCCAGCTGTTCAGCGAGCCGGGGGCCGGGTCCGACCTGGCCGGGCTCACCACCACCGCCCGGCGGGACGGCGACGAGTGGGTGGTCGGCGGGCAGAAGGTGTGGAACACCAGCGCCCACCACGCCGACCTCGGGCTGCTGGTGGCCCGCACCGACTGGGACGTGCCCAAGCACGAGGGGCTCACGTTCTTCGTCCTGCCCATGCGCCAGGACGGCGTCGAGGTGCGGCCGCTGCGGCAGATGAACGACCACCGGTCGTTCAACGAGGTGTTCCTGACCGACGCCCGGGTGCCGGCGGCCAACGTGGTGGGCGAGGTCGGCGGGGGCTGGCGGGTGGCGCTGACGACGCTGGCCTTCGAGCGCCGGTTCGGGGCGCTGGCCCGGCCCTCGTTCTCGCCGGCCGGCGGCCGGGCCGTCGAGGAGGCCCGGGTCGAGGCGGCCGACTACTTCGAGACCTACAAGTGGTACCCGCAGCGGGCCGGCCGGGCCGACCTGGTGGTCGGGCGGGCCCGAGCGGCCGGCGTGGCCGGCGACCCGGTGGTCCGCCAGGAGATCGCCCGGGTGCTGTCGCTCCAGCGGGCCAGCCGGTGGACGGCCGAGCGCGCCCGGGCCGGACTGGCGCTGGGCCGCACGCCGGGGCCGGAGGGGTCGATCGGCAAGCTGGCCACCAGCCAGGTAGCCCGCCAGGCCGCCCACGTCCACGGGCACATCGCCGGCGCGGAGGGGATGCTGACCGGCCCCGACGGCCCGGAGGGCGGGATCATCGCCGAGGTGCTGGTCTCGGTGCCGGCCCAGTCGATCGCCGGCGGCACCGACGAGATCCAGCGCAACATCCTGGGCGAGAAGGCCCTCGGCCTCCCCCGCGAGCCGGCCCCCGAGCGCACGGCCCCGTTCCGCGACCTGCCCCGCAACGGCTGATCAGCCGTCCACGCCGGCCAGGAACCCGGCCACCGCGGCGTCGAAGGCGGCCGGCCGCTCCATGTTGGCGGCGTGCCCGGCGCCGGGAACGACGACCAGCCGGGCGCCGGGGATGCGCTCGGCCATGTACGCGCTGCCGGCCCGGTAGCCGGCGTCGTCCTCGCCCACGACCACCAGGGTGGGGACGGCAATGGTGGGCAGCGAGGCCATGACCCGGTCGTCCGCCTGGACCAGCACCCGCCGGGCGGTGTGGACGACACCCCGCAGGTGCCGGTGGCGGGCCACCGCCAGCTCCGGCGTCCGGCGGGGGAGCCCGTCGGCCTCGATGGCCCGGGCGTACCCCTCGGCCATGCGGTTCCAGCGCGCCCGGGCCTCGCCGTCACGGAACCCGGGGCCGGTGTCGACCAGGATCAGCGCGGCGACCCGGTCGGGGTGCGCCCGGTGGTAGGCGAGCGTGAGGTAGCCGCCGAGCGACATGCCGCCCAGCGCCGCCCGCTCGGCGCCGGTCGCGTCGAGCAGGGCGTCGATGTCGGCCACGATGGCGTCCTCGGAGTAGGCATCCGGGTCGTCCGGTGCGTCGCTGGCGCCGTGGCCCCGGAAGTCCCACGTCACCACCGGCCGGTCGGCCGCCAGCGCCGCCACGTTGGGGCCCCACATGGCGCTGGTGGCGCCGAACCCGTGGGACAGGAGCAGCGGGGTGCCCGGGCCGTCGGGGTGGTGGACCGTGTAGGCAAGCCGGGTGCCGTCCGGGCGCTCCAGGTGCTCCATGGGCGGCGACGCTAGCGAAGGGCCGCTGCTAGCTTCCGGGCCGTGAGCGAGGTCGAGGGGACCGCCGACGTCGGGGTGGAGGTCGGCGGCGACCACGTGGCTGCGGTCGAGATCCGGCGCCCGCCCAACAACTTCTTCGACGCCGGCCTGATCCGCCGGCTGGCCGATGCGCTCGACCGGCTGGCCTCGGGCGACGACGGGGACGTGCGGGCCGTCGTGCTGTGCAGCGAGGGCCGCCACTTCTGCGCCGGGGCCAACTTCGGCGGCGGCGGGCGGGGCGAGGGTGACGCCCGCGACCTCTACCAGCAGGCCGTCCGGCTGTTCCGGCAGCCGCTGCCGGTGGTGGCGGCCGTGCAGGGCGCAGCCGTGGGCGGCGGGCTGGGCCTGGCCCTGGCGGCCGACCTGCGGGTGGCGGCGCCCGAGGCCCGGTTCAGCGCCAACTTCGCCCGGCTCGGCTTCCACCAGGGCTTCGGCCTGTCGGTGACGCTGCCCCGCGCGGTCGGGCCCCAGGCCGCGTTCGAGCTGATGACCACCGGCCGGCGCATCGGCGGCGAGGAGGCCCACCGGCTGGGCCTGGTCGACCGCCTGGCACCGGTCGACGGCCTGCGGGACGCGGCCCGCGCGCTGGCGGCCGAGATCGCCGGGTCCGCCCCGCTGGCCGTGCGGTCGATCCGGGCCACGCTGCGGGCCGGCCTGGCCGACGAGGTGGCCGAGGCGGTGGTCCACGAGCGGGCCGAGCAGGAGCGCCTCATGCGCACCGCCGACTTCCGCGAGGGCCTGGCCGCCGTGGCCGAGCGCCGGCCCGGCAACTTCACCGGCCGCTGACCTCCGCCGACCACGGACCGTGGCGCGCCCGCCGCGAGCCTCCCTCGACGCGCGATCCTGGTGGCGAGCGTGATCGGAGCGGCCATGGCGGGCGGCAACGTGGTGCTGGACGAGAGGTCCTACGCCGGCTGCGCCCTGGCGTCGTGGAGCGGGCGGGTGCACCTGGCCTGGACCGGGTCCGACTACCAGGTCAACCTGCTGTCGTCGGCGGACGGCCGGGCCTTCGAGGGCAAGCAGACCCTGCCCAGCCGCACCTACAAGTTCGTGCGGGAGGACGCCAGCCGCAGCCAGCTCGACGAGCGCTCGCACATGAGCAGCTCGACGAACAAGGCCGTGGCCCTGTCGCCGGCGCTGGCGGCGTCTGCGGACGCGCTGCACGTGGCCTGGACCGGCACCGACGGCCGGCTCAACGTCTGGGACCTCGGGCGGGGCCAGGCCGGCCCGGTGACGCTGCCGGAGCGGAGCCGGGTGGCGCCGGCGCTCGCCGCCCGGGGCGGCGAGGTGGTGGTGGCGTGGGGCGGCACCGATCGCCACGTCAACCTCGTCATCCGGACGCCGGCCGGCTGGGGCCGGCCGTGGCGGCTGGAGGAGCGGGCGTCGGCCACGCCGGCCGTGTGCGCCGCCGGGCGGGAGCTGGCCGTGGCCTGGACGGGCACCGACCGCCACCTCAACCTGCTCACCACGCGGGAGGGCCGCTGGCTGGCGCCGGTGCGGCTGGACGAGACCACCAGCGGGGCCCCGGCCCTGTGCGCCCCCGGCGACGAGCTGGTGCTGGCGTGGACGGGGTCGGACCGGCGGGTCAACCTGTTGACCATGGCCCCCGGCACCGAGCCCGCGCCGCTGCGCCTCGACGCCCGCACGTCGCACCACCCGGCCGTCTGCGCCCACGGCGGGGCGGTGGTCGTGGCCTGGACCGGCACCGACCGCCGGCCCAACGTCCTCACCCTCCACCCGAGGTTCTGACGCAGCGGCCGCGGCGGCCGCTCAGGCCGAGAACGTCGTGACCTTGCGCGGGTGGATGCGGACGATCAGCCGGACGATCTCGGGCGGCTCCGGCCGGGCGTCCTGGTTCAGGTAGCGCTGGGTCAGCCGCTGGGGCAGGGCCCGGTCCTCGTCCACGCTGAGCTCGGCCTCGCCCCGGATGTCGACGGCCTCGTAGGGGTTGGCCAGGTCGTAGACCGACAGGGCGACCCGGGGGTCGCGGGCCAGGTTGCGGGCCTTGCGGCGGGTCGACTGGGTGGAGAACAGCAGGTCGTCGCCGTCGCGCACATACCACACCACCGAGGTGTGGGGGCTGCCGTCGGGGTCGAGGGTGGCGACGGTGGCGAAGTTGCGCCCGTCGAGCAGGCGGCGGGCGGCGTCGTCGAGGGTGGAAGCCATGCCCGCAGTCTGCCGCCCGTCGCGGGCAGACTCGCACGCCATGGCCCCCGACCTCGATCCTGCGCTCGACGCCACCGTCGGGCGCTACCTCGGCCTCGCCGACCGCCTGCTGCCCGGCCGGGTCACCGGCTTCTACCTCATCGGCTCGGCCGCCCTGGGCGCCTGGCGGCCCGGCCGCAGCGACGTCGACGGCGTCGCCGTGGTCGACCGCCCGCTGGGCGGGGCCGGCCTGCGCCGGCTGCGGGCGGTCCACGCCGCGGCCGGGGCCGGGTCCACGGCCCGGGCCCTGCGCCGGGGCCACGTCACGATCCCGGGCACGTGCAACGTCGCCTACGTCGCCGCCGACGACCTGGCGCGGCCGGTCACCGAGATCGTGCCCCAGGCGTCGCACGTCGGGATGCGGTTCGCGGCCGGGTGGGCGTTCGACGTCAACCCGGTGCAGTGGAAGGTGCTGGCCGAGTCGGGCATCGCCGTGCGGGGCCCGGCGCCCGCGAGCCTCGGCCTGCGCCCCGAGCCCGACCGCCTGCGGGACTGGAACCTGGCCAACCTCGACGCCTACTGGCGCCCCTGGGGCGAGGCGGCCGTGCGCCGCCCGGCGTCGCCCCGCTGGCGGCCGCCCCGGTGGGCCGCGACATGGGGCACGCTCGGCGTGTGCCGCCTGCACTGCACGGTGGCCACCGGGGAGGTCGTCTCCAAGGAGGGCGCGGGGGAGTACGCCCGGCGGGCGTTCGGCCCCGAGTGGCATCCGATCGTCGACGAGGCCCTCGCCTACTGGCGGGCCGAGGAGGCTCCCGCCGCGTTTGCGGACCGCCGGGCCCGGACCCGCCGGGCCGGGGAGTTCGTCCTCGAGGTCGTGCGCGACGCCCACGCGCTCTGAATCTGCCTCATCCGGGCCGGTTGCGGCTCCGAACCAATTGCGACAGAGTCGTAATAGGGGTCGCCCGGCCCGGATCTGGAGGCGAGATGCACATTCCCGACGGGTTCATCGATGCCCCGACGTCGGCGGCCGCTGGCGCGGTGGCGGTGGGAGCGCTGGCGGTGTGCCTGCGTCGCTCGGGCGAGATGCTGGAGGACAAGGAGGCGCCGCTGGCCGGGCTGGTGGCGGCGTTCGTGTTCGCCGTCCAGATGCTGAACTTCCCCGTCGCCGCCGGGACCAGCGGCCACCTGCTCGGGGGGCTGCTGGCGGCGGTGCTGGTCGGCCCGTACCTGGGGGCGTTGTGCGTGTCGGTGGTGCTGGTGGTCCAGGCGCTGCTGTTCGCCGACGGGGGCCTGTCCGCCCTCGGCCTCAACATCGTGAACATGGCGCTGGTCGGCGCGTTCGCCGGCTACGGGATCTTCCTGCTGGCCCGGCGGGTGCTCGCTGCCAACCCCGGCGGCGTGGTGGCGGCGTCCTCGGTGGCCGCCCTGCTCTCGGTCGTCCTCGCCTCGGTCGTCTTCACGCTGGAGTACGCCATCGGCGGCACCGGCGGAGCCAGCCTCGGCCGGGTGGCGGCGGCGATGATCGGCGTCCACGTCCTCATCGGGATCGGCGAGGCGGTGATCACCGGGCTCACCGTGGGCGCCGTGCTGGCCGTGCGGCCCGACCTCGTCTACGGGGCCCGGGGCCTGCGGGCGGCGTCGCCGACGGCGCCCCAGGCCGCGACGGTGGGGGGCTGAGATGGCCCGCCGACGACTCGCCGTCTTCGTGGCGGCCGGCCTCCTCGTCGCCCTGGCGCTGGCGTTCTTCGTCAGCCCGGAGGCGAGCAGCAAGCCCGACGGGCTCAACAAGGTGGCCATCGACCAGGGGTTCGCCGACAAGGAGACCGCCCACCGCACGGCCGACAGCCCCCTGGCCGGCTACGGCGTCCGGGGCGTGGGCAGCGACCGGCTGAGCACCGGGCTGGCCGGCGTGATCGGCGTCGGGGCGACCTTCGGGATCGCCGGCGGCGGGTTCCTCCTGGCCCGCCGCGCCCGGCGTCGCACGGCGGCGGGCGGCGTCGAGCGATGAGCGGCGGCCACGCCCACGGCCTCTACCGGCCGGGGCACAGCGCCGTCCACCGGCTCGCCCCCCAGGTGAAGGTGGCGGCCACCCTGGCCTTCGTCGTCGCCGTGGTGGCCACGCCCCGCACGGCGTTCTGGGCCTTCGGCGTCGACGCCGCGGTCGTGGTGGCCGTCGCCGTCGCCGCCGGGGTGCCGCTCGGGCTGCTGGCCCGGCGGCTGGTGGTCGAGGTGCCGTTCGTCGCCTTCGCCCTGTTCCTGCCGCTGGTCGGCCAGGCGCCCCACACCGACGTGCTCGGCCTGTCGCTGTCGGTGCCGGGCCTGTGGGGGGCCTGGAACATCCTGGTGAAGGGCACCTTGGGCGTGGCGGCCACCACGCTGCTCGCCACCACCACGTCGGTGTCCGAGCTGCTGTGCGGGCTCGACCGGCTGCGGGTGCCCCGGGCCTTCACCGCCATCGCCGGGTTCATGGTCCGCTACGCCGAGGTCATCACCGGCGAGCTACGGCGCATGCGCATCGCCCGCCTGTCCCGGGGCTACGACGGCCGCTGGCTGTGGCAGGGTCGGGCCGTGGCGGCGTCGGCGGGGACGCTGTTCATCCGCTCGTTCGAGCGGGGCGAGCGCATCCACGTGGCCATGCTGTCCCGCGGGTTCAGCGGCGAGCTGCCGCCGGCCGCCGGCGAGCGGGCCGGCCGGCGCCCGTGGTTGGTCGCCGCCGTCCCCGCGGTGGTGGCGGCCCTGGCCGCGGCCGCGGCGATCGCGGGGGTCGGGTCGTGAGAGACGCCGCCGTCGAGGTCCGGGGCCTCGCCTACAGCTACCCCGACGGGTCGCACGCCCTCCGCCGGGTCGACCTGGCCATCGAGCCGGGCGAGCGGGTGGCGCTGCTCGGCCCCAACGGGGCCGGTAAGACGACGCTGGTGCTGCACCTCAACGGCATCCTCGTGCCCGGCGCGGGCGAGATCCGCATCGGCGGGATGCCGGTGACCAAGGAGAACCTCAAGGAGATCCGCCGGCGGGTGGGCGTCGTGTTCCAGGATCCGGACGACCAGCTGTTCATGCCGACCGTGCGCGACGACGTGGCCTTCGGCCCGGCCAACCTCGGCCTGCGAGGCGACGACCTGGACGAGGCTGTGCGCACCGCGCTGGGCGCGGTCGGGATGTCCGGCGCCGCCGGCCGCCCGCCCCACCACCTCAGCTTCGGCCAGCGGCGGCGGGTGGCCCTCGCCACCGTGCTGGCGATGGACCCCCAGATCCTCGTGCTCGACGAGCCCACGTCGAACCTCGACCCGGCGGCCCGTCGCGACCTGGCGGACATCCTGGTCACGCTGCCGGTGACCGCGATCGTCGTCACCCACGACCTGCCCTACGCGCTGGAGCTGTGCCCCCGCTCGGTGATCCTCAACGACGGCGTGGTCGTGGCCGACGGCCCCACCCGGGACGTGCTGGCCGACACCGACCTGCTGGCGGCCAACCGGCTGGAGCTGCCGTTCGGCTTCGACCCGACGAGGGTCTGAGCCTCAGCCGGCCGGCTGATCCCAGCGGTCGAGGGACACGACGTCGGACAGCGGCCGACGGCGCACCGGGCCGTGGCGGCCCCGGGGCCAGCCCACGACGACGTGCCCGGCCAGCAGCCAGCCGTCAGGCACGCCCACCGCCTCCCGCAGCAGCGCTTCGCCCCCGTAGGACGCCCAGCTCGTCAGGCAGCAGCCGAGGCCCTGGGCCCGGGCGGCCAGCAGGAAGTTCTGCATCGCCGGGTAGATCGACCCGCCCAGCAGCAGCTCGGAGGCGGTGGGGAAGGCCTGGTAGGCGAACAGCACCGACGTGAGCTCGCCGGCCCGGTCGTGGAGCTCGTAGGTGGCCCGGTTGGTGCGGGCCCGGCGGCTGTCGTCGTCCGGATCGGGGCGGCGCATGCCGTAGACCGGCTCGATCACCTCCAGCGCCTTGGCCGCGGCGGCGGCGACCGCCGCCCGGGCCTCGGGCGAGCGCAGCACGACGAACCGCCAGGCCTGGGCGTTGGCGCCCGACGGCGCCCAGGTGGCCGCCTCCAGGCAGCGGGCCAGCGTGGCGTCGTCGACGGGCTCGGCGGTGAACCGCCGGATCGTCCGGGCCGTGGCCATGACCTCCCACACGTCCCCGGTCACTGGCGGGCCACCGCCAGGCACCGCTCGACGATGCGGTCGGTCTCGGCCCGGGTGGGCTGCGTGCCCCGCCACAGGTGGTCGGACAGCGAGCCCAGCACGGCGTGGGCGGCGAAGGCGGACGCCCCGTCGGGCTCGCCGCTGCCGAGCGCCGCGAAGGGGTCGCGCAGCAGGGTCGCCAGCGGGCCGGCCGCGAAGTGGCGCCCCGAGGCCTGCCCGTCGCCGGCCCCGCCGGAGTTGTAGAGCACGGCCAGCGTCGTGGCGGCGATCTCGGGGCCGGCCTGGGCCAGCACGCCCTCCACCCACGCCCGGACCTCTGCCTCGGGGGACGGCGAGCGGTCCATGCGGTGGGCAAGATAGCTGGCCAGCCGCTGGGCGCCGTCGTCGAGGAGGGCGGCCACCAGCGCGTCCTTGGACGGGAAGTAGCGGTAGAAGGCGTCGTTCGACAGGCCGGCGGCGGCGACGATGTCGGCCACCCGGGGACGCGACGTCGTGCCGCACCGGCGCATGACCTCGAGCGCGGCGTCGAGCAGCCGTCGCACCTCGCCCGCGTAGTCGGCGCCCCGCCGGGCCAGCGCCCGCTGGGCGATCTCCGAAGCGACATCGCCAAGAATTGCATTCTGCTCCACCAGAACCGTAGTCTAGCCGCCATGGCGTGGGACTTCGAGACAGACCCCGAGTACCAGGCGAAGCTCGACTGGGCGTCCGAGTTCGTGCGGGAGAAGGTCGAGCCGCTCGACCACCTCTTCCCGCACCAGCAGTACGTCCCGCTCGACGGGGCTCGCCGCCGCATCATCGACCCGCTGAAGGACGAGGTCCGGGCCCAGGGCCTGTGGGCCACCCACCTCGGCCCCGAGCTGGGCGGGCAGGGCCACGGCCAGCTCAAGCTGGCCCTGCTCAACGAGATCCTGGGCCGCTCGCCGTGGGCGTCCATCGTGTTCGGCACCCAGGCGCCCGACACCGGCAACGCCGAGATCATCGCCCACTACGGCACGCCCGAGCAGAAGGACCGCTACCTCCGGCCGCTGCTCGACGGCGAGATGTTCTCGTCCTACTCGATGACCGAGCCCCATGCGGGCGCCGACCCGACCATGTTCACCACCCGGGCGGTCAAGGACGGCGACGAGTGGGTCATCAACGGCTGGAAGTTCTTCTCGTCCAACGCCAAGACGGCCTCGTTCCTCATCGTCATGGTCGTCACCAACCCGGACGTGAGCCCCTACAAGGGCATGTCCATGTTCCTGGTCCCGACCGACACGCCGGGCGTGAACATCGTGCGCAACGTCGGGCTCTACGGCGAGCGGATGAACGAGGGCTCCCACGCCCTCATCCACTACGAGGACGTGCGGGTGCCCGAGTCGGCCCTGCTGGGCGGCGAGGGGCAGGCGTTCGTGATCGCCCAGACCCGCCTGGGCGGCGGCCGCATCCACCACGCCATGCGCACCATCGGCCTGGCCCAGAAGGCCTTCGACATGATGTGCGAGCGGGTGCTCAGCCGCGAGACCGCCGGCAGCCTGCTGGCCGACAAGCAGTTCGTCCAGGGCTACGTCGCCGACTCCTACGCCCAGCTGGCCCAGTTCCGGCTGTTCGTGCTGTACACGGCGTGGGAGATCGACAAGTACAACGACTACAAGCGGGTCCGCAAGGACATCGCCACCGCCAAGGTCGTCATGCCCACCGTGCTGCACGACATCGCCTGGCGGGCCATGCAGGTCCACGGCGCGCTCGGGACGACCAACGAGATGCCGTTCTTCGGCATGATCCACGGCGCCGGGGTGATGGGCCTGGCCGACGGGCCGACCGAGGTCCACAAGGTGACGGTGGCCCGCCAGATCCTGCGCGACTACCGCCCGGCCGAGGGCATGTGGCCGAGCGAGTGGATCCCCGGCAAGGCCGAGGAGGCCCAGAAGGCCTACGCCCACCTGCTGGAGCTGGAGGTCGGCAACCTGTGATCGATGTCGACCGCCTCGGTCGCTGGCTGGACGACGAGGGCCTGCCCGGCAAGGGCGAGGCGATCGAGCACCGGTTCATCTCCGGCGGCTCGCAGAACGAGATCTACGAGATCCGCCGGGGCGAGCTCCACGGGGCGCTGCGGATCCCGCCGCCCTCGGCGCCGGCCGGCCGGGACGACGGCATCTGGCGCGAGTGGCGCATCACCGAGGCGCTCGACGGCACCGACGTGCCCCACACGCCGGCCGTCGCCGCCTGCCGGGACACCGACGTGCTGGGCCGGGCGTTCTACCTGATGGGTTTCGTCGACGGCTGGTCGCCGATGGGCCTCGACACCGCGCCCGACGGCAGCCGGTCGTGGCCCGAGCCGTTCGCCAGCGACCTGGGGGCCCGCCAGGGCCTGGCCTACCAGCTGGTCGAGGGCATCGCCCTGCTGGGCAACGTCGACTGGCGGGCCAAGGGCCTCGACGACCTGGGGCGGCCCGACGGCTTCCACGAGCGCCAGGTCGACCGGTGGACCGGGTTCCTCGAGCGCATCAAGGGCCGGGAGCTGCCCGGCTTCGACGAGTCCGCCGCCTGGCTGCGGGCCCACCGGCCGCTCGACTACGTGCCCGGGCTCATGCACGGCGACTACCAGTTCGCCAACGTCATGTACCGCCACGGGGCGCCGGCCACGCTGGCCGCCATCGTCGACTGGGAGATGGGCACGGTCGGCGACCCCAAGCTCGACCTCGGCTGGGTGATCCAGAGCTGGCCCGACGACACCTCGGTGGCCGACACGTCGGGCTCGGCCTACGTCGACATGGTCGGCATGCCGTCGCGCGACCAGGTGCTCGACCACTACGCCAAGGTGTCCGGGCGCCAGGTCGACGACATCGACTACTACGTCGTGCTCGCCCGCTGGAAGCTGGGCGTGGTGCTGGAGCAGGGCTACCAGCGGGCCGGCGACGACGAGAAGCTCCTGGCCTTCGGTCCGTTCGTGCTGCGGCTCATGCAGGAGGCGGCCGAGCTGGCCGAGACGACGGACTACGGCCGGTGACCGCTCCGCCCTCCGAGGACGAGCTCGTCGTCGAGCGCCGGGGCGCGGTGCTGGTGGCCCGGCTCAACCGGCCCGAGGCCCGCAACGCGCTCACGCCGTCACTGATCCGGGCGCTGGGCGCCGCGCTCATCGCCGCCGAGGACGACCCCGAGGTGCGGGCGGCCGTGCTGACCGGCACCGGCGACCGGGCCTTCTGCGCCGGCATGGACCTGCGGGCCTTCGCCGCCGGCGACGCCGACCCGGGACGGGGCCCCGAGGCGCAGGCGTTCCACCGGCTGATCCGGGGCGAGATCGCCGTGCCCCTCGTGGGCGCGGCCAACGCCACCGCCGTGGCCGGCGGCTTCGAGCTGCTGCTCGGCTGCGATCTCATCGTGGTGGCCGAGGGCGCCAGGCTCGGGCTGCCCGAGGTCAAGCGGGGCCTGTTCGCCGCCGGGGGCGGGACCTTCCTCGGCACCCGCATCCCGCTCAGCGTGGCGCTGGAGCTGGCGCTGACCGGCGACACCATCGACCCCGACCGGGCCCTGGCGCTGGGGCTCGCCAACGCCGTCGTGCCGGCCGACCGGGTGCTGGCGACGGCGCTCGACTACGCCGAGCGGATCGCCGCCAACGGGCCGCTCGGCGTGCGGGCCACCAAGGAGCTGGTCCGGCGGGGCGTGGCCGACCCGGCCGCGGCCTGGGACCGGCTGGCCGAGCTCCAGCCCGAGGTGTTCGGCAGCGAGGACGCCCGGGAGGGGGCCGTCGCCTTCGTCGAGAAGCGCCCGCCGGTGTGGACCGGCCGGTGAGCTGACGTGCGGGCCGCGGTCTGTCCCGCCTACGGGGAACCCGAGGTGGTGGAGGTGACCGACCTCGACCCGCCCGCGCTGGCCGACGGCCAGGCCCGGGTGCGGGTCGAGGCGGCGGCGGTCAACTTCCCCGACGTCCTGCTGGTGGCGGGCCGGTACCAGATCACGGTGCCGCCGCCGTTCGTGCCGGGCAGCGAGCTGGCCGGCGAGGTGGTGGAGGTGGCCGGCGACGCCGGCGGCATCCGGGTCGGCGACCGGGTCTTCGGGTCGACCCTGGTCGGCGCCTTCGCCGAGGAGGCCGCCCTGGCCGCCAGCTCGCTCACCCCCGTCCCCGACGGCGTCGAGGCCGGCGCGGCCGCCGCCTTCGGCGTGGCCCACCGCACCGCCTACCACGTGCTGCGGTCGGTGGCCGGGCTGCAGCCGGGGGACGAGCTGGTCGTCCTGGGCGCCGGCGGCGGCGTGGGCCTGGCCGCGGTCCAGCTCGGCGCGCTGCTGGGCGCCACGGTGACCGCCGTGGCGTCGTCGCCCGAGAAGCTGGCGGCGGCCTCGGCGTTCGGGGCGGCCCGCACGATCGACCACCGGGCCGGCGACCTGCGGGGCGCGCTGCGGGCCGCGCTGCCGGGCGGCGCCGACGTCGTGGTCGACCCCGTGGGCGGCGACCTGGCCGAGCCGGCCCTGCGCTCGCTGCGATGGGGCGGGCGCTTCGTGACCGTCGGCTACGCCTCGGGCGTGATCCCGGCCATCCCGCTCAACCTCGTGCTGCTGAAGGGCGTCCACGTGCTCGGCTTCCAGTTCCTCGACTTCGCCACCCACGCCCCCGACGACCGGGCCCGGGACGAGCACGAGCTGCTCGACCTGCTGGCCGCGGGGCGGGCCTTCCCCCACGTCGGCGCCCGCTTCGCCCTCGACGACGCGGCCCGGGCCCTGCGCCACGTGGCCGACGGCCGGGCGGTGGGCAAGGTCGTGCTCGACGTGGCGGCCGCGCCGTGAGCGTCGCCGTGGTGACCGGGGCCGCCCGGGGCATGGGGCGGGCCTGCCTGGAGCGGCTGCGGGGCACGACCGAGCACCTGCTGGCGGTGGACCTGGCGGCGCCCGACATCGACGGCGCGGTCGGCGTGGCCTGCGACGTGGCCGACCCGGCCGCGGTGGCCGGGCTGGCCGAGCGGGTGGGGGAGCTGGGCGGCCTGCGGTCGCTGGTGCACGCCGCCGGCGTCTCGCCCACCATGGCCGACCCCCGGCGGATCTTCGCCGTCGACCTGGTCGGCACCCAGCTGCTGCTCGACGCCTGCGAGCCGCTGGCCGGGCCGGGGACGGCCGCGGTGTGCTTCGCGTCGAGCTCCGCCCACCTGATCTCGCTCGCCGGGCCCGACCCCGAGCTCGACGCCCTGGTCGCGGACCCGGGGGCCGACGGCTTCCTCGACCGGGTGGCCGCCCGCTTCGGCGACGACAGCGGGCTGGCCTACGGCTGGGCCAAGCGGGGCGTGGTGCGGGCCGCCGCCCGGGCCGCCGTGGCCTGGGGCGCCCGGGGCGGGCGGGTCACCTCGGTGTCGCCCGGGCTGATCGACACGCCCATGGGCCGCCAGGAGCTGAAGGTCCAGCCGATGATGCAGGTCATCCTGGACAACACGCCGATCGGCCGGCTCGGCCGGGCCGAGGAGGTGGCCGACCTGGTCGCCTACCTGGTGTCGGACGGCGCCGGGTTCGTGTCCGGCATCGACGTGCTCATCGACGGTGGGGCCCTGGAGGGCCTGCGGGCGCGGTCCGGTCGCTGAGCGAGCGCAGGAGGTCCTGCCACCACTCCGCGAAGCGCAGCTGGAACGTCGCCAGCGGGAAGCCGTGGCGGGCGGCGTGCTCGGGTGGGAGCCGGTCCCAGCCGAAGTGCTCGACCGTGACGCGGGTGGCGTCCTCCACGTCGTCGAAGCTGACGTGCAGCTCGGTCTCCTGGTCGGGGGCGAAGCTCGCCTCGCGCCAGCTGAGGACGAGGCGGCGGGGCGGGTCCCAGGTCCGGATGTGGCCGACGACGAAGGTGCTGCCGTCGGCGTACGTCTCGACCAGGCGGCCGTCGGGGCCGGGCTCGAACGCGAGCGTGCCCGTCGGGTCGTCGCTGAACTGGAACAGGCCGTTGGGCTTCCACCACTGGCCGATCTGGTCGGTGAAGGCCGAGAACGCCCGCTCGGCCGGGACCGGCACGCGCAGGGCCACGAGGACCCGGGACCCCTCGGTCACTGCTGCTCGGCGTCGAGGTGGGCGGCGAAGGCCGTGAGCTGCTCGGCCCAGGCCCGCTCGGTCGTGTCCAGCCAGCCCCGCAGCTCGGCCATCGGCGCCGAGCGTAGGGCGTAGATCCGGACCCGGGCGTCGAAGTCGGGGTGGGTCTCGCCGACCAGGCCGCGCTGGCGCAGCACCCGCAGGTGCTTGCTCATCGTCGACGGCGTGGTGCCGAGCTCGTCGGCGAGCTCGCCGGCCCGCCGGGGCCGGTCGGCCAGGAGCTCGACCGCCCGGCGCCGGACGGGATCGGCCAGGGCCGCGAGGGTGTCGTCCAGCGGTGCGGCCGCCCCGTCGCTCACGCCCAGTCGGTCGCCATGATGGGCTGCCCGAGCGCCGCCTCGGCCTCGCTGCGGCTGACGTCGCGCACGCGGGCCCCGAACGTCCAGTGATGCCCCTCGGGGTCGACGGCCCGGTAGGTGCGGTCGCCGTAGAACTGGTCCTCGGGCTCGGCCGTGATCACCGCGCCGGCCGCCCGGGCCCGCTCGCAGTGCTCGTCGAGCCCGCCCTCCAGATGTACGTGGACCGACTGGGTGTTGGCCCCGGCCAGCCCCTGCGGGCTGCGGGCCCAGTCCGCCCACTCGGCTCCGAGCGTCAGCCGCCCCCGCCCGGCACAGCTCATCTCGTAGTGGCCATTGGCCGGCGCCTCCGGCGGCCCGTCGATCGCCATGGTGGTCTCGAACCCGAACGCCCGCTCGAGCCACGCCAGCGCAGCCTTCGGATCCCGGTAGGTCAGAGCAGAGGTGAACATGTCCTTGTCCATGCCAGAAATAGTTGCTCAAACTGGAAATAATGTCAAGAACGAAGGAGCAACACACCCGACGGGGTGCCGCCGCCGGTGGTGACGACCGCCGTGCGGGCGCCCCGGACCTGGCGGTCGCCTGCGTCGTGGCGGAGTTGGGTGATCGCCTCGTAGAGGAAGCCGTAGCCGTGGGTGCGGCCCTCGGACAGCTGGCCGCCGTGGGGGTTGACCGGTAGCTCGCCGTCCAGCGCGATGCGGCGGCCCTCGTCGAGCCAGTCCTTGGCCTCGCCGATGCCGCAGAACCCCAGCGCCTCGATCCAGGAGATCGCGTTGAACGTGAACCCGTCGTAGACCAGCGCCACGTCGACGTCGGCGGGGCGGAGGTCCGTGCGGGTCCACAGGTGGGCCGACTGGCCCAGCACCTGGGGCTCGTGGGTGATCGTGCCCTGGTCCCAGGAGATCCGCTCGGTGATCTGGGTGCCGACGGCCTCGATCCGCACCGCCGGGCGGGGCAGGTCGGCGGCGACCACAGCGTCCGAGACCACCACCGCCACCGAGGCGTCGCAGGGCACGTCGCAGTCGTACAGCCCGAAGGGGGTCGTGATCGGGCGGGCGCCCAGGTAGTCGTCCATCGTCATCGGGTCGCGGTAGATGGCGGCCGGGTTGCGGGCGGCGTTGGCCCGGCCGTTCAGCGCGATCCACCCCAGCATCTCCCGGGGCGCCCCGTAGCGGTGCAGGTACTGGTTGGCGTTCATGCCGATCCAGTTGGCGGCCGACATGGCGCCGAACGGCAGGCGCCACTCCTGCATCGGCCCCGACAGCCGCCCGCCGCCGCCGCTCCGGGCGGCCAGCCCGAGCGCGGCATAGGTCGATTCCCAGACGGTGCGGAAGCACAGCACGTGGCGGCACAGCCCGGAGGCCACGGCCAGCATCGCCGCGATCACCGACCCGCCCGGCCCCGGCAGGTCGCCGCCACCGTTGATCCAGGTCGGGTGCAGCCGCAGCGCCTCCTCGACCGCGGTCACGCCCCCCTCGCTCATGCCCATGCCGCCTGCCCCCGGGTAGGTGGACAGCCCGTCGATGTCGTCGAGCGTGAGGCCGGCGTCGGCCACCGCGGCCAGGCAGGCGTCGACGGTCAGCGACAGCGGGTCGACCATGAGCCGGCGCCCGATGGCCGACCGGCCGACCCCCGACAGCACCGCCCGGTGCTCGAACCGGTCGGACGACACCGGCGGGCGGGGCGCCGGCCGGACCGGCTCGCCGACCCGGTCGCTCGGGTCGGTCTCGCCGGTCGGCTCGAACATCGGCAGCCACACGTCGTCGTGCGGCTCGAAGCGGACCATCACCTCCTGCCCGACGTGGACCTCCCCCGGGTCGCACCCCACCACGTTGGTGGTGAGGCGGACGGTCGGGTCCTCGGCCAGTGCCACGTTGGCGATGACGTAGGGCGGGTCGAGCCCGGGCAGCCACGGGTGCTGGTTGACGGTGAACCCGACGACCGTGGCCCGGCCGGACACCACCGTGGGCGCCCACGACCGGCTCCGGCACGCGGGGCACACCGGCACCGGCGGGTGGACGAGCGCCTTGCAGTCCTGGCAGCCCTGGATGCGGAGGCGGCCGTCGGCCCCCGACGTCCAGAACCACTCGTTGGCCGGGGTGAGGAGGGGGAGCGGCCGCACCGTCACCAGGTGGTGTGGGCCAGGAAGTCGACGGCCGGCGAGGCCGCCGGGTACGACCCGGTCAACCCGGAGCTGAAGTAGCCCGAGTCGGTCGTCATCGTGATGCCGGTGACGCCCCGGGCCGCGTCGCTGCACAGGAACACCAGCGGGTAGGCCTGTTCCAGCGGGCTGGACGCCTCGATGCCGGTGTCGGCCCGGTAGTCGGCGCCGAAGCCGAGCCACAGCTGCTCGTTGGCCCGGGCCAGGGGCGTGTCGGTGGGGCCGGGCAGGATGGCGTTGATGCGCACGCCCTGGCGGAGCAGGCGGTAGGCCGACCGGGCGACGTAGGCGTTGATGGCCAGCTTGCTCCACATGTAGTCGGCGTGGTTGTTGTCCACGGCCCACCGGGTGGCGCCGTCGAAGTCCTCGATGTCGAGGAACTCCTTCAGCTTGTCGAGGTTGGCCTCCCAGCCGAAGCCGGCGGCCGACGAGATGAGACCGACGGCCGAGCCCCGGCCCAGCAGCCCGCCCTCCAGCAGCCTGTCGATCATGTACCGGTGGCCGATGAAGTTGATGCGCTCGATCCCGGGCGTGCCGTCGGCGACCCCGGCGCAGGAGAACAGGGCGTCGACCGGGCCGCCGCACTCGGCGATGGCGGCGTCGATCGAGCCCTTGTCGGACATGTCGACCCGGATGGCCTTGACGCCCTCCAGCGTGACCTCGGCGCGGTCCATGACCACCACCTCGGCGCCGGCGTCCTTGACCAGCTCGGCGACCGCGGCGCCCATGCCGGTGGCCCCGCCGACGACCAGCGCCCGCTTCCCGTCGTACCTGTATGCGTCGAACGTGCCCATGGTGATGTCTCCTTGTCAGGCCACCACGCCGCGGACCTTGAGGTCCACGATCGTGTCCCAGTCGATCCCGAGCCCGCCGAGGATGGCGTCGCCGTGCTCGTTGAACCCCGGCGCCCGCCGGGGCGCCGCCGCCTCCCCGTCGTACTGGACGGGCGCGGCGGCCAGCCGGAAGGGCACGCCCTCCGCGGTCTCGCAGTCCTGCACGTAGCCGTTGGCCACCGCCTGCGGGTCGGACGCCACCTCCAGCGTGTCCTGCACCATGGCCCACTGGCCGCTGAAGCCCGCCAGGGCCTCGCGCCACTCGTCGGCCGTGCGGGAGGCGATGGCCGCCCGCATGATGTCGGTGGCCTCGGCCACGTTGGCCCGGATGGCCTCGGCGTCGGCGAAGCGCTCGTCGCTGCCGAGCTCGGGCCGGCCGATCACCGTGCACATCTCGGGCCAGTACTTGGCCGCCTGGAGGCAGGTGATCGACAGGTACTTGCCGTCGCTGGTGGCGTAGGTGGCGCTCAGCGGGTTGCCGGTGGGGGCGTGGGGCGGCGGCGGCGACCAGCCCACGTTGTGCTGCAGCGACAGCGCCAGCGCCGCGCCCATCGACCACATGCCGATGCCGAGCAGCGACACGTCGACGGTCGGCGCCTCGCCGGTGCGCTCGCGGTGGTAGAGGGCGCCCATGATCCCGCCGGCGATGGTCATGGCGCCGATCGAGTCGCCGAAGGCCGGCGCGGGCGGGGCCGGCACGTAGTCGTAGGTCGGCTGCTTGACGCCCATGGCGATGCCGGCCCGGCACCAGTAGGCCAGCGAGTCGTAGGACCCGCGGTCGGCCTCGGGGCCGCGCTCGCCCTGGCCCGTGCCCCGCACGTAGATGATGCGGGGGTTGTGGGCCCGGATGTCGTCGACGTCGATGCGCAGCTTGGTGCGCACGCTGGGCAGCTTGTTGGTGAGGAAGACGTCGCAGGTGGCGGCCAGCCGGTAGAGGATGTCGAGCCCCTCCTCCGACGTGAGGTCGAGCCCGAGGCTCTGCTTGCCCCGGTTGGAGTGCTCGAGCAGCACGTGGACGTTGGCGCCCATGATGGCGAGGCCGCTGGAGGCCAGGCCCCGCATGGCGTCGCCCCGCTCGACGTGCTCGATCTTGACGACCTCGGCCCCCCAGTCGGCGAGGAGCGCCGACGCGGCCGGGACGAACGTGTGCTCCGCCACCTCGAGGATGCGGACGCCCTGCATGACTGCGGTCATGAGCCCCTCCTTCTTCCGGCCCCAAGTATGACCGAGACGTTAGCTGGCGCGCACACGCGACGGAACCCGAACGCCCCTGGTCCACTCTGACCTGGTGTTCGTCTTCCCGATGTTGACCCGATCGTTAGAAATCGCCTACCGTGCCAGGCCATGACGAGTCTCGGTTTCCCGGTCTTCGATTCGGACAACCACCTGTACGAGACCAGCGACGCGTTCACCCGCCACCTGCCGGCCCGCTACAAGGGCGCCATCGACTACGTCGAGGTCCGGGGGCGGACCAAGATCGTCGTCCGCGGCACGATCAGCGACTACATCCCCAACCCGACCTTCGAGGTCGTGGCCCGCCCCGGCGCGCAGGAGGAGTACTTCCGGGTCGGCAATCCCGAGGGCAAGTCCTACCGCGAGATCGTCGGCGACCCTATGCGCTCCGTCCCCGCCTTCCGCGAGCCCGGCGCCCGCCTCGAGCTGATGGACCAGCAGGGCCTCGACCGCACGCTCATGTTCCCCACGCTGGCCAGCCTGCTGGAGGAGCGCCTGCGGGACGACCCCGAGCTGACCCACGCCGTCATCCACTCGCTCAACCAGTGGATCCACGACGAGTGGTCCTTCAACCACGAGGACCGCATCTTCGCCACGCCGATCATCACGCTGCCCATCGTCGAGAAGGCCGTCGAGGAGCTGGCGTGGTGCGTCGAGCGGGGCGCCCGCACGGTGCTGGTGCGCCCGGCCCCGGTGCCGGCCTACGGCGGCTCCCGGTCGCTCGCCTTCGAGGAGTTCGACCCGTTCTGGCAGGCCGTGGTCGACGCGGGCGTGCTGGTGTCGATGCACGCCTCCGACAGCGGCTACTCCCGCTACCAGGCCGACTGGACCGGGCCGCAGGAGATGCTGCCGTTCCGGCCCGACCCGTTCCGCATGCTCACGATGGGCAAGCGCCCGGTCGAGGACACGATGGCGGCGCTCGTCTGCCACGGCGCCCTCACCCGCTTCCCCGACCTGCGCATCGCCTCGATCGAGAACGGGGCCGACTGGGTGGCGCCGTTCCTCGACCACCTCGAGGACGCCCACCGCAAGATGCCCCACGGCTTCGACGAGGACCCGGTGGCGGCGTTCCGCCGCAACGTCTACGTCGCCCCGTTCCACGAGGACGACATCGCGGGCCTCGTCGGCCTGCTGGGCGCCGACCACCTGCTGTTCGGCTCCGACTACCCCCACCCCGAGGGGCTGGCCGAGCCCACCAGCTACGTCGACCACCTGCCGGCGGACATGGCCGCCGACGACGTCGCCGCCATCATGGGCGGGAACCTGGGCCGCCTGATGCACGTCGACGTGCCGGCCGCGGCCTGACGAGAGAGGGACTTCATGGATCTGAACGGACGATCGGCGCTGGTCACCGGCGGCGCGGGCGGCCTCGGCAGCGCCGTGGTGCGCCACCTGGTCGGCGAGGGCGTGGGCGTGGCGATCTTCGACCGCGACGGCGACCGGGCCGGCGAGCTGGCCAAGGAGCTGGGCGACGCCGCGCTGGCGGTCGCCGGCGACGTCACCGACGACGACGACGTCGCCGCCGCCATCGAGGCGGCCCGCTCGCTGGGCACGTTCTCGCTGGTGGTCAACGTGGCCGGCGGGGGCGTCGGCGGCGGCCGCACGGTCGGACGCGACGGCACGCCCCACGACAAGGCCGCCTTCACCGGCACCATGGACATGAACGCCGTCGGCACCTTCAACGTGACCCGGCTGGCCGCCGCGGCCATGGCCGGCAACGAGCCCGACGAGCACGGCCAGCGGGGCGTGGTGGTCAACACCGCGTCGATCGCCGGCATCGAGGGCCAGACCGGCCAGCTCGCCTACGCCGCGGCCAAGGCGGCCATCCTCGGCATGACGCTGCCGCTGGCCCGCGACCTGGCCGCGCTCGGCATCCGGGTGTGCGCCATCGCCCCCGGGACGATGGGCACGCCGATCATGCTGAGCGTCCCCGAGGAGCTGAAGGCCAACCTGACGCGCAGCATCGTGTTCCCCAAGCGCATGGGCCGCCCCGAGGAGTTCGCCCTGCTGGTGGAGTCCATCGCCCGCAACCCCTACCTCAACGGGGAGAACATCCGGCTCGACGGCGCCCTGCGCTTCCCGCCGAAGTAGCCCGTGCCGACCATCGACGGCCTCGTGGCGGCGCTGCGCCTCGACCCGGTGGGGCCCGACCGCTACCGGGCCGCCAACGCCGACGCGGGGCACGGGGTGATCTTCGGCGGCCAGCTCATGGCCCAGGCCGTGGTGGCCGCGCTGGCCGGCCACGAGGGCCGGCGGGTCAAGACGCTGCACACGGTGTTCGCCCGCGGCGGGCGGCCCGACGCCCCCGTCGACATCGCCGTCGAGCGCATGCACGCGGGGCGGGCCTTCGGCAGCAGCACGGTCACCATCCGCCAGGGCGACCGGCTCGTGTCCCGGTCGCTGGCCCTGCTGACCGCGGACGAGCCCGACTTCATCCGCCACGCCGACCCCGCGCCGGACGTGGCGGGGCCCGAGGCGGGACGGCCCCCGGCCGGCATCGGCGGCGACGACGGCGACTGGCAGGTCCGCGTGGCCGGCGACGTCGACGTGAACGACCCGGCCGCGGTGGGCCCGGCCGACCTCGACGTCTGGACCCGGTTCGCCGGCGCCCCCGACGACCCGGTCGTCGACCAGGCGCTGCTGGCCTTCGCCACCGACGGCTTCCTCATCGGCACGGCCATGCGCCCCCACGCCGGCGTCGGGCAGTCCCAGGCCCACGTCACGGTCTCGACCGGGGTGGTCAGCCACACGCTCACCTACCACGAGCCGGCTCCAGCCGGGGACTGGCTGCTGCTGTCGCACCACAGCCCGTACGCAGGGCGGGGCCGCAGCTACGGGACCGCCCACGTGTTCCGGGCCGACGGGGCCCTGGTGGCGTCGTTCGTCCAGGATGCGATGATCCGTCCCCTGGACAATACACGGCAATTCTGAGTGAGTTGCAATGGCATTCTCGCAATGCGAAACTTCGGTTCACGTGACCGGCAGCACACGGGAGGGGGAGGGATGACCATGGCGGACGCGGCGATCGTGTCGACGGCGCGCACCGCGATCGGCACGGCCTTCCGGGGCACGCTGGTCGACGTCGACGCCTTCGAGCTGGCCACCCGCGCAGTGTCCGAGGCCGTGCGCCGCTCGGGCGTCGACCCCGCCCTGATCGACGACGTGGTGCTGGGCGAGTCCCTCTACGGCGGCGGCGACGTTGCCCGCTACGCGGCCATCGAGGCCGGGCTCGAGCACGTGGCCGGGCTGGCCCACAACCGCCACTGCGCCGCCGGGCTCGCCGCCGTCACCACCGCCGCCGCCAACGTCCGGGCCGGGATGGACCGGGTCGTCGTCGCCGGCGGCGTGCAGTCGTCGTCCACCTCGCCCCGCAGCCTCCGCCGGACCCCGGGCACCGACGACTGGGACGACTGGTTCTCGCCCACCCACCGCGACCGGCCGGATGCGCCGAACATGGACATGTCGATCACGGTCGGCTGGAACGCCGCGGTGGAGGCCGGCGTCACCCGCCAGGAGATGGACGCCTGGGCGCTGCGCTCGCACCAGCGGGCGGTCGCCGGCATCGACAACGGCGCCTTCGCCGAGGAGATCTTCCCGCTCGACGTCGAGCGGCGCGACGGCAGCCGGACGACGTTCGCGGTCGACGAGCACCCCCGGCGCGACACCAGCATGGAGAAGCTCGCCTCGCTGAAGCCGCTCCACCCCGAGATCGAGGGCTTCAGCATCACGGCCGGCAACGCCTGCGGCGCCAACGACGGGGCCGCCGCCCTGGTCGTGGCCGACCGGGCGCTGGCCGACCGGCAGGGGCTCCCGACGCTGGCCGTCGTGCGGGCCTGGGCGTCGGTGGGCGTGCCCCCCGAGCGCACCGGGCTGGCGCCGACCGTCGCCATCCCCAAGGCGCTCGACCGCGCCCGCCTCGGCGTCGGCGACGTCGCGCTGTGGGAGATCAACGAGGCGTTCGCCTCGATGTGCGTGGCGACCACCCGGGTCCTCGGCATCGACGAGGGCATCGTCAACGTGCTCGGCAGCGGCTGCAGCCTGGGCCACCCGATCGCCATGACCGGCGCCCGGATGGTGGTCACGCTGATCCACGAGCTGCGCCGGCGGGGCGGTGGCACCGGCGTCGCCGCCATGTGCGCGGGCGGCGGGATGTCGACCGCGGTGGTGCTGGACGTCCCGGCACCGTGACAGATCGATCGTTCAGGACCACGGGTCCGTAACCCAGGAGGGGCAACATGGGTGAGCAGAGGGAAGCGTCGGGGCGCAGCCGCCGGTGGCGCCGGCGAGCGCTCGCGGCCGCAGCCCTGACCGTGCTGCTGCTGCCCGTCGCCGCATGCGGCGGGGACGACAACAAGGACTCGGCGTCCAAGTCCGACGACACGACCGGGACCACGGCCAACGCCGCCGACCTCCTCGGGTCGACGAACAAGGCGACCGGCGAGCCGGTGAAGATCGGCATGGTGTCCGACGGCGCCACCGACGCCTACGACAACACCGACGAGCTGCGGTCGGCCAAGGCCGCGGCCGAGTACTGGAACAACTACAAGGGCGGCATCGGCGGCCGGCCGATCCAGGTCGTGACCTGCGAGACCAAGGGCGACCCGGCCGGGGCGACCGACTGCGGCAACAAGATGGTCGAGCAGAAGGTCACCGCCGTGACGCTCAGCCAGTCCGGCGTGGCCGACTCGCTCTACACCCCGCTGCACGCCGCGGGCATCCCCACGTTCTTCTTCCAGTACAACGGCAGCGAGATGCTGGCCGACAAGAAGGACAGCTTCGTGATGCAGAACCCGCTGGCCACCCTGTTCGGCGTGCCGATCGCCACCGCGGAGAAGGCCAAGACCGACCGGATCGACTTCATCGTCATCGACGTCCCGGTCGCGCTCAGTTCGTTCGAGTCGGGCGACGCCAAGAAGATCCTCGACAAGGCCGGCATGAAGTATGACCTGATCAAGATCCCGATCGGCACCGCCGACGTCACCGCGCAGATGCAGCAGGTCGTGAGCAACGGCGCCGGCACCGTGCAGATCATCGCCAACGACGCCCTCTGCATCGCGGCGATCAACGGCCTCAAGGCCGTCGGCTACACCGGCGCCATCGCCACCGTCTCGCAGTGCATCACCGACGCCACCCGCAAGGGCGTGCCCAACGGCGGGCTCGAGGGCGTCAACATCACCGCCACCCAGGCGGTCGGGGCCAAGGACGACACCGCCTACCAGCGCTACGAGGCCGTGATGGCCAAGTACGGCACGGACGTCAAGGACGTGCCCAACGCCCTGGCGATGGGCGGCTACACGTCGATGTCCTCGCTGGCCGAGTCCCTGGCCGGCATCGAGGGTGACATCACCACGACGAGCGCAGCCGCCGCCATCAAGGCGATGAAGGAGTCCGACTTCCCCGGCGCCGACGGGATCACCTTCCAGTGCGGCGGCACGGTGTTCCCGGCGCAGCCGGCGGTCTGCACCAACCAGTCGCTGCGGGCCACGCTGGACAAGGACGGCAACCCCGCCAAGTACGATCCCGTCGACTCGACGGACATCCTGCCGTAGGACGCCGGGGGTGGGGGCCGGCCGGGGAGGGCCGGCCCGCCACCCCCGCCCCATCCGGAGGCCCACGCCGTGGACCACATCGCTTCGCTCTTGCTCGGGCTCGGGAACGGCGGGGTCTTCGCCGCGCTGGCGCTGGCCCTGGTCGTCACCTACCGCGCCTCGGGGGTCGTGAACTTCGCCACCGGCGCCATGGCCCTCTACGTGGCCTACACCTACGCCGGCCTGCGCCAGGGCGAGCTGCTCGTGCCGTTCCCCGGGCTGCCCAACTCCGTCGACGTCGGCGGCGAGATGGGGTTCGCGCCCGCGGCCGCCATCGCCCTGGCGATCGCCGCGCTGCTCGGGGCGCTGCTCTACCTGCTCGTGTTCCGCCCGCTGCGCAACGCGCCGCAGCTGGCCAAGGCCGTCGCCTCGCTGGGCGTGCTGGTCGTGCTCCAGGGCACGCTGGCCATCCGCCAGGGCACCAACCCGGTGACCGTGTCCCCCATCTTCCCGGTCAAGCGCTGGGAGCTGGGCGACGTGATCATCCTGTCCGACCGCTTCTACCTCGCCCTCACGGTCGTCGGCCTCGGCGTGCTGCTGGCGGCCGGCTTCCGCTTCACCCGCTTCGGCCTGCTGACCCGGGCCACGGCCGAGACCCAGACCGGCGCCTACGTCAGCGGCGTGTCGCCCGACCGGGTGGCGCTCGTCAACTGGATCATCAGCGCGGTGATCGCCGGCGTCGCCGGCATCCTCATCGCCCCGGTGAGCCCGCTCACGCCGATCACCTACACGCTGTTCGTCGTGCCCGCCCTGGCCGCCGCCGTGGTGGGCCGGTTCAACTACATCGTCCGGGTGGTCGTGGCCGGCATCGCCATCGGCATGCTCCAGTCCGAGGCGCTCTCGTATGCCGCCAAGCACTCGTGGATGCCCCAGACGGGCGCCGCCGAGCTGGTGCCGCTGATCGTGATCCTGGTGGCGCTCCTGGTCGTGGGGGGTGCGATGCCGGTGCGGGGCGGCCTCGTCCGCCAGCGGCTGGGGCACGCGCCCCGGCCCCGCTCGCTGACCGTGCCCACCGTCGCCGGCGCCGCCGTCGGGCTGGCCGCCCTGGCGCTGACCTCGGGGTCGTGGCGGGCCGCGGTGATCGGCACGTTCATCGCCGCCATCCTCGGGCTGTCGCTGGTCGTCGTCACCGGCTACGCCGGGCAGGTGTCGCTCGCCCAGCTGGCGCTGGCCGGCACCGCGGCGTTCACCCTCAGCTTCCTCACCAAGAGCTGGGACCTGCCGTTCCCGGTGGCGCCGCTGCTGGCGGCGCTGGTGGCGGCGGCCATCGGCGTGGTCATCGGGCTGCCCGCGCTGCGGCTGCGGGGCCTGACCCTCGGCGTCGTGACGCTGGCGTTCGCCTACGCCATCGAGGCTGTGTGGTTCCGCAACGCCGACATCGTGCCGACCGGCGGCGCCCACATCACGCCGCCCGAGCTGTTCGGGGCCAACCTGGGCATCGGCTCGGGGGCGGACTTCCCCCGCCTGAGCTTCGGGCTGGTGTGCCTCGGCACGCTGGTCGCCGTCGCGCTCGGCGTCGCGCTGCTGCGCCGCAGCGCGCTGGGGTCGGCCATGCTGGCCGTCCGGGCCAACGAGCGGTCGGCCGCCGGCGTGGGCATCAACGTCGTGCGGGTCAAGGTGCTGAGCTTCGCGCTGGCGTCGTTCATCGCCGGCCTGGCCGGCAGCCTGCTCGCCTACCGCCGGGGCGTCGTCACCTTCGACTCGTTCACCGCCATCGGCGGGCTGGCCGTGCTGTCGACCGCCTACCTGGCCGGCGTCACCTCCGTGTGGGGCGGCATCAACGCCGGCCTGCTGGCCGGCACGGGCATCGTGTTCGTGGCCCTGGACCGCTGGGTCAACGTCGGCGCCTGGTTCGGCGTGATCACCGGCGTGCTGCTGATCTTCACGCTGATCACCAACCCCGACGGCGTGGCCAGCATCGGTCACCGGATGGCCGACCGGCTGGCCCGGTGGCGCTCGCGCTCCCGGGCGCCGGCGGTGGAGGACGCGGTGCCGGCGCCGTCGCTGGCCGCCGTGCCGACCGGCGACGGGCAGGTGGCCCCGGCCGACGGGACCGCGCTGGCCATCCGGGAGCTCACCGTCCGCTACGGCGGCGTGATCGCGGTCAACAAGGTGTCGCTGCGGGTCGAGCCCGGCACGATCGTCGGGCTCATCGGGCCCAACGGCGCCGGCAAGACCAGCGTGATCGACGCGGTGACCGGCTTCGCCGCCGCCTCGGGCACGGTCGAGCTGGCCGGCCGGCGCCTCGACGGGCTGGCGCCCCACGCCCGGGTGCACGCCGGCCTGGCCCGGACGTTCCAGTCGCTCGAGCTCTACGACGACCTGTCGGTGGAGGAGAACGTGAGCGTGGCCGCGCTGGGCGGGCGCCGGGCCCACCGCAGCGCCGCAGTGGCCCGGGCGCTCGCCGGCGTCGGCATCGGCGGCCTGCGGGACCGGCCCGCCGGCGAGCTGAGCCAGGGCGAGCGCCAGCTGGTGTCGATCGCCCGGGCCTGCGTGGCCGACCCCACGGTGCTGCTGCTCGACGAGCCGGCCGCCGGCCTCGACACGGCGGAGAGCGCCTGGCTGGGGGAGCGCATCCGCGACATCCGCGACGCCGGCACGGCCGTCCTGCTGGTCGACCACGACGTGGCGCTGGTGCTCAGCGTGTGCGACCACGTCTACGTGCTCGACTTCGGGGCGGTGATCGCCGAGGGGAGCCCGGAGGCGATCCGGTCGGACCGGGCGGTGGCCGAGGCCTACCTCGGCGCCATGCACGACACCACGGCGGTGACGGCATGACCGGCGGCAGCCGGCTGGCGTGCCGGGGCTACTCGGGCGGGCGGGCCGAGACGGTCGTGTTCCGCGACCTCGAGCTCGACGTGCAGGCCGGCTCGGTGCTCGCGCTGCTGGGCCCCAACGGCGCCGGCAAGTCGACGCTGCTGCTCACGCTGGCCGGGCTGCTGCCGGCGCACGCGGGCACGGTGACGGTCGACGGCGTGACGCTGGGCAACGGCAACGCGGTCGCCGCCAATCGGGCGGGCGTGGTGCTCGTGCCCGACAACCGGTCGCTGTTCACCACGCTGACGGTGGAGGAGAACCTCGCCGTGGCCCGGCGCCGGGGCGGGCCCGCGCCCCGGGACCTGCTCGACGTCTTCCCGGCCCTGGAGAAGCGCTGGGGCCTGCGGGCCGGCGCGCTGTCGGGCGGCGAGCAGCAGATGCTGGCCATGGCCCGGGCCCTGGTCCAGCAGCCCAAGGTGCTGCTGGTCGACGAGATGAGCATGGGCCTGGCCCCGCTGGTGGTCGAGGCGCTGTTCGACACCGTGCGCCGCATCGCCAGCGAGCACGGCGCGGCCATCGTCCTGGTGGAGCAGCACGTGACGCTGGCGCTGACGGTGGCCGACGAGGCCGCGGTGCTGAACCGCGGCACGATCGTCCTGCGCGGCCCGGCCGCCGAGCTGCGCGCGGACGCCAAGCGCATCGAGCGCGCCTACCTGGGCGAGCTCGAGGTCGCCCGCTAGCGCCGCACGGCCGTGACCGGGACGTTGCTGTAGCCGGCCACGTTGGACATGTGGACCCGGCGCAAGCCGTCCTCGTCGACGTCGAGGCGCTGCCAGCGGCGGGCGATCTCCTCGATGGCGATGCGGCTCTCCATGCGGGCCAGGGCGGCGCCGAGGCAGGCGTGGACCCCGTGGCCGAGGGCGATGGCGACGTTGGGCGCCCGCTCGACGTCGAAGTCGTCGGGCCGGTCGAACGCCCGGGGGTCGCGGGTGGCCGCCCCGGTGACCAGCAGGACCGGGTGGCCGGCCGGGATCGTGCCGCCCTCGAACGTGCGGTCCTGGACCGAGTACCGCCCCTGGTACTGCGACGGCGGCAGGTAGCGCAGGATCTCCTCGACCGCGTTCGGCAGCAGCCCGGGGTCGTCGACGAGCTTGCGCCACTGGTCGGGGTGCCGGGAGAACAGCACGGCGGCGTTGCCGACCAGCTTGGTCACGGTCTCGGCCCCGGCCCCGCCCAGCAGGGTGGCGAACCCGGCGATCTCCTCGTCGTCGAGGCCGGTCTCGACCCCGTCGCCCCGGTCGACCGTGACCTCGGTCAGCCGGGACAGCATGTCGTCGGCCGGCTGCGCCCGCTTCTCGCGGGCCAGCCCGTAGTAGTAGATGCCGGCGTCGAGCCCCGCCTTGCGCCCCTCGGGCGTCGGGTCCATCTGGCCCGGCTCCCGGTGCAGGCTGACGTCGACCCACTCCCGCACCTGCTGGCGCATGTCCTCGGGCACGCCCAGCATCCGGGCGATGATCTCGACCGGGAACGGCGCCGAGAAGTCGGCCACGACGTCGAAGCGCTCGGCCCCGTCGAGGCGGTCGAGGTGCTCGCACACCACCTCCCGCACCATCGGCTCGAAGGCCGTGACCGCCCGGGGCGTGAACACCCGGCTGACCAGCTTGCGGAACCGCTCGTGCTCGGGCGGGTCCATCATGATGATGCTGCGGAAGCTGCGGACCACCTCGGCGTCGAGCGACAGCGTCGACAGGTCGACGCCGTAGGCGCTGGAGAAGCCCTGCCAGTCGCGGTGGGCGGTGACCACGTCCTCGAACCGGGACAGCGCGTAGAAGCCGTAGCGCTCGCTGTGGAACACGGGCGCCTCGTCGCGGAGGCGCCGGTAGACCTCGGTCGGGTCGTCGAAGTACTCGTCGGAGAAGGGGTCGAACTCGACCCGGGTGGCGCTCATGCCAGCCCGGGCACGTGCCGGGGGGCCACGGTGATCGAGGGGACCGACAGCAGCGCGCCGTCCCGCAGCACGGCGTGGACCATCGCCACCAGCCGCTCGACGTCCATCAGCGCGCCGGCCATGTAGTTGCGGGACACCCAGAGGGGCGCCACCTCCGCCGCCAGCTCGCCGTCCCAGCCGTCGGCGAACCCGGTCATGGCGTCGCCCTCGCCCCCGGCGCAGTCGCCGACGACCAGGCGGGTGAAGCCGATGCCGGGGTGCTCGGCCCGCCACGCCTCGACCAGCTTGTCGAGCGCCGCCTTGCTCACGGCGTAGGCGCCCAGGCCCGGCCACGGCGGGGTCTGGGAGGCGCTGACCGACGACAGGTAGACGGCCGCCCCCGTCGACTCGGTCAGGTGGGGGATGGCGGCCGCGGTCACGAGCGCGGCCCCGGTGACGTTGGTGGCGAAGGTCCGGGCCCAGGTCTCGGCGTCGGTGTCGACCAGCCGGCGCAGCGGCCCGATGCCCGGCGCGTAGACCAGGGCGTCGATCCCGCCGAGCCCGGCCGCCGCCTCGGCGATCGCGGCCCGGCACGAGGCCTCGTCGGTGACGTCGCACTCGACGACCAGGGCGCCCGGCCCCGCCTGCTTGGCCGCGTCGTCCAGGCGGCCCCGCCGGCGGGCCAGCAGCGCGACCTGCTCGCCGCGCTGGCCCAGCCCGACCCCGATGCACCGGCCGAGACCGCTCGACGCGCCGACGACCACGGTTCTCACGTTCCCGTCCCCTCCCTGTAGGTGACCCGAATGTTAGACCAGAACTAGCGCCCGAGCAGCCCCCGTTCCAGGATGTGCGCGGCCGCCTCGATCGCCGGGCCGGGCTGCTCCCGGGCCCCGAACGTGCCCAGCAGCGCCACGCTGACCACCGCCTCGGCATCGACGTCGCCGAAGCCCCGGGGCTCGAGGAAGCGGGCCATCTGCCGCCGGCCCCAGTCGATGGCGGCGGCCGAGTCCGACCCGAAGTCGGGGTCCTGGGCCGAGGCGTCGCCCCACAGCCGCAGCATCGCCGCCTCGCCGGCCTGCGTGGCGTTGTAGCGACGCAGCCAGCGGCGGATGGCGGCGGTCCCCCCGGCCCCGTCCGGCGCGCCTGCGGGGATGTCGGTCAGCGCCGTCGACACCGTGCGGATGGCCTGCACGGCCAGCACCTGGACCAGCCGGTCCTTGCTGTCGAAGTAGCGGTAGAAGGCGCCCTTGGACAGGCCGGCGGCCGCCACGATGTCGTTGATGCGGGTGTCGTGGTAGCCGCGGGTCACGAACAGCTCGCGCCCGGCGTCCATGAGCGCCTGGAGCGTCCGCCGCCCGGCCGGCGTGAGCTGGCGGGCCTGGCCATCGTGGCCGAGGGCGTCCTGCACCCCCGGGCTGAACGCCAGGGCCGGGGGCCGCTTCCGGGGCGGGGCGTGCACGTTCACGTCCTGGCGGCCGAACAGGGTGCGATGGACCACGTCGGCCAGGGCGTCCTCCGCCCGGTCCCGGGGCCAGGCGTCGGGGGTGGCCGACCGCAGGATGTCGGCGTTGTCCAGCGTGCGGGGCACGCACCCGAGCAGCAGCGAGATCACCGGGTCGAGCTGGCGGGGCGGGAGGGTGGTGGCGGTCAGGCGGGACCGGAACGCGGCCACGTGCCGCTCGCCGGTCCGGGCCGCGCCGCCGGCGATGGCCGCGTCGCTCTCGGCCGCGGTCTGGAACACCAGGAACACCGGCTCGTAGCGGTCGTAGACGTCGGCGTAGCGGGCGACCCAGGCCCGGATGGCCCGCCACCCGTCCGCGTCGGGCGTGACCAGGCCGAGCGCCTCCGTCGACGCGCCCAGCTGGCGGGCGACCTGCCCCGCCAGGTGGCGGAACACGTCCTCCTTGCCCGAGAAGTACTGGTAGAACGATGCCCGCGAGCACCCGGCCAGCTCCGTGATCCGGGCGACGCCGCACTGGTGGTACCCCTCCTCGCCGAACACCCGCAGGGCGGCGTCGACGATCCGCTGTTGGGTCCGCTGGCCGCGGGCCCCGACCCGGGGGTTGTCGGAGAACGGGGCGCGCCGCACCACGGTGCCCGAGGGCGGGGCCTCGGGGGCCGCGGGGTCGGGGGGCGGCGGGGCCATGGGCCGGCTAGCCGTCGGCGCGCACCTTGTCCTTGACGGCCGGCACGATCGGCGGCGCCTCCCGCCAGTGGGGGATGCCCGAGTCGGGCTCGGCGATCGGGTAGCCGTCGTCGTTGACCTGGGCCCAGTGGGAGTGGTTGAGCTCGTGCAGCGTGAAGCAGGCGTTGAGCGCGTTGTAGAAGCCCATGTTGTCGACGGACTGGTTGACCGCCTCCTTGATGAGCAGCGAGGTCATCGTGGGCAGCGCGGCGATGCGGCGGGCGAACTCGACCGTGCGGTCGGCCAGCTCGGCGGCCGGGAACACCTTGCTGACCATGCCGAGGGCGTGGGCCTCGTGGGCGTCGATGGAGTCGCCGGTGAGCAGCAGCTCCTTGGCCTTGCGGGGGCCGAACTCCCAGGGGTGGGCGAAGTACTCGACCCCGCACATGCCCAGCCGGGCGCCCACCACGTCGGTGAACCGGGTGTCCTCGTCGGCCACGATCAGGTCGCAGGCCCACAGCAGCATGAGCGCCGCGGCGTAGACGTCGCCGTGGGCCTGGCCGATGGTGATCTTGCGCAGGTTGCGCCAGCGGCGGGTGTTCTCGAAGAAGTAGTGCCACTCCTGGAGCATCAGGTTCTCGGCGCCCTTGCGGGTACCGCCGTTGATGCCCCGGGTCGGGTGCTGCGTCGGCCCCGGCGTGTACTCCTCCTGCGACACCTTCGAGCCCATGTCGTGGCCCGACGAGAACATCTTGCCCTCGCCGCCGAGGATCACGACCCGGACCTCGTCGTCGGCCTCGGCCCGCCGGAATGCGTCGTCGAGCTCGACGAGCATGCCCCGGTTCTGGGCGTTGCGGGCCTCGGGCCGGTTGAGCATGATGCGGGCGATCCGCCCGTCGTCGAGCGTCTCGTACCGGACGAACTTGTACTCGGGCATGATCCCTCCGTGTGACCCTACTGTTAGACAGCGTAGCCCGCGGCCGGTACCATGCCGAGTCCATGAAGCTGCGACCCGGTCAGAAGCTCCACAGCGCGGTGTGCGACGCGCAGGTCGTCGTGGTCCGGGCGCCGGCCGACGAGGTGGAGGTGGGGTGCGGCGGGGCGCCGCTGCTGGACGACGGCCAGGAGGCCGACGGCACCCCCGCCCTCGACGCC
>DATFRN010000363.1:0-18263 GCA_035263165.1 Acidimicrobiales bacterium | reverse complement strand
CAGGAGCGTCGACTTGCCGGCGCCGTTGGTGCCCAGGAGGGCGAGCACCTCGCCCCGGCGCACCTCGAACCCCACGTCGAAGAGCACCTGGACGTGGCCGTAGGCGAAGTCGATCCCCGCGACCTGCAACGCCGGCACCGTCTCGGGATCGGCCAGGCGGCGCCGGTGCTCGTCCAGCTCCTCGCGGAGCTCCTCGACCACCAGCGACAGGTCGTTGCGGATGTACCGGGCGCTGCGCAGCACGAGCCACCCGCCGACCAGGGACGACGGCACGACCAGGACCAGCACCGCGGCTCGCGGCCCGATGGCGTCGGTGAAGAACGCGGCGAGGAGCGCCCCGCCGGTGGCGCCCACGAAGAAGACATAGATCGCCCCCAGCGCGTTGCCCATGCCCCGCAGGCGGTAGGGCGTGACCGTCTGGAGGACGGGCCCCACCATCGTGAAGGCGGTCAGCAGGCACACCTGGGGCAGCACCCCGGCGACCGCGAAGGCCGGCGCGGTGGGCATGACGTACTGGAGCGGGACCGCGACCGCCACGGGCAGGATGAGCAGCCCGATAAGGCGCAGCGCCCGCTCGGGGTCCTGACGGAACCGCCGGTCGTAGCCCCGCGCCGCGAACGGCAGCACGGCCACGACGGCGAGGCCGCCGAGGCTGCCGACGAGCCCGCGCTCGAGCGCGCTGAGGCCGAAGCGCTCCTCGATGTACAGGTTGGCCAGCACCGGCGTCGTGAACAGCCCGAACCCGATCGCCGCGAAGGCGAGCATCGTGGTGCGCAGCGTCCGGATCTGGCGGAGCCGGCCGAACACCGCCTCGGTCGACATCGGCGGCGGCTCGGAGTCGACGACCTCGCCGAGCACGTCGAGCATCTCGAACTGGCCGCGCGGTCGCTCCGGGATGCGCAGGGCGGCGACCGCCCCGATCAGCACCGGCAGCCCGAGCACGAAGAACGACCACCGCCAGCCGTCGGGCCCGCCCGCCAGGTCGGCGATGCCGCCCACGAGGGCGGGGCTCGCGGCCAGGACCAGCAGGCCCGCGCCCATGGTCGTGGCGCTGAGCCGGCCCCGAACGCCGATCGGGTAACTGTCGGCCAGCAGCGACCCGTGGACCGGGAGGGTGGCCGACTTGGCGATCCCGACCCCGAAGCGGGCGCAGAACAGGCTGAGCGCGTTGACCGCCAGCCCGGAGGCGAAGACCGTGGCGGCGAAGGCGGCGCTGGCCAAGGCGATGATCGGCGGGCGCCGGAAGCGGTCGGCCAGCCACCCCATCGGCACCGCCCCGAGGACCAGGAACCCGCCCGAGGCCGCGCTGATGAAGACGATCACCCCGTTGCTGACCCCGAAGCTGTCGCGGATGTCCGGCGCCAGCACGCCGAGCGCGGCGGCCTCCAGCTGCTCGAAGGCGTTGAGGACCAGCAGGACGACGAACGTGAAGGCGCCGCCGATCCGCAGCCCCTCGCGCAGCGACAGCGCCGCGCCGCCGACCCCCGGCAGCAGGTCGTCCGCGAACAGGACCTCGGCGCCCGCCTGGGTCGCCTGCCGCTCGGCCTCGGCCTCCAGGACGGCGTCGGCGAGACCCGCCGCGCCGGTGCCGCCGTCAGCAGCACTCATCGCCCCACCTCCCCCCTGGCGCTGTGCTTAGAGTGTACCGACCGGTCGTTAGCCATGCGGGCACGACCGGGGTGAGAGGGGGGGCACGATGGGGCCGTATCGCATGGCCAGGCCGGCGGCGGTCGCGGCGGCGGTGGCGCTGATGTTCGGCGCGTGCACGTCGGGCGACGACGGCGGCGGGGCCAAGACCGCGACGACGGCGGCACGCACCGGGCCGGCGCCCGGCGTCACCGCCGACACGATCAAGGTCGGCGTGACCTACGTCGACACCAAGTCCCTGGTGGCCGCCGGGCTCCACTACGACCTCGGCGATCACAAGGCCGTCTACCAGGCGCTCTTCGACGACATCAACGCCCACGGCGGCATCGACGGCCGCAAGATCGAGGCCGTCTACGCACCGATCAACCCGACCTCCACCGCGCCGGCCGAGGAGAAGTGCGTGCAGCTCACCGAGGACGACGACGTCTTCGCCATCACCGGGTTCTTCCTGGCCGACGCCGTGCTGTGCCCGGTCGGTACCCACGCCACCGCGGTCGTCGGGGGCGGGATGACCCCCGAGCGGCTGAAGCAGGCGAAGGCGCCCTGGATCACGTGGCTCCCGGACACCGACCAGTCCGAGGCCGCCCTGCACCGCTTCGACGACGAGGGCCTCCTCGACGGCAAGGTCGCCGTGTGGGCGGCGGCCCGGGACAAGGCCGAGGTCGACGAGCACATCGTCCCCACGCTGAAGGCGCTCGGCGCCGCGCCCGTCGCCACCGCCAGCGCGGTGGCGCCGCCCGACGACCAGGCGGCCCAGCGGACCGAGACGATGACCTTCGCCGAGAAGTTCAAGGCCGCCGGGGCCGACACCGTGATCCTCGTCGGGCCGAGCGGCCAGGGCTGGCCGACCATCATGCAGTCCGACACCTCGTACCGCCCGAAGCTGCTGTTCACCGACGTGATCGGCCTGACCGGCTTCGCCACCAACGGGGCCACGACCGACACGTCGGTCCTGAAGGGCGCCGTCGCGGGCGGCGGCTACGGCCCCGACCAGGCCCGGTTCGACGAGCCGGAGATGCAGCGCTGCGTCGCCACGCTGAAGACGGCGGGGATCGACACCCCGGAGCCCAAGGACGTCGGCGACGACCCGGCCAACCAGCCCTACCAGGCCGCCTTCCAGGCCTGCCCCGACGTCGCGCTGCTGCGGGCCACGCTGGCTGCCGCCGGGAAGAACCTCAACTACGGGACCTTCGCCGCCGCCATGGACGGCCTGAAGGTGACCATCCCCGGCGACCCCACCGAGCGCACCTACGGGCCGCCGCCGAAGGCCGACGGCAACCCGAGCGTGTATCTCTTCACCTGGGACGAGGGCAAGAAAGCGCTCGTGCGGGAGGACGGCTGATGGCGACGCCCGCCGAGGCCCGGCCGGCGCTGCACCTGCCCGCCCGCGACATCCCGATCCCCACCTCGGTGAGCCCCGAGGCCCAGGCGGCCATGGCCATGGCGCCGCTGCCCGAGCCCGAGCGCCCGGCCCCGGGCGACCGCGACGGCTGGCGGGCCATGATCGCGGCCCAGGACGCGGCGATCGCCGGGATGATGGCCGAGCGCGCCGCCGGCGCCCCGGTCGTCACGACCGAGCGCGACGTCGGCGCCCACGTCTACGAGATCACGCCCATGGATCTCGCCGAGGGCGACCGCCGCGTCTACCTGGACATCCACGGCGGTGCGTTCGTCTTCGGCGCGGGCGACTGCTGCCGGGTGATGAGCATCGGCACCGCGGCCCGCTACGGCGCCCGGGTGTGGTCCGTCGACTACCGCATGCCGCCGGACCACCCCTTCCCCGCCGGGCTGGACGACTGCCTCGCCGCCTACCGCGCCCTGCTGTCCGACCACGACCCGTCCGAGGTCATCGTCGGCGGGGCGTCGGCCGGCGGGAACCTGGCCGCCGCCCTCATCCTGCGGGCCCGGGACGAGGGCCTGCCCCTGCCGGCGGCGGCGGTGCTGATGACGCCGGGGGTCGACCTGACCGCGTCCGGCGACTCGCTGCGGACCAACCTCGGGCTCGACCCCCTGCTGCCGGGGGCGTCGACGCCGACCTTCGCGATGTACGCCGGGGAGCGGGACCTGACCGACCCCTACGTCTCCCCGCTGTTCGGCGACTTCGCCCCGGGCTTCCCGCCCACGATCCTGACCACCGGCACCCGGGACCGGCTCCTGTCGGACACGGTGCGCATGCACCGGGCGCTCCGCCGGGCCGGCATCCCGGCCGACCTCCACGTCACCGAGGCGGCCGGCCACGGCGGGTTCTTCGGCACCGCGCCCGAGGACCACGAGATCGAGCGCGAGCTCCGCCGCTTCGCCGAGTCGCACTGGCCGTAGGCCACCCGGCGCGTTGACGCCAGGCATCTATTCATCTAAAGTGCTAGTACTCTAGATGAATAGATGTCTGGCAGATCGGAGCCGGGACGATGATCGAGTTCCACTTGGACGACCGGACCGGCCTGTCGCCGTACCTGCAGCTCGTTCGCCAGGTGCGCCAGGCGCTGCGGGTGGGCCTGCTGCGGGAGGGCGACCAGCTGCCCACGGTCAAGGAAGTGGTGTCGAGCCTGGCGATCAACCCCAACACGGTGCTCAAGGCCTACCGGGAGCTCGAGCACGAGGGCCTGGTGGCCGCCCGCCCGGGCGTGGGGACGTTCGTGACGGCCACGCTCGCCGACACCTCGCTCGCCGCCCACGAGCCGCTGCGCCAGGAGCTGCGCCGCTGGCTGGCCAGGGCCCGGCGGGCCGGCGTCGACGACGAGAGCATCGAGGCGCTGTTCATGACGACCTTTCGGTCCGCGACCGACGGCGAGGTAGGGATCGCATGAGCGCCGTCCTGCGAGCCCAGGAGCTGGGCAAGAGCTACGGGCGGGTCCGGGCCCTGTCGGACTGCACGCTGGACGTCCCCGCCGGTCGGGTCGTCGGGCTCGTCGGCCCCAACGGCGCCGGCAAGACGACGCTGCTCAACCTGGCCGTCGGCCTGCTGACGCCGACGTCCGGGACGATCGAGGTGCTGGGCGAGCGCCCGGCGGCCGGCCCCGAGCAGCTGGCCAAGGTCGGCTTCGTCGCCCAGGGCGCCCCCACCTACGCCAACCTCAGCGTCGAGGACCACCTGCGCCTCGGCGCCCGGCTCAACCCCGGCTGGGACGACGCCGTGGCCCGCGACCGGATCGGGCGCCTCGGGCTGGATCTCTCGCAGCGGGCCGGGAAGCTGTCGGGCGGCCAGCGCGCCCAGCTGGCGCTGACGCTCGGGGTGGCGAAGCGCCCGGAGCTGCTGATCCTGGACGAGCCGGTCGCCTCCCTCGACCCGCTCGCCCGGCGGGAGTTCCTGCAGGACCTCATGGAGGCCGTCGCCGAGCACGGGCTCAGCGTCGTGCTGTCCTCGCACCTGGTCTCCGACCTGGAACGTGTCTGCGACTACCTGATCGTGCTCGTCGCGTCGCAGGTGCAGCTGGCCGGGGACATCGAGACCCTGATGGCCACCCACCACCGGCTCTCCGGCCCCCGGCGCGACCCGGCCCGGCTGCCCGACGACCAGCGGGTCATCTCCGCCAGCCACACCGACCGGCAGAGCACGTTCCTGGTCCGCACCGACGCCCCGATCCTCGACCCCTCGTGGACCGTCGGCCAGGTCGGCCTGGAGGACCTCGTCCTGGCCTACATGGGCCACACGACCAACCCGCCCCCGGACCGCCCGACCGAGCGGCCGAAGCTGGAGGTGCAGCGATGATCTGGTTGACCTGGCGCCAGCTCCGCACGGGGACCGTGATCGTCGGGGCCGCAGTCGCCGCGCTGGCCGCCCTCCTGGCGCTGACCGGCCCGGGCGTGGCGCACGACTACGCCGCCGCGATCGCCGCCTGCGCGGAACCGGCCGGGGCCTGCTCCGCCGTCGGGCGGTTCTTCGACCGCAACCAGATGGCCTGGCTGGCCGTCACCGCCATCGTCCTGGTCGTGCCCCCGCTCATCGGGGCCTTCTGGGGCGCACCCCTGGTCAGCCGCGAGCTCGAGGCCGGCACGCACCGGCTGGCGTGGACGCAGAGCGTCACCCGCACCCGCTGGCTGGCCGTGAAGCTCGGCCTCACCGGCCTCACCGCCGTCGCGGTCGCCGGCCTGTGCAGCCTGGCGGTCACCTGGTGGGCCGGCCCCCTCGACCACTCCGGTGACATGGCGCGGATCGAGCCCCTGGAGTTCGCGTCGCGCGGCGTCGTCCCCGTCGCCTACGCGGCGTTCGCCCTCGCCCTCGGGGCCACCGCCGGGCTGCTGATCCGGCGCCCGCTGCCGGCCATGGCCGTCACGCTGGCGCTGTTCGTCACCGCCCAGATCGCCATGCCCATCCTGGTCCGGCCCCACCTCCTCTCCCCCACCCGGTCGACGGTGGCGATGACCGAGGCGAGCGTGGACACGTTCGCCTTCGGTCCCGACCACGCCCTGCGGGTGAGCGCCAGCGCGGCGCCCCGGGGCGCGTGGGTCCTGTCCAGCCACGCCGTGGACCCCTCGGGCAAGCGGGTCAGCCCCATCACCATCTCCGCGGCCTCGGGACCGTGCGCCCGGCCCGGAAGCCCCGGCGGACCCGCCGACTCGCCGCCGGGAGTGACCGGCCCCGACGGCGACCCGCTCGTCACCGGGTGCCTCGCGGAGCTCCAGCGGCTCGGCTACCGGATCGAGTCGACCTACCACCGCGCCAGCCGCTTCTGGCCCTTCCAGTGGTACGAGGCCGGGATCTACACCCTGGCCGCCCTCGGCCTGGCAGGCATCTGCTTCTGGCGGATCCGCCGGGTCCCCGCCTAGCGGTCAGGGTGTCCGGAGCACCTCGCGCCGGTGGTTGTACTCGTCGGCGTCGATCTCGCCGCGGGCCAGGCGCTCGTCGAGGATGCGTCGGGCCTGGTCGGTCGGCGTCGTCCCGGCGTCGTCGGCGGGGCGGTGGCCGAGGTTGCGGATCGCGTAGACCGCGAGCGCGGCGACGAGCCCCCAGAACGCCAGCATCGTCAGCACCATGGCGATCCAGGCGCCGGGGCTCCATCCGGTGTCGTACCAGCCGTTCATCATGCGCCCAGCGTGCGCCCGGCCCGGCCGGTCCGGACAGGGCCGAACGTCAGTCCGCGACCGGGCGCCGGCAGGCGGTGACGCCGAAGAGGCGCTGGAGCACGAGCGACGCCGGGCAGGCGCCGACCGTGACGTAGAGCCACTGGTTGAGCCCGACGAACGCGGTCAGCAGGAGGAACCAGGGGCTGACCACGGCGGCGAGGAGTGCGCTCGTGAGGGTGACGGTGCCGGCCAGGGCGAACAGGACCCGCTCGAGGGGCCAGCGGTGGTTCCAGGACGAGGACATGGGTCGGGACCTCAGTGGTTGAAGCGGACGTGGGGCAGGGTGCGGTCGAGCCAGCGGGGCAGGTACCAGTTGCGCTCGCCGATGAGGGCCATGACCGCGGGTACGAGCAGCACCCGCACCACCGTGGCGTCGAGGAGGACGGCCATGGCCAGCGTGACGCCCAGCTCGGTGGGCGGGATCGGCCCGGTGACCCCGAACGCCACGAACACGACGATCATCACGAGGGCCGCGTTGGTGATCGGCCGGCCCGTGCGGGCGATGCCCTCCTGGATCGCGGTGCGGGTGTCGCCGGTCGCCTGGTAGCGCTCGCGGATCGCGGCCAGCAGGAACAGCTGGTAGTCCATCGACAGGCCGAAGAGCAGGGCGAAGAAGAACAGCGGGGCCCAGGCGTCGATGAAGGGCTGGTGCTCGATGCCGAGGAGGCCGGCGCCGATGCCGTGCTGGAACACCAGGGTCGCGAACCCGAAGGCGGCCCCGACGGTCAGCACGTTGAGCAGGATCGACGTGACCGCCACCACCAGGCTGCGGAACACGACCAGCAGCAGCACGAAGGCGACGACCAGGATCAGGGCGACGGCGTAGGGGGCCCGGCCGGTCAGCGCCCCGGTGAGGTCGTGGTTCTGGGCGGCGGGACCGCCGACCCGGGCGCCGGGCACCGCGGCCCGCAGGTCGGTGCGCAGCGCGCTGACGAGCCTGCCGGTCCCCGGGTCGTCCACCGGGGTCGAGCCCGTGACCCGCACGACGGTGCGGCCCGTCGCCGCCGTGTCCGTGACGACGCGGGCGTCGACCACGCCGGCGTGCCGCTGGGCGATGGCGACGACGCGGCCGGCGTCCTGCGCGGGGGTGGTGACGAGCACCGGTGCCGCGGCGCCGGGCCCGAAGGCGCCGACGAGGAGGTCGTAGCCGTCGCGGCTGGTGTGGCCCGTGTCGACGACGTGGGCGCTGGGCATGCCCAGGTGCATCCCCAGCGCCGGGGCGGCCAGCCCGCCGAGCACGACCAGGCCGACGGCGAGGACGGTGCCGGGCCGGCGCAGCGACTGCGCGGTCCAGCGCTGCCAGCGGCCCTCGGCGGCCGTGTCCGGGCCGCCCGTGCGCTTCGTTGTCAGGACGCGGTCGCCGAGGGCGACGAGCACGGCCGGGAGCAGGGTGAGCGCCGCGAGCGCGACCGCGACGACGGAGAGGATCATCCCCAGCGCCATGGAGCGGAAGACCATGACCGGCACCAGGTACACCGCGGCCAGCGACAGCACGACGGTGAGGGCCGAGAGGAACACGGCCTTGCCGGCGGTGCCGAGCGTGTTCTCGATGGCGGCGACGGGGTCCCGGCCCTCGGCCCGCTCCTCCCGGTAGCGGGAGACGATGAAGAGGCTGTAGTCGATGCCGACCGCCAGGCCGATCATCATCGAGAAGTTCATCGACCACACCGACAGCGGCGTCACCGCGGTCAGCAGGTGGAGGCCGGCGAAGCCGACGGCGATCCCGGCCAGGGCCAGCAGCAGCGGCAGGCCGGCGGCGAGCAGCATCCCGAAGGCGACGAACAGCAGGATCAGGCTCGGCAGGCCGGACAGGAGCTCCGCCTTGTGGAGCGCCTGCTCGTTGATGTGGTTGAAGTCGCTCCAGACCGGCCACTCGCCCGTCACCTCGGCCTGGGCGCCGGCCGGCAGGTGCAGCCCGCCGACGTAGTCGCCGAGCTCGCCGGCCGCGACCGGCCGCTGGGCGTCGCTGGTGACCGCCTGCGCCACGGGGACGATCGCCGTGCGGCCGTCCCGGGCGACGAGCCCGGCCGACGCGGGGAGGGCGAGGGGGTCGGCGACGCCGCCGGCGCGGGGCGCGTCGGCCAGGGCCGCGACCAGCGCCCGCAGCCCCGCCGGGTCGCGGCTGATCGGGGTCCGCTGCCGGTAGACGACCACCGGGTTCTCGGCGCCGAGGGCGGGGAAGTCGCGCCGCAGCTCGTCCCGGACCTGCTGGGCGGTCGAGCCCTGGGCCTCCCAGCCGGCGCCCGACAGCGCGCCGTCGAGCGTGATCGCCAGCGGCGCGGCGGCCAGGGTGACGACCAGCCAGAGCCCGATCACCAGGCGCCGGCGGCGGGCGGAGAACGCCGCCAGGCGCGAGAACCACGCCGTGGGGCGCGGTGGGCCGGACGGCGGGCGCGCGGTCTCGGGCGGAGTGGTGGACGTGACAGCCATGCGAGGTCTCCCAGATACCCTAGGGGGTATATGGAGAGTACCCGGGGGGGTATACTGTCGCCAACCCGATGAACGAGGAGATCGCGATGCAGCTGCCCGACGAGGTCGTCGACGACGTCAGCAAGCGCCTGCGGCGCGCCGCGGGCCAGGTGCAGGCCGTCGAGCGGATGCTGACGGAGGGCCGGGAGTGCCGCGACGTCGTGACCCAGCTGTCGGCGGCCACCAAGGCCCTCGAGCAGGCCGGCTTCAAGCTGGTCGCCGCCGGGCTCGCCTACTGCCTCGAGAACCCCGACGACGCCACCGCCGACGGCTACCCCGTCGAGGCGGTCGAGCGCATGTTCCTCAAGCTCGCCTGACCCCGGAGCGCACCACCATGGCCATCGTCCCCTGCCCCGGCTGCGGCCGGAAGAACCGCGTGCCGGCCTCCGCCGCCGGCTCCCCCGTGTGCGCCCGGTGCCGGCGGGCGCGGCCGTGGCTCGTCGACGCCGGCCCCCGACACGGTCGACGCCGCCCCGAAGGCCGCGCTCACCCGCTGGCTGGACGAGCACCTCACCGCACCGGCGCGCTGACGCCCGTTTGAGTAGCGATTACTCAGGACGCCGGCGGCCGGGCGTGGCCTACTCACCCCCATGAGCGCGACCGCGGCCACGACCACCCTCTACGAGCAGCTCGGCGGCATGGTGAGCATCGACGTCGCCGTCGACCGGTTCTACGAGCGGGTCCTCGGCGACCCCGAGCTGGCCCCGTTCTTCGGCGGTATCGACGTGCGCCGCCTGCGGGCCCATCAGAAGGCCTTCCTCGCCATGGCGCTGGGCGGACCCCGCCGCTACGCCGGCCGCGGGCTGGCCGAGGCCCACCGCCACCTGGCGATCGACGATCACCACGTGGACCTGGTGGCCGGTCACCTCGCCGCCGTGCTGGCCGACCTGGGCGTGGCCCCCTCCCTGAGCGACGAGGTCGTCTCGGCGGTCGACGGCCTGCGGGGGGACGTGCTCGATCGGGCATGATGCCGGGATGACCGGCGTCCTCGACGACGACTGGCAGGCGCTGGCGGCCTCGCTGCGCTCACGCTCCGACGAGATCCGGGCGGCGCGGCGCCTGCCCGCCGACGTGGTCGAGGCGCTGCGCGCCGCCGGCGCGTTCCGGATCGCCGTCCCGCGGGCGCTGGGCGGACCCGAGCTCGACCCGCGGGCGCAGACCGAGGTCATCGAGCACCTGTCGCGGCACGACACCTCCGCCGGCTGGTGCGTGATGATCGGCTCGGACGCCCCGTACTACGGCGCGTTCCTCGCCCCGGAGGCGGCCGAGGAGCTGTGGCCGTCGATCGACGACGTCACCGCGGGGCAGCTCGCGCCGAACGGCCGGGCCCGCCCGGTCGACGGCGGCTGGCTGGTCGACGGCCACTGGTCGTTCGGCAGCGGCTGCACCCACGCCGACGTCATCGTCGGTGGCTGCCTGATCATGGACGGCGGCGCGCCGCGCCTGGTCGACGGCCGGCCCGACTTCCTGGTCGCGTGCGCACCGGCGACGGCGTGGGACGTGCTCGACAACTGGGACACGACCGGCCTGGAGGGCAGCGGCTCCAACGACTACACCGCCACGGACCTGTTCGTCCCCGAGCACCATGCGTTCCGGTTCAGCGATCCCGTGCAGCGACCCGAGCCGCTCTACGGCTGGCCCGGGATGTTCTTCGTCAACATGGCGGGCGTGCCGCTCGGGCTGGCCCGCCGGGCGGTCGACCTGGCGACGGCCATCGCCGACGAGAAGCTGCTCTTCCCCGAGATGGTGCTCCTGCGGGACACCGCCCGGGCCCACCGGGCCATCGCCCACGCCGAGGCCGCCCTCGGCGCCGCCCGCGCCTACGTCCACGACGCGCTCGATCGCATGTGGGCCACCCTCCTCGCCGGCGACGCCCCCGACCTCGACGTCCGCGTCGCGGTCGCCCTCTCCCGCGCCCACGCCTTCCGGGCGGCCCGCGAGATCACGGTGGCGATGGCCGACCTGGTCGGCGCGTCCTCGGTGTACCGCACCCACCCGATCGAGCCCCTCGTCCGGGACGCGATCACCATGAGCCAGCACCTCATGGCCCAGGACCGCATGTTCGAGATGATCGGCCGGCTCCGCCTCACGGGCCAGACGACGTTCCCGCTGCTGTGACCCGACCCAACATCGTCATCTTCATGCCCGACCAGCAGCGGGCCGATGCGGTCGGGGCGTTCGGGAACCCCGTGGTGCAGACGCCGCACCTGGATGCGCTGGCGGCGCGGGGGGTGCGGTTCGACGACGCGTGGTCGCAGCATCCGGTGTGCGGGCCCAGCCGCGTCTCGCTGATGACCGGGTGGTACCCGCACGTGGCCGGGCACCGCACGCTCGACAACCTCCTCGGACCCCACGAGCCGAACCTGCTCCGCCTGCTGCGGGACGGCGGCTACCAGGTCTGCATGGCGGGCCATCGCGGCGACGTGTTCGCCCCTGGCGTGACCGAGGCCAGCACCGACCTGTGCGGCTACATCGTCGAGCCCCGGCGGGGGAAGCTCCACGTCGCCCAGCCCGAGGACCACCCGCTGCACCGGGCGTTCTACTTCGGGCGGCAGGGCGACGAGCCCCGGCTCGACGGCGACGAGGCCACCGTGCAGACGGCCATCGCCTGGCTCGGGGACGGGCGCACCGACCCCTGGGCCCTGTGGGTGCCGCTGGTCGCCCCGCACCCGCCGTTCATGGTCGAGGACCCGTGGTTCTCCCTGCACGACCGGGCCGACGTCCCCCTCCCCATCCCGCCGGGTGCGGGTGTCGGCAAGGCGGCGTTCATGGCCGAGTACCGGCGCCGCGCCGGCTGGGACCGGCTGGACGAGGCCGACCTCCGGGAGATCGCCGCCACGTACTACGGCATGGTCAGCCGCACCGACGACCAGCTCGGCCGGCTCCTCGCCGCCGTCGACCGGATCGGCCAGCTCGAGCAGACCGTCGTCGTCTACCTCACCGACCACGGGGAGTACCTCGGCGATCACGGGCTGGTGGAGAAGTGGCCGTCCGGCCTCGACCCCAGCCTGGTGCGCAATCCGCTCATCGTCGCCGGCCCCGGCGTCGCGGAGGGCGCCGCGTGCTCCGCGCCGGTCGAGCTCGTGGACGTGCTCCCCACGCTGCTGGAGCTGGGCGAGATCGAGCCGTCGCACACCCACTTCGGCCGCAGCCTGGTCCCGCTGCTCGCCGACCCCACGGTGCCCCATCGCGAGCACGCGTGCAGCGAGGGCGGCTTCCACCCGGCCGACGAGCCGCTGTTCGAGCGGGCGGGGTGGCTCTACCAGGCCAAGAGCGACCTCCAGCACGACCGGCCCGACCTGGTCGGCAAGGCCCAGGCCATCCGGACGCCGACGCACACCTACGTGTACCGCCAGTGCGAGCGCGACGAGCTCTACGACCGGCGAGCGGATCCGGAGGAGGTGGTCAACCGCATCGACGATCCCGGCCTCGCCGCCGTGCGCGACGACCTCCGGGCCCGTCTCCTCGACTGGATCGTGGCGACGTCGGACGTGATCCCCTGGACCCCCGACCCGCGGTTCCCCGACATCCCCCACGGCCGGCGCTAGCCGCCCGTGGGGGCCGGCGGTCAGCTGGAGAGGCCCTCGAGCTCCCGGTTGGCGCTGCGCAGCCGGAAGCCGACCACGATGTCGGAGATGCCGCGGAACAGTGCCGCGATGCCGATCCAGACCACCAGCAGGACGGCGCCCCGGTAGTTCGACACGGTGGCGTTGTCGGGGCTGATCGCCCAGAACCCGAGCAGGACCATGAGGATCCCGGACACGAGCTGCATCCACCACATGCCTTCGAGATGCCTCGTGGAGAAGGCGAAGACGATGTCGATGATGCCGTAGAACAGCAGCAACCACCCGACGATGGCGGCCAGCACCAGGAAGGTCTCGCCCGGCCAGATGAGGGCGATGAACCCGGCGACGATCGACACCACGCCGATCAGGATGTAGAGCCACTTCCACGACGGGGCCACGGCGGCGATGGCGAGCTCCATGATCCCGCCGAGGATGAAGCCGATGCCGAAGAACACGGCGACGGCCCACACGGTCCGGTAGTTGAACGACAGCACGAAGAAGGCGAAGACGATCCAGGCGATGCCCGCGGCGAGGAACCATCCCCAGTTCCGTGTCACCGTCTGCATGTCCTCGCGGAGGGATTGTGCCAACACGGCGCCTCCAGCTGAGCCAAGCATGGCGTTACGGCGGCGAGCGTACCGTTCCGCGAGCGCCGGCGCCGGGATGGTCAGCGGCGCGCGTCGCGGCGGGCCTGACGGCGGGCGCCCTCCGCCATGGAGGCCGCGTCGCGCTTCTTCCGCGCCGGTGAGCGGCCCGCGGGGCGATCGGAGGTGGTCGCCGGCGCAGGACTGTCCTTCGCCCTGGCGGGCCGGTCGGGACCGGTGGCCACCGTGCGCGCGGCGGCGATCCGTTCGGCCCGGAGGTCGGCCGCGCTGCGGCGGGCGGCCTTGGCCAGCGCCGTGCTGACCCGGGCGAGGGCCGCCTCGAAGACCTCCGCCTTGTCCCGGGCCCGCTGGCCCCGGGAGTAGGCCGCGCCCCGGGCCCGCGCCTCCCCCACCCGGGTGGTGGCCGCGCGGCGGTACTGGCCGACATGCTTGTTGCGGACGCGGCGGACGCGCGTGAACAGGTCCAACAGCTCGTCCTCGCCGAGCCCGGCCAGGGCGGGCGGGTCGGTCTCCTGGAGGATCACCAGCTCTGCGTCGCTCATTCCCGGTGGTCGGGGCGCCATGTCAACGAGGCTCCTCGTCGTGGACCAGTTCCCTGAACGCGGCCTCGCCGCGGATCGGATCGAGGTCGGAGTCGTCCTTCGCCGACGCCCGGAACTCCTCCGACATCTCGATGGCGTGCCGGAGGTGACCGAGCGCGTCGCTCGTCCGGCCGGACAGGCTCTCGCAGCAGGCCAGGTTGAAGAACAGCATGGGGTACTGCGGGTTGGCTGCGACCACGTCGGTCAGGCGGTCGGCGACCTCGGCGTACTCGCCCGCCTGGTAGAGCGGTGCGATCGGCGCCCAGAGCTCCCAGCCGCGGGCGTCGTACGCCTTCCCCGGCGTGCCTTCCAGGAGGATGACGGTCGTCCCGTCCTCGCCGGCGGTGGCCGCCCGCCGGGTGCCGGGCGGGGCGGAGACGAGGGTTCCGGCCGGCGCGTCGACGCGGTCGCCGTCGATATCGAACACCGCGTGGCCGCGCAGCACCAGGAACAGCTCCTCGTCGGCGGTGGGGTCGTCCTCGTCGTGCTCGTTGACGACCCGGTCGCCGGCGGCGTGGGCCGTCCATGCGGTCACGCCGAACGCCATGATGCCGAGGCGGTGCCGGATCGGCAGGTAGTGACACCCGGCGTCCGAGAACTCCTCGATCTCGTCCAGATGCGCAACCGCGTAACGGTCCATGTCACCCCCGGGTGGAGGTGTCCAGCCTGACACACGCGCGGCCGCTACGGGCGGTGACGTCAGCGGAACCGCGGGTCGTTGCCGCGGGCGGTGCTGACCTGCAGGTGGAGCGCGTCCGCCACCTCGCCCCAGCCGACGAGGGAGAAGTTCGTGGGGTCGCGGTCCTCGTCGACGCCGGGACCGGTCTCGGGCTCGTCGTGGCTGACCAGCAGCCCGTGGCGATACCGGCCGACCGGGCGGTTGGTGACCGCGAGGCCGTCCGAGCCGTTGACGTCGTCCACGCCGACGCCCTGGACGAGGAATGTGCCGAGCGAGCGGTTTGTGCCCGTCGTCGAGTACACGGCATAGCGATCGTCCCCCTGGCTGGAGACGATCACGTAGCCGGTCGCGCCGTGGCCGTAGTAGACATCGACGCCCTCGGCGTCGGCGACGAGGTTGGGACCGCCGAACCCGGCGTCGTGCTCGTCGACCGGCACGCACTCCTCCGACTCGGGGTCGAACACGTCGTGGATGCCGAAGTCGGCCACCCGGTCGACGAGCACGGGCCGCCTGCTGCCGAGCGGGAGCTGGATGCGCCACACGCCGACGTCCTCCTGGGCGGCGTAGAGGGCGCCGTTGCGCTGGTCGACCGCCGTCCCCTCGAGCTGCGGGCGCACGCCCGGGTCCTCGCACGGCACCCACGTCGTGCCGTCGGGCAGGGGGAACGCCGCGGGCATGTCGATCCGGCCGGTGGCGTGGTAGCCGAACGCCGCGCCCTGCGCCTCGATCCGCGCGGTGGCGATGGCGGTGGTGCCCTCCTGGGTCACCACGGCGATCGCCGTACCCGGGCGGGGCTGGTAGACGGCGAGGCCGTAGGCCGTGTGCTCGTCCTCGACCGCCGCCCGATCGCGGTTGAACAGGAAGGCCTGCTCGGGCGCGGTGACCTCGGTCAGCGGGGTGGCGGCGCCGGCGCCCGCCGGGTCGATCGCCCAGAACCGCAGCTGGTCGTTGAAGCGGTCGGAGACCATGGCGACGTCGACGGTCTGGCGGCCGAGGCGGAGGCCGTAGGCGATGTCGACGTTGTTGTACCGGCCGTCGATGCCGTCGGCCCGCGGCGCCGGCGTCGCGGGGATCGACTGGATCTCCCGGTCGGCGAGGTCGTAGACGCGCAGGCCGCCCTCCTTGGCGGTGGCGACCACGATCGAGCGCGCGCTGTCGCCCGGGTGGACCCAGATGGCCGGGTCGTCGCCCGAGGCGTTGCCGCCCGCGTCGTCGTCGTAGAGGACCGGCGTCTCGTTGTTGCTGGTGACGACGGCCGGGCCGGCCGGCGGGCGGTGGGGCGCCGCGCCGGCCGGGGCCGCGAGGGCCGCGATGAGCGGGAGGGCGAGCAGGGACCCCAGCGAGCGTCGCATCCGCGGGAGCCTCGCGGGCGCCCCTATCGTCCGGATGGCAACCAGGTGAACCCCCGCCGAACCTTCGGGGAAGGAGTCCCGCGCCGGTGACCGACCTCAGCGCCTACGCCAAGAAGATCGTCCTGCCGGACGGGTTCGACCCGCCGCGCCGGCTGGTGCACGGGGACGTCGTGGCGCACGCCATCGGCCGCGACGACCTGGCCGCCGACGTCCGGGGCATCAACGCCAGCCTCGACCTCATCCGCGAGACCCGGGGCGGGGCGTGGCCGACCGGCCCTGTGACCGAGGACGGGAACTACGTCGACCTGGTCTGGCACGAGTGCGAGTTCCGGGACGGGAAGTCGTTCACCTACTGCCTCGAGGCGGCCGGGCTCGGCTACATCGGCTGCGCCTACCTCTATCCCATGGGGGTGCGCCGGCCGCTCACCGAGGACCTGGCCCGCCACGACGTGGACGTGAGCTGGTGGGTGACGCCGGACGCCTACGACGGCGGGTACTACGCCACGGTCTACCTCGCCCTGCGGCGCTGGGCCGTCGAGGACTTCCCGTTCACCGACGTGCACTGGTCCAACGCGCTGATCCCGCCCGGCTGATCAGGCCGTCGGGACCCAGACCAGGAACCGGGCCGTGATCCGGACGTCCGACCGCTCGAGCGGCACCTCGACCGTCTCGACGGCGGCGGCCTTGGCGGACCACTCGTCGTCGATGGCCGTGAGCTCCCTGGCCAGGTCGGCCTCGAGGTCGGCCAGGGCCTCCTGGCGATCCTCGGCGCGGTTCTCGGCGGTGCGGACGCGCCGGGCGGCCTGATCGCTGCGGCCCCGCCCCGTGACGGCCCGGCCGACGTCGCGGGCGATCGTGCGGGCGCTCCGCCGGCCGCCCAGCATGGCGCCCAGCAGCGACCCGGCGCCGGCGGCGAGCTCGCCCGTGCGCCTCGTGCTCTGCGCGGCCTCGGCCTCCGCGACCCGGTCCCGGGCGGCGCCGACCGCGTCCTGGGCCCGGGCGATGCGGGCGTCGAAGCGGTCCCGCAGCGCCGCCTGGGCGTCGTCCGCCCCCTGGTCGGCCGCGGCGACGCACCGGGCGGTGAACTGGTCCGGCGTCTCGCCGGCCCGGGCGGCCAGCTTGAGCTCCCGGTTGCGCAGCACCTGGTGGGTCCGGCTGCGGTAGAGGTGGTCGACGATCGCCTTCTCGGCCCCGACGAAGTACGCGGCCCGGTCGAGCGGCGCATCGCTGAGCGCATAGGAGGCGCCCGCCGGCGGCTCGGTGCGCAGGTCCCGGTCGTCGTAGTCCACCGCGAGGGCCGCCGCGGGGTCCACGGTCGGGCCGAGCGGGAACACCACCGCCTCCCACTCCTCGGTCTCCCGCAGGTCGAGCTTGTCGTCGTCGTAGAGCAGCGCCACCCGGGCCACGAGGGCGGGGGCCAGGCGGGTCCCGCCCGGCACGGCGCCGACCTGCGCCGCCCATCCGGCGGCGGGGTCGAGCCAGCGCACCGGGACGCCGTCGGCCACCGGGGGCGGGGCCGCCACAGTGTCGGCCGTCGCCTCGGCCGGCGCGGTCCCGGCCGGCGCGGGCGGCGCGGTCGCATCCGCGTCCGGGGCGGGCCGGCGGCCGGCCATGAGCGTGGCGATCTGCTCGCGGGTCAGCGGGCCCCGCAGGTAGGACATCGCCCACCGCGTGGTGAACAGCGCCGGCGCCTCGGCGCCCGGCTCCCGCATCAGGAACTCCCGCTTGCCGAGCCCACCGATGGTGTCGCCCACCGCCGCCACGTCGACGCCCCCGCCCGCGGACGACAGGCCGTCGAGCAGGCGCGCCCGGTCCTGCTGGGTCTGGAGCCGGCCGATCAGCCACGTCCCGGCGTTGGACAGGCCCTTGTAGTCCACGTCGACCGGGTTCTGGGTGGCGAGCACGAGCCCGACCCCGAAGGCCCGGGCCTGCTTGAGCAGCGTCAGGAGGGGCTTCTTGGCCGGCGGGGCGGCCGTCGGCGGCACGAACCCGGTCACCTCGTCGAAGTAGACGAGGACCCGCAGCCGGTCGGTCCCGGGCTGGCGCCGCATCCAGGTGATGAGCCGCCCGAGCAGGAGCGACACCACGAACTGGCGCTCCTCGTCGGACAGGTGGGCCAGGGTGACGATGGCGCAGGCCGGCCGGTCGCCCCCGGCCGGGCGGAGCAGCCGGTCCATGTCGAGGTCGGGCCCCTCGGCCCAGGCGGCGAACGCCCGGGAGGCCAGCAGGCCGTTGAGCGTCATGGCCAGCTTGGTGCGGTCCGCGGGCGGGTAGAACGCGTCGAGGTCGTAGACGCCGAG
>DATFRN010000362.1:0-23078 GCA_035263165.1 Acidimicrobiales bacterium | reverse complement strand
CCTCGACGCCCGCCTGGCGGACCCCCTGCCGCCGGAGGCGGTGCCGGCGCTCGCCGCGGCCCGGAGCGCCGAGGTGGCCGACCGCACGCCCCGGGCGACCCGCGTCAGCAGCCAGCGGGTGCTCGCCGCCCTGGTGCCGGCGGCGTCCACGGTGTTCGGCGGCTCGGCCGACCTGAGCGGCTCGAACGGCACGCTGGTCGACAGCCACCGTCCGTTCACCGCGGACGACCCCACCGGGAACTACCTGCACTACGGCGTCCGCGAGCACGCCATGGCCGCGGCCATGAACGGCCTGGCGCTGCACGGCGGGACCGTCGCCTACGGCGGCACGTTCCTGGCGTTCAGCGACTACAGCCGGCCCGCGATCCGGCTGGCCGCCCTGATGGGGCTGCCGGTCGTGCACGTGCTGACCCACGACTCGATCGGGCTCGGCGAGGACGGTCCCACCCACCAGCCCGTCGAGCACCTCGACGCCCTGCGCGCCATCCCCGGCCTGCTGGTGATCCGTCCGGCCGACGCCGCGGAGACCGCCCAGGCGTGGCAGGTCGCGCTGGCCCAGCGGGACCGCCCCGTCGCGCTCGTGCTGTCGCGTCAGAGCGTGCCGCCCGTGCCGGACGGCGACGGCCTGGCGGGCGACGGCGTGGCCCGGGGCGGCTACGCGGCCCTCGCCGAGCCGGCGGCGGACGTCACGCTGCTCGCCACCGGCAGCGAGGTGGCCGTCGCGCTGGAGGCGGCGGGCCTGCTGGGCACGGCCGGCGTGCGGGCCGCCGTCGTCTCGCTGCCGTGCTTCGAGCTGTTCGCCGAGCTGGCCGACGGCGACCGCCTGGCGGTTCTCGGCACCGCGCCGCGGGTCGCCGTCGAGGCAGCCACCGGCCAGTCGTGGGGCGCGCTGCTGCGCCCCGGTGACCGCTTCGTCGGGATGCGGGGCTTCGGGGCCTCGGCGCCGGCGACCGACCTGTACCGCCACTTCGGCATCACGGCTGAGGCGGTCCGAGATGCCGCGATCGACCTCGTGGGGGTCCCCGCGACGGTCGGGGGAGGATGACCATGGCCCGGATCACCCTGCGCCAGCTGCTGGACCACGCCGCCGAGGGCGGCTACGGCATGCCGGCGTTCAACGTCAACAACATGGAGCAGGTCCTGGCCGTCATGGCCGCCGCCGACGCGGTCGACGCGCCGGTGATCCTCCAGGCCAGCCGGGGCGCCCGGGCCTACGCCGGCGACGCCATGCTGGTGAAGGTCATCGAGGGCGCCGAGGCCCGCTACCCGCACCTGCCGGTGTGCGTGCACCAGGACCACGGCAACGACGTGGCCACCTGCGTCGGCGCCATCCGCTGGGGCTACACGTCCGTGATGATGGACGGCAGCCTGCTGCCGGACGCCAGCACGCCGGCGACCTACGACTACAACGTCGACGTCACCCGTCGCGTGGTGGACGTCGCCCACGGCGTCGGGGCCTCGGTCGAAGGCGAGCTGGGCTGCCTCGGCTCGCTGGAGACCGGCACCGGCGAGGCCGAGGACGGCCACGGGGCGGTCGGCGTGCTCGCCCACCGCCAGCTCCTGACCGACCCCGGGCAGGCCGCCGACTTCGTCGCCCGGACCCGTGTCGACGCGCTCGCCATCGCCATCGGCACCTCGCACGGCGCGTACAAGTTCAGCCGGCCGCCGGACGGCGAGATCCTGGCCATGGACGTCGTCCAGGAGATCCACGACCGCCTGCCCGAGACGCACCTCGTCATGCACGGCTCCAGCTCGGTGCCCCAGGACCTGCAGGACGTCTTCAACGAGTTCGGCGGGGACCTGCCTCAGACCTACGGCGTGCCCGTGGCGCAGATCGAGGAGGGCATCCGCCACGGCGTGCGGAAGGTGAACATCGACACCGACACCCGCCTGGCGATCGTCGGCCAGTGGCGCCGGGTCGCCCGCGAGGCGCCGACCGAGTTCGACCCCCGCACGTTCCTGAAGCCCTCGATGGCGGCCATGACCGAGCTGTGCCGGCAGCGCTACGAGGCCTTCGGCGCCGCGGGCCAGGCGTCGAGGATCGGCCGGGCCGTCCCGCTCGATGCGATGGCGGACCGGTACCGGGCAGGCGAGCTGGACCCGAGGGTCACCGTCACCCCGGCGAGGAGCGAGCCGTGACCGTCGACCGCTACCGCGCCGGCGTCATGCCCTACGCGGCCATGGGCTACTGGCAGCCCGACTACCAGCCCGCAGACACCGACCTGCTCGCGCTGTTCCGCATCACGCCGCAGCCCGGCGTGGACGCGGTCGAGGCGGCGGCCGCGGTGGCCGGCGAATCGTCGACCGCCACGTGGACCGTGGTGTGGACCGACCGCCTGACCGCCTGCGAGGTCTACCGGGCCAAGGCCTACCGGGTCGAGCCGGTGCCCGGCCGGGACGACCAGTGGTTCGCCTGGATCGCCTACGACATCGACCTGTTCGAGCCGGGCTCGATCGCCAACCTCACGGCCTCGATCATCGGCAACGTCTTCGGCTTCAAGCCGCTGCGGGCGCTCCGGCTCGAGGACCTGCGGATCCCCACGGCCTACGTGAAGACGTTCCCCGGGCCGCCGACGGGCATCGTCGTCGAGCGCGAGCGGCTGGACAAGTTCGGCCGCCCCCTGCTGGGCGCGACGGTCAAGCCCAAGCTGGGCCTGTCGGGCCGCAACTACGGGCGGGTCGTCTACGAGGCGCTGCGCGGCGGCCTCGACTTCACCAAGGACGACGAGAACATCAACAGCCAGCCGTTCATGCACTGGCGTGACCGCTTCCTCTACTGCATGGAGGCCGTCAACCGGGCCGAGGCCGCCACCGGCGAGGTCAAGGGCACGTACCTCAACGTGACGGCGGCGACGCTGGAGGAGATGTACGAGCGGGCCGAGCTGGCCAAGGAGCTCGGCTCGGTGGTCGTCATGATCGACCTCGTCATCGGCTACACCGCGATCCAGTCGATGAGCGCCTGGGCTCGGCGCAACGACATGATCCTGCACCTCCACCGGGCCGGGCACAGCACCTACACCCGCCAGAAGGACCACGGCGTCAGCTTCCGGGTGATCGCCAAGTGGATGCGGCTGGCCGGCGTCGACCACATCCACGCCGGCACGGTGGTGGGCAAGCTGGAGGGCGATCCGGCCACCATCGCCGGGATCTACGCCACCCTCCGCGACGACCACACCACGGCTCGGCTGGAGCACGGCCTCTTCTTCGACCAGCCGTGGGCCGGGTTGAGGAAGGTGATGCCGGTCGCCTCGGGCGGCATCCACGCCGGGCAGATGCACCAGCTGCTGGGGTACCTGGGCGAGGACGTCGTGCTGCAGTTCGGCGGCGGGACGATCGGCCACCCCGACGGGATCGCCGCCGGCGCGACCGCCAACCGGGTGGCGCTGGAGGCGATGGTCCTGGCGCGCAACGAGGGCCGGGACATCGCGCGCGAGGGCCCGGCCATCCTCCGCGAGGCCGCCAAGGGGTGCCGTCCCCTCGCCGGCGCCCTCGACACCTGGGGCGAGGTCACCTTCGACTACACGTCGACCGACACCCCCGACTACGTCGCCACCCCGACCCCGGCCAGGAGCTGAAGGACCATGCGGATCACCCAGGGGGCGTTCTCGTTCCTCGACGACCTCACCGACACGCAGATCGAGGCCCAGGTGCGCCACTGCATCTCGCAGGGCTGGGCGGTGAGCATCGAGTGCACCGACGACCCGCACCCTCGCAACACCTACTGGGAGATGTGGGAGCAGCCCCAGTTCGACCTGGTGGACCCGGGCACGGTGATGGCCTCGCTGGCGGGGTGCCGTCGCGAGCGGCCGCGCGACTACATCCGGATCTGCGGTTTCGACGCCACGCGGGGCTGGGAGAGCCTGCGGACCTCTTTCATCGTGCAGCGCCCGCCGCACGAACCGGGGTTCCGGATCGAGCGCACCCAGCGGGACGGCCGCTCACTCGGCTACACCACGCGGCCCTACGCCACCGATCTGCCGCCGGGTGAGCGCTACCGATGACCGATCCGGCCGACCAGCTCGTGGACCTGGCCGCCGAGCGGGGCGAGGTCGCCCTCGACGAGGTGCTCGAGGCCCTCGACCGCGACCTGGTCGGACTCGCGCCGGTCAAGGCCCGCGTGCGCGAGATCGCCGCGCTGCTGCTGGTCGACCGGGCCCGGCGGCGCCTGGGGCTGGCGACCGAGCCGCCGACACTGCACATGAGCTTCACCGGCAACCCCGGCACCGGCAAGACGACCGTGGCGACGCGGATGGCGTCGGTCCTGCACCGGCTGGGCTACCTGCCCACCGAGCGGCTGGTGGCCGTCACCCGCGACGACCTCGTGGGCGAGTACATCGGCCACACCGCGCCGAAGACCCGCGCCGTGCTGGACCGGGCGATGCGCGGCGTGCTGTTCATCGACGAGGCGTACTTGCTGCACCGACCGGAGAACGAGCGGGACTACGGCCAGGAGTCGATCGAGATCCTGCTGCAGGTCATGGAGGACCGGCGGGACGAGCTCGTCGTGATCCTCGCCGGCTACGGCGACCAGATGGACCGCTTCTTCGCCTCGAACCCGGGGATGCGGTCGAGGGTGACCCACCACCTCGACTTCCCGGACTTCACCCCCGACGAGCTGCTGGACATCGCCGACCGGATGCTGACCGACGGCGGCTACCGCTTCAGCGACGCCGCCCGGGCGACCATGGTCGACTACCTGGCCCGCCGGACTGCCCGGCCGCTCTTCGCGAACGCGCGGTCGGTCCGCAACGCGCTCGACCGCGCCCGCCTGCGCCAGGCCGGGCGCCACGTCGCCGCCGGGACGGTGACCGTCGAGGCGCTGAGCACGATCGAGCCGGACGACCTGCTGGGCTCCCGGGTCTTCGAGGGGGAGCCGGCGTGATCGTCGCCCCGTCGATCCTGGCCGCGAGCGGCGGGGCGATCTGGGAACATGGCCGCACCATGACCCCGGCCGACACGACGCGACCCGGCGAGTCGGCGATCCAGCCTGCGCCAGGCGTGCCGGCGCACGCCCTGCTCGCCGCGATCCTCGACACGTCCGACGACGCGATCCTCGGTCAGGACCCGGCTGGTCGGGTCACGAGCTGGAACCGGGCCGCGGAGCGACTTTTCGGGCACCGCGGGCCGGAGATCCTCGGCCGGGCGGTCGTGGAGCTGTTCCCCGACCACCTGAGGGCCGAGCTGCGGGCGACCTTCGCCACGGTCCTGGCCGGCGACCGGGTCAGCCACCTGCCGAGCGAGATCCTCCGCACGGACGGCATGCCGGTGCCGATCTCGCTGTCGATCTGTCCGGTCCAGGCCGTCGGCGCTGAGGGGCCCGGGTCGGTGGTGATCGCCCGGGACATCACCGAGCAGCGGCTCGCGCAGGCGACGTTGGCCGAGATCGAGGTCCGCGTGCGGGAGAGCGAGGCGCTCGCCCACGTCGGGAGCTGGCTGTGGGACCTGCGGACCGGCACCGTGCAGTGGAGCGACGAGTTCCACCGCATCCACGGCGTGGACCCCCTGGACTTCGAGGGCACACTCGAGGCCCACCTCGCGGCGGTCCACCCCGACGACGTCGACCGGGTGCGCGCCGAGATGGACCGGTCGGTGGCGTCCGGCCGGCCGTTCGACGACGAGTACCGGGTCGTGCGCCCGAACGGGGACGAGCGGCGGCTCCGAGCCCGCGCCCAGCCGCAGGTCGGCTCGGCCGGCGGCGTCGTCGGCCTGCGGGGCATCGGGCAGGACATCACCGACCGGCTCGGGCGCGAGGACACCGCCGGCGACGAGAGCTAGGTCGGCGCTACCCGCGCCCGACGAGGTGGCGGACGCGGTCGACGAGGTCGCCGGTCTCCGCGCCGTCGTCGAGCTGACCGGGTGGTCGCCCGTCGACGGTCGCGGCGAGCGCGCGCAGGGTGTGGCCCGCGTGCGAGCGGAGGGCCGACACCACGTCGGCAAGCTCGTCGGAGTCGCGCAGTGCCTTGAGCGCGGAGGTCAGTTCGTCGAGGTCCCGGCTTCCCGCCCGGGCCCCGATCACGTAACCGGCGGCCAGCGCGATGAACGTTCGCATCAGCTCTCCTCGGCCTCGATGTGGAGGTGGACGCGCACGTCCGGGTAGATCCGCAGCATGAGGACGGTCGGCGACGGGACGGCGAAGTCGCGGATGTCGAAGACCTGTTCGCCGACGACCACGAGCCGGCCGTCGGGCCCGACCGTCGCCGACACCGTCCCGTCCGTCCGGCGGGTCACGCCGTGGAAGGTCAGCTCGCCCGCCAGCCGGTAGCGGCCGGTCGTGCCGATCGGCTGGCAGTCGCGCAGCTCGAGCGACGCCAGGGGGTGGCGGCGGGCGTCGATGCGCCGTAGCAACTCGGCGTCGTACACCCCGCTGCCCGATCGCAGTCGCTCGACCGCGATCTCCACGCTCGCCGTCGGCGGGCTCTCCGGGCGGACGACGCCGTCGATGATGTCGGCCGTCACCGAGCCGGTGACACCGTCGGCGCCGAAGCTGATCGGACCGACCGTGGACCGGACCTCGATGAGGACGACCGAGCGATCGGGGATCAGCCGGAGCGTGCGGGCACTTCCCGGGGCAGCGGCCGCCGGGAGGTCGGCGGGCTCCGCGTCGGTGTCGGGCGCCGGCGCCCGCCGCTCGCCGTCCACCGCGGCCAGCCGTCGCGCCGTCGTGACCGCGGGTGCGGTGGTCGACACCGGCGACCAGCCGTAGCCGAGGGCCGCGGCCCACCCGCCGTCGACCTCCGCCAGCACGGCGTCGACCGTCCCGGTCGCCTGGTAGCGCCGCAGGACGCTGCCGAGGCAGTCCCGCTCCTCCTTGATGACCGTCATCCACACCCGGAGCACCCGCTCGCCCAGCGGCGTGATCCCGTACACCCGTCGCTGCTGCCCGGCGGTCGCCGCCTCGTTCCACGAGTCGACCAGGCCGTCGCCCTCGAGGTCCGCGAGCGCCCGGTACACGGTCGGCCGGTCGATCCGCCCGAAGTTGAAGTCGAGCAGGTCCTTCTCGAGGTTGTACCCGTAGCCGGGCCGCTCGGACAGCAGGAGCAGCACCGCGGGAAGGACGAAGCGGCGGGGTGGCGCGAACTCGAAGCGCGACGCCGGACCTTCCGGCACCGGATCGACCGGCGCGGTGCTCGTCGGCGCGCGATCTGCCATGGGCGGACCCCCTCGGGGGCACAGTACGCCACGGCATCCCCACTTTCCATGAGTGCAAAAGACACCGATTTACGCGCGAACCACGCTGGGTTACGACTAGGTGGCACATGTCACACCGGGGGACCCAACGAGAGGGGGCGTTCGCCGTGACCGTCACCGACGCGACGACGGACGAGACGGACGAGACCGTCATTCACGTTCTTTGGATCAACGCTGGCCTGAGCTGTGACGGGGACTCCGTCGCACTGACCGCCGCGACCCAGCCGACCATCGAGGAGATCGCGCTCGGCGCGCTTCCCGGGCTGCCGAAGATCGCGGTCCACTGGCCGCTGATCGACTTCGAGTGCGGTCCGGTCGGCGGGGCCGACGACTTCATCGAGTGGTTCTTCAAAGCCGACCGTGGCGAGCTCGAGCCGTTCGTCCTCGTCGTCGAGGGGTCCATCCCCAACGAGGCGATCAAGCGCGAGGGCTACTGGTGCGGCTTCGGCAACAACCCCGAGACCGACCAGCCGATGACCACGAGCGAGTGGCTCGACCGCCTCGCCCCCAAGGCGCTGGCCGTGCTCGCCGCCGGTACGTGCGCGACCTACGGCGGCATCCACGCCATGGCCGGCAACCCGACGGGCGCGATGGGGGTGCCCGACTACCTGGGATGGGGCTGGAAGTCGAAGGCGGGCATCCCCATCGTCTGCGTGCCCGGCTGCCCGACGCATCCCGACAACCTGTCCGAGACGATCCTCTACCTGCTGTACCAGGCGACGGGACAGGCGCCGCCGATCCCGCTCGACGACGCGCTCCGGCCGCAGTGGCTCTTCGGCGCGACGGTCCACGAGGGCTGCGACCGGGGCCGGGTACTACGAGCAGGGCGACTTCGCGGACGAGTACGGCTCGCCCAAGTGCATCGTGAAGCTCGGCTGCTGGGGCCCGGTCGTGAAGTGCAATGTGCCCAAGCGGGGCTGGATCAACGGGGTGGGTGGCTGCCCCAACGTCGGGGGCATCTGCATCGGGTGCACGATGCCCGGCTTCCCCGACAAGTTCATGCCGTTCATGGACGAGCCGCCCGGGGCCCGGGTGTCGACGCTGGCGAGCGGCCTGTACGGCACCGCCATCCGGAGCCTGCGGCGCGTCACGCAGAAGACCGTGGACGAGGAGCCGCGCTGGCGAGCGCCGGGCAAGGAGCTCCTCACCGGACACAAGGCCGGCTGGAGGTAGTCATGGCCACCGCGAGCAAGGACGACAAGGGCCTCGTCGAGATGGCGTGGGACCCGATCACCCGCATCGTCGGCAGTCTGGGCATCTACACGAAGATCGACTTCGGCAAGGGCAAGGTCGCCGAGTGCCACAGCACCTCGTCGATCTTCCGGGGCTACAGCGTGTTCATGAAGGGCAAGGACCCCCGGGACGCCCATTTCATCACCAGCCGCATCTGCGGCATCTGCGGTGACAACCACGCCACCTGCTCGTGCTACGCGCAGAACATGGCGTACGGCGTACACCCGCCGGCGCTGGGCGAGCAGATCGTGAACCTCGGCGAGGCTGCCGAGTACATGTTCGACCACAACATCTTCCAGGAGAACCTGGTCGGCGTGGACTTCTGCGAGAAGATGGTCGCCGAGACCAACCCCGGGGTGCTCGAGCGGGCCAACGCCACCGAGGCGCCGCACGCGGAGGCCCACGGCTACAGGACCATCGGCGACATCATGCGGTCGCTCAACCCGTTCAGCGGCGAGTTCTACCGCGAGGCCCTGCAGGTCAGCCGGTACACGCGCGAGATGTTCTGCCTCATGGAGGGGCGCCACGTGCACCCCTCGACCCTGTACCCCGGTGGGGTCGGGACGACCGCGACGATCCAGCTGTTCACCGACTACTACACCCGGCTCATGCGCTACGTGGAGTTCATGAAGCGGGTCGTGCCCATGCACGACGACCTCTTCGACTTCTTCTACGAGGCGCTGCCCGGCTACGAGGAAGTGGGCCGCCGCCGTGTCCTGCTCGGCTGTTGGGGCGCGTTCCAGGACCCCGATGTCTGCAACTTCGAGTACCGGGACATGACCGCGTGGGGCCGGGCGATGGGCGTGACCCCCGGCGTGGTCGTCGACGGCAAGCTCGTCACCAACGACCTGGTCGACATCAACCTCGGCATCCGCATCCTTCTCGGCCACTCGTTCTACGACGACTGGGAGGACCAGGAGATGTTCGTGACGCACGATCCCCTGGGCAACCCGGTCGATCGTCGTCACCCCTGGAACCAGCACACCAACCCGCAGCCGCAGAAGCGCGACTTCGACGACAAGTACAGCTGGGTCATGTCGCCCCGCTGGTTCGACGGCACGGACCACCTCGCCCTCGACACCGGGGGCGGCCCGCTCGCCCGGCTGTGGGCGACAGCGCTGTCCGGTCTGGTGAACACCGACCACCTCAAGGCGACCGGTCAGAGCGTCGAGATCCACCTGCCGAAGACCGCGCTCAAGCCCGAGGTCACGCTCGAGTGGAAGATTCCCCAGTGGTCCAACACGATCGAGCGCGACCGGGCCCGCACCTACTTCCAGGCCTACGCGGCGGCTGCGGCGCTCGACTTCATCGAGAAGGCGCTGGCCGAGGTGCGGGCCGGCAACACCAAGACCTGGGAGCCGTTCGACGTGCCCGACGAGGGCATCGGCTGCGGGTTCACCGAGGCGGTCCGCGGCGTCCTGTCGCACCACATGGTGATCAAGGGCGGGAAGATCGCCAACTACCACCCGTACCCGCCCACCCCGTGGAACGCGAACCCCCGCGACGTCTACGGGACACCTGGCCCGTACGAGGACGCGGTCATCGACAGTCCGATCTTCGAGGAGAACGACCTCGACAACTTCAAGGGCATCGACATCATGCGGTCGGTCCGTAGCTTCGACCCGTGCCTGCCGTGCGGCGTGCACATGTTCCTCGGGAAGGGCAAGACCCTGAAGAAGCTGCACTCGCCGACCCAGGTGCCCGAGCCCGACCTCGCCCGCTGACGGGCGAGCTCCGTCAATGGCCCACGGGAGCGGCATGGCCACACCAGCGAACCTCCGCGCTACCGGCGACCGCATCGAGCGGTTGCTCGACGACCTGCAGTCGGCGGATCCCCGGGTGTCCGCGCTCGCCGAGGAGCTGGTGCGGGCGGTGACCGACCTCTACGGAGGCGGGCTGGCGCGGGTGGTCGAGATCGTCGGCGAGCATGCGGGCGACCGGGCCCCGGACGTGCTCGACGGCCTCGCCGACGACGAGCTGGTGGCGAGCCTGCTGCTGGTGCACGGCCTCCACCCCGAGTCGTTGACCGCGCGGGTGGAGGCGGCGCTGGCCGGGGTGCGGCCGCTGCTGGCGCAGCACGACGGCGACGTCGAGCTGCTCGACCTCGATGCCGGGGCCGGGGCGGTGCTGCTGCGGCTGCTGGGGAGCTGCGACGGGTGCCCGTCGTCGGCGGTCACCCTGCAGCACGCCGTGGAGCGGGCGATCGTCGAGGCGGCGCCAGAGATCGTGACCATCGACCTGGCGCCCGCCGCGGTACCGCCCGCCGCGGCGGGCGTCGCTGGGGTCGGCGCCGAGGTCGCGGGTGGGCGGGGCACGAGCGTGCCGGTGGTGCTCAGGCGGAAGCCGACGTACGACGCGTGCCCCTCCGAGGTGTCCGAGGTCCTGGCGTGACCGATCCGTTGGCGGTGCTGCAGCGGGTGCGGGAGGGCCGGGCGCGTGCGGCGCCCCGGCCGGGCGAGCAGTGCGAGCTCTGCTCGGAACCCATCGCCGACGAGCACGGCCACCTCGTCGACCTGAAGGTGCGCCGCCTGCTGTGCGCGTGCCGGGGGTGCTGGCTGCTGTTCACGCCCGACGGCGCGGGCGGCGGCCACTTCCGGGCCGTGCCCGACCGCTGGCTCGCCTTCCCCGACGTCCGGCTGACGCCGGCAGAGTGGGACGCGCTCCAGATCCCGGTGGGCGTCGCCTTCTTCTTCGTCAACTCGGAGCTCGGGCGGGTGGCGGCCTTCTACCCGGGGCCGGCGGGGGCGACCGAGTCGCTGCTGCCGCTCGGCACCTGGGACGAGGTGGTCGCCGCCCACACGGACCTGTCCACGCTCGAGCCCGATGTCGAGGCGCTGCTCGTCCGCGCTGGCGGCAGGGGCGGCGCCGGCGGCGGCGCGGGTGCCGGTCGTGACGGCGCCGAGGTCTGGCTCGTGCCGATCGACGCCTGCTACGAGCTGGTCGGTGAGCTCCGCCGGCTGTGGCGCGGCTTCGACGGAGGCCGTGAGGCCCACGACGCGCTCGAGGTGTTCTTCGCGCGGGTGCGGGAGCGGAGCGGCACGCGATGACGGCGCTCGCGATCGAGGTCCTCGGGGCCGAGGCGGTGGCCCACGCGGCCGTGCCGACGCTCGCGCTGCGGCTGCGGATCGAGGAGCCCTCGGGCGCCCTCGTCCACGCCCTGGCGCTGCGCTGCCAGATCCGCATCGAACCCCAGCGCCGCCGGTACGACGCCGACGAGGAGGCCCGGCTCACCGAGCTGTTCGGCGAGACGCCCCAGTGGGGCGACTCGCTGCGCCCGTTCCTCTGGACCCACGTGGCGGCGACCGTGCCCGCGTTCACCGGGTCGACCGACGTCGACCTGCCGGTGGCGTGCAGCTACGACTTCGAGGTGGCGGGCGCCAAGTACCTGCACGCGCTGGGCGACGGCGAGGTCCCGCTGCTGCTGCTGTTCTCCGGGACCGTCTTCACCCGGGGAGGCACCGGCTTCGCTGCGGAGCCCGTGCCGTGGGACACCGAGGCGTCGTTCCGCCTCCCCGTGTCCACCTGGCGGGCCGTCATGGACCACTACTTCCCCGGCAGCGGCTGGCTGCGACTGCGGCGGGACACGCTCGACGCGCTGCAGCGCTACAAGGTGGCCGAGGCGCTCCCCACCTGGGACCAGGCGCTCGAGCGGCTGCTCAAGCAGGCCGAGGAGGAGGGGTCGTGAGCCGCGGCGCGATGGGCCGGCACGTCGTGGCGACCGCGGCCGGGGCCGACGAGCGGTTCGCCTCCGCCCGGGCCGTGGCGGACGCCACGATGTTCGAGGGCTACGTCCTCTACCCCTACCGGGCGTCGGCCCGGAAGAACCAGGTGCGGTGGCAGTTCGGCGTGCTCACCCCCCGTGGGTTCGCCGACAGCGACGGGTCGGAGCGGTGGTCCCTGCGCACCGAGTGCGTCGTCGATCCGGGGACGGCGCCGTCGCTGACGGTGCGCGTCCGGTTCCTGCAATTGCAGCACCGGACGGTCGAGGCCGCGGTCCCGGGTGGCTACGCGACCGCCGACACGCTCGAGGTCGACGGACGGCGGTGGGTGCCGTGGGACGAGGGGGCGCCGCGCACGGTCGACGTCCCGCCCCTGCGCCTCCTCCCGATCGAAGGTGCGTGCTGTGACCAGGCGTTCGCGTTTCGTGCGGGCGAGGAGCGCGAGGTGGTCACGGGCGACGGCCGGCGTGTCGGGCGGATCGTCCGCCGGCGCGAGGCCGTCGAGGGCCGTGTGCGCGTCGTCGCCGCCTGGGCCGACGGGCCCGGCGCGCTGGTGAAGGTCACCGTCACCGTCGAGAACACCAGCCCCTGGATGTCGGCGGGTGCACGACGCGACGACGCGCTGCCGCGCTCGCTCGTCGCCGTGCACGTGATGCTGGCCGTCGACGACGGCGAGTTCGTGTCGGCGATCGACCCGCCCGACGACGCCCGCACCGCCGTGGACGGCTGCGCCAACGACGGCACGTTCCCGGTCCTGATCGCCCGCGACGTCATGCTCTCGTCGCCGATCATCCTCTACGACTTCCCACTCGTGGCGCCCGAGAGCCCGGGCGACATGTACGACGCCACCGAGATCGACGAGATCCTCGCGCTGCGCGTGCTCACCCTCACCGACGACGAGAAGGCCGAGGCGCGCGGCACCGACTCCCGCGCCGCGGCGATCGTCGACCGCTGCGACGACATGCCGCCGGAGGTGTGGGAACGGCTCCACGGTGCGGTGCGGCCGCTCTCCCCCTCAGCGACCGCACCGGCCGTGCCCTGGTGGGACCCGGGCGCGGACGCGTCCGTCGACCCGGAGTCCGACATCGTGTCCATCGCCGGCGTCGAGGTCGGGGCGGGCACCCCGGTGCGGCTGCGACCCAGCCGGCGAGCGGACGCCCACGACCTGTTCCTCGCCGGGCTCACCGCCACCGTGGCCGGGGTCTTCCACGACGTCGACGGCGCCGTGCACGTGGCGGTGACCGTCGACGGCGACCCGGCCACCGAGGAGCTGGCGTGGCAGGGGCGGTACCTCTACTTCCACCCCGACGAGGTCGAGCCGGTCGACGTTGCCGGAGACGCGGACGATGCCGGGGCGGGGCCGTGACCCGCCGCGTGCTCGTCGCCGGCATCGGGAACATCTTCCTCGGCGACGACGGCTTCGGCGTGGAGGTGGCCAACCGCCTGGCGTCGCACCCGCAGCCCGAGGGCGTGCGCGTGGCCGACTACGGCCTCCGTGGCGTCCACCTCGCGTACGAGCTGCTCGATGGCTACGACGTGCTGGTGCTCGTCGACGCCGTGCCGATGGGCGAGGCACCGGGCACCGTGGCGGTGATCGAGCCCGACGTGCCCGAGCCGGTCGACGCCGGCGACGACGTGGCCCCGGTGGTGGAGGCGCACAGCATGAGCCCCGGCGTGGTGCTGGGGATGCTCGCCGGGCTCGGCGCCCGGGTCGGTCGGATCGTGGTGGTCGGCTGCGAGCCCGCCGACGTCGGCGAGGGCATCGGGTTGTCCGAGCCGGTCGCGGCCGCGGTGGGGCCCGCCGTGGAGCTGTGCCGCGAGGTGCTCGCCGAGATGGTGCAACCGCTGGACGAATCCCTGGGAAAGGAGGCCCGACGATGATCCGACGCCTCGTGTGGTCGCTTCTGTTCGCATTGCTGACCGGACTGGTCGTCAAGTCGCTGCCCGACGTGGCGCGCTACCTGAAGATCCGCGAGATGTGATGGCCCGGTTCCAGATCGTTCCCGAGCGGTCGCGGGTGTGGATCGAGGCACGGTCCAGCGTGCACCCGATCAACTCCGCGACCGACGGTCTCGAGGGGTACCTCGATCTGACGACCGGGCCGGATGGTGAGATCGACCTGGACAGCGCGGCCGCGGGCAAGCTGTCGCTTCCCGTCGCCCGGCTGCGCTCGGGCAATCGCCTCGAGGACCGCGAGCTGCAGAAGCGCATCGACGCCCGGCGGTTCCCCACCATCGACGGCCTGCTCACGAACATGACCCGGGTGGACTCCGATGGCCGCTACCGGGTGGCGGGCGACCTCGCGTTCCGCGGCGTCGTCCGGGCCTACGAGGACGACATGACGATCTCGGTCGTGGACGACCGGACGGTGCGGCTCGAGGGCGAGCACACGTTCGACATCCGCGACTTCGGGATGGAACCACCGCGGATCCTCATGCTGCGGGTCGAGCCCGACGTCACGGTGCGGGTCGAGATCGAGGCCGAGCGAGAAGGGGAGGGCTAGCACATGCACGAGCTCGGGTTGTGCACGTCGATCGTGGACGCGATCGAGCAGCGGGCGGGCGACCGGCCGGTGGCTCGGGTGCGGGTGCGGGTCGGGCGGCTCCACCATGTGCACCCGGAGGCGTTCGACCAGTCGTTCGCCGTCGCCGCGCAGGGCACGGTGGCCGACGAGGCCGCGGCGGAGCTGGTGCTGCTCCCCGTGCGCTCGCGCTGCGCCGACTGCGGCGAGACGTGGGAGAGCGACGAGCCGGCGGCGGCGTGCCCGGCGTGCGGGGCGGTGGTGGTCGAGCTCATCGGCGGCGACGAGCTCACGCTCGAGTCGATCGAGTACCGGAGCTGAGAGGACGGACCGACATGTGCCTCGGGATACCCGGACAGATCGTCGAGCTGGCCGACGGCCACGAGCACCTGGCGACCGTCGACGTCTCGGGCGTCAGCCGCATGGTCAACGTCGGGCTCCTCGAGGACGTGACGTTGCAGCCGGGCGACTGGGTGCTGATCCACGTCGGGTTCGCCCTGTCGAAGATCGACGAGAAGGAGGCGGAACTGGCGCTGGCCTCCTTGCAGCTCATGGGCCAGGCGTACGACGACGAGCTCGACGCGTTCTGGTCGTCGAGGATCGCGAGCGAGACCGCAGAGTCGACGGAGAAAGAGACGACAGGAGGGTGACATGGGAGCGATCGTGGGTGTTGTGGTCGGCTACGTGCTCGGTACACGGGCCGGCGAGAAGGGGTGGGAGGAGCTGCGGGACGCCTGGGAGACCATCAGCACCTCGGAGGAGGTCCGCGACCTGGTGTCCGGCGGCCTGTCGATGGCCGGCGACATGGTCCGTCGGGCCAGCGACCTCGTCAACGAGCGGCTGAACCCCGGCGGCGAGACCCCGCTCCGCTCGGCGGCCTAGGCGGGTCGAGCGATGCGGTTCGTGGACGAGTACCGCGACCCGGCGGCGGCGCGCACGCTGGTGCGGGAGATCACCCGCCTCGCCGGCGACCGGCACGTCAAGATCATGGAGGTGTGCGGCGGGCACACCCACACGATCTACCGCCACGGGATCGAGCACGTCCTGCCGGCCGAGGTCGAGCTGGTGCACGGCCCGGGCTGCCCGGTGTGCGTCATCCCCATGGGCCGCATCGACGACGCGATCGCGGTGGCGGAGACGCCCGGAGTCGTCTTCACCACGTTCGGCGACATGATGCGGGTGCCCGGCAGCGACGGGAACCTGCTCGACGCCAAGGCCCGGGGGGCGGACGTCCGGTTCGTGTACTCGCCGCTCGACGCGCTGCGCATCGCGATCGAGCACCCCGACCGCGAGGTCGTGTTCTTCGCCGTCGGGTTCGAGACGACGGCCCCGTCGACCGCGCTGACGCTCCTGCAGGCCCGCGAGCGGGGGGTGGCGAACTTCAGTGTCTTCTCCAACCACGTGACGATCGTCCCGCCGATCCGAGCGATCCTCGAGTCGCCCGACCTCCGGCTCGACGGCTTCCTCGGGCCGGGCCACGTGTCGACCGTCGTCGGCCAGCGTCCCTACCGGTTCATCCCCGCCCAGTACGGCAAGCCGGTGGTCACCGCCGGGTTCGAGCCGCTCGACATCCTGCAGGCGATCGCCATGCTGCTCACCCAGCTGAACGAGGGCCGGTGCGAGGTCGAGAACCAGTACACGCGGGTCGTGCGAGAGGAGGGCAACCCGCGGGCCCTCGCGCTTCTCGCCGACGTGTTCGAGCTGCGGCCGTATTTCGAGTGGCGGGGCCTGGGCTTCATCTCGCAGAGCGCCCTCAAGCTGCGCCCGGAGTTCGCGTCTCTCGACGCCGAGCTGCGCTACGCCGTCCCCGGCGTGCGGGTCGCCGATCCCAAGGCGTGCCAGTGCGGGGAGGTGCTCAAGGGCGTCATCAAGCCGTGGGAGTGCAAGGTCTTCGGCACCGCGTGCACGCCCGAGACGCCGATCGGGACGTGCATGGTGTCCTCCGAAGGCGCCTGCGCCGCCTACTACAACTTCGGCCGGCTGCACCGCGAGGCGGCGGTGACGCTCGGCCGCCCCGCCTGACATGTCGACGGCCGGGATGACGGCACATCCTCCCCGCCCGGCCGCCGCCCGCGCCCCGGGGGCACCCGCCCGCTCCCGGGGCGCGGCCCCTCGCCGGACCCGCGCCCGGATCCGGGTCCGGGGCGTGGTCCAGGGCGTGGGGTTCCGGCCGTTCGTCCACCGGCTCGCGGGCGAGCTGGGGCTCGCCGGGTGGGTCGGCAACGACGGCGGGGGCGTCGTGCTCGAGGTCGAGGGCGCGGCCGAGGCGGTGGACGCGTTCGAGCGGCGGCTGGTGGGGGACGAGCGGCCGCCGCTGGCCCGCATCGACGCGATCGAGGCGACGTCGGCGACGCCAACCGGCGGGACGGGATTCAGGATCGCCGCGAGCGATGCGTCGGCCGCGGTGCGGACGTTCGTCCCGCCCGACGTGGCCACGTGCGACGACTGCCGGCGCGAGCTGTTCGACCCCGCCGACCGCCGCTTCCGCTATCCGTTCGTCAACTGCACCAACTGCGGCCCCCGGTTCACGATCACCGTCCGCCTGCCGTACGACCGGCCCAACACGACGATGGCCGGGTTCCCGCTCTGTGCCGACTGCGCTCGGGAGTACGCCGACCCGGCCGACCGCCGCTTCCACGCCCAACCGGTGGCCTGCCCGGCGTGCGGCCCCCGCCTGTGGTTCGAGGACCCGGGCGGTGACGCCGTCCGCGGCACGGACGCCGCGCTCGCCGCGGCGCAGGCGGCGCTGGCGGACGGGGCGGTGGTCGCGGTCAAGGGCCTCGGTGGCTTCCACCTCGCCTGCGACGCTCGCTCGACCGGCGCGGTCGCCGCGCTGCGCCAGCGCAAGCAGCGTGCGGCCAAGCCGTTCGCCGTGATGGTCGGCGACCTGGCGACCGCCCTCCGGCTCGCGGTGATCGACCCCGACGAGGCGGCTCTGCTGTCGGGCCCCCAGCGGCCGGTCGTGCTCGTGCGCCGGCGGGCCGACGGCGGCGACGGCGGGCTCTCGTCCCTCGTGGCGCCGGGCACCCCGCACCTCGGCGTCCTGCTGCCCTACACGCCGCTGCACCACCTGCTGTTCCAACCGGTCCCGGGCGCGTCCGCCCGCGCGCCCGACGTGCTCGTGATGACCAGCGGCAACCTCAGCGACGAGCCGATCGCCTACGACGACGCCGACGCCCGCTGTCGTCTCGCCAAGCTCGTCGACGCCTGGCTCGTGCACGACCGCCCGATCCACGTGCCCTGCGACGACTCGGTGGTCCGGATGGTCGACGGGGACGAGCTGCCGATCCGGCGGAGCCGGGGCTACGCGCCGCTGCCCGTCCGCCTGCCCTTCGACGCCGCGCCGGCGCTGGCGGTCGGCGGCGAGCTCAAGAACACCTTCTGCCTGGTGAGCGGGCGCGACGCGTGGATGGGCCAGCACATCGGCGACATGGGCAGCCTCGAGACGCTGGCCGCCTTCGAGCGCTCGACCCGCCAGTTCGCCGACATGTACGCGGTCGGCGAGGCGCCTCCCGTCGCCGACCTCCACCCCGGCTACCACACGCGCCGGTGGGCCGAGGATCGCGCCGACGAGCGAGCCGCGCCTCTCGCCCTCGTCCAGCACCACCACGCCCACGTCGCCGCGGTGATGGCCGAGCACGGGCTGCCACCGGGCGACCGGGTGATCGGCTGGGCGTTCGACGGCACCGGCTACGGCACCGACGGGGCGATCTGGGGCGGGGAGGGGCTCGTCGCGGGCTACGACTCCTTCGAGCGGGCTCACCACCTGCGCTACGTGCCGCTGCCCGGTGGCGACCGCGCGGTCCGGCGGCCGTACCGGTCGGCGCTCGCCCACCTGTGGGCGGCGGGCGTGGCGTGGACGCCGGACCTGGCGCCGGTACGGGCCGCCCCGGTCGGCGAGCGCACGGTGCTGCGTCGCCAGCTCGAACGAGGCGTCCACTGCGCGCCGACGTCGAGCATGGGCAGGCTGTTCGACGCGGTCAGCTCGCTGCTCGACGTGCGCCACGTCGTGTCCTACGAGGCGCAGGCCGCGATCGAGCTGGAGACGGCTGCCGGGGACGTCGATGCGTACGACCTGACCGACCCGGCTGCTCCCGCCGGTGGGTACGCATTCGCGGTCGACGGGCGGGAGATCGACGCCGGTCCCGTGCTCCGCTCGATCGTCGACGACCTGCGGAGCGGGCGCCCGGTGCCGGTCGTGGCCGCCGCGTTCCACGGGGCGGTGGCCGGCCTGATCGCCGGGCTGTCCGACGGGCTCCGCCGGCGCACGGGGATCGACCGGGTCGCCCTGACCGGGGGCGTGTTCCAGAACGTGCTGCTGCTGCGGCTCACCCGGGCCGCCCTCGAGGCGCGCGGGTTCCGCGTGCTGACCCACCGGGTCGTGCCGCCCAACGACGGCGGACTCGCGCTCGGGCAGGCCGCGGTCGCCCGTGCACCGGTCGCCGCCGAACCTCGGGCGCCCGAGTCACGGGAGGAGCATCGATGAGCGCCGACGCCCCGTCCCCCCTGCCCGACGACCTCGCCGTCGCCTCGCTGGCGCTCGCCCGGCGGTTCTCGGCCGGGGCGACGATGTGGTGCGCCGCGCCGCAATGGCCGGCGCACGGCCGCCACGTCGCGGTCGAGTTCGTGCACCCGGTGATCGTCGGCAAGCGGGCGCTTCCGGCCGTGCACGTCGACAGCGTCGACCTCGTGCGCGTCACGCGCCAGCTCGCCCGGCCCGGCGACGTCCTGCTGACGATCGGGGCCGCGGACGACGACCGTCTGCAGGCCCTGCTCCGGCGCGCCGACGCGTGGGGCCTGACCAGCCTCTGGCTCGGCGCCGGGCCCCGACCGGCCCCGGGCCAGGCCGACCACGTCCTCTGGGCCGAGGAGGCCGAGCCCGTGACGGCGGCCCGCTCCGGCGAGCTGGTCATGCTCTACCACCTGCTGTGGGAGCTGACGCACGTCGTGTTCGAACACCCCGGCCTGCTCGAACCGCCGCCGGCCTGCACCGACGAGGTCTGCATCACCTGCTCGGACGAGGGCCGCGTCGCCGAGGTCGCCGCCGTGGGCGACGGCCGGTGCGTCGAGGTGGTCACCGCGGGACACCTCGAGACGGTCGACGTCAGCCTCGTCGATCGGGTCGCCCCGGGCGACCTCGTCCTCGTGCACGCCGGCGTCGCCATCGGCCGGATCGACGAGGAGTCGCGCCCATGACCGACGAGCCGACGGGCTTCCTCTATCCGTTCATCGAGGCCGAGGAGCGGGACGCACCGGCGCTCCTCGCCGACCTGGCGGCGTCGGCGCGCGGCAAGATCGCCGACAGCGAGGCCCTGCGGGCCACGACGGTGCAGCGGTCAGGTGCCACGCTGCGGGCGGCGGGCGAGGCCATGGCGCACCGGTTCCGCCACGGCGGCCGCCTGTTCACGTTCGGCAACGGGGGCAGTGCCACCGACGCCGAGGGGACGGCCGAGCTCTTCCGGGCGCCGCCGGCGGGGCGAACCCTCCCCGCCCTGTCGCTCGTGGACGACCTGGCCGTCCTCACGGCGCTGGCCAACGACGTCGGCTACGAGCTCGTGTTCTCCCGCCAGCTCATCGCCCACGGCCGGGCGGGCGACATCGCGATCGGGTTCTCGACGAGCGGCAACTCGCCCAATCTGGTGCGGGCGTTCGAGGAGGCCGACCGTCGGGGCCTGCTCACCGTGGGGTTCGCCGGCTACGACGGCGGCGCGATGGCCCGGTGCGACGCCGTCCACCACTGCCTCGTCGCTCGCTCCGACAGCGTGCACCGCGTCCAGGAGACGCAGGACGCGCTGGTCCTCGCCCTCTGGTCGGTGGTTCACGAGTCGCTCGACGGGGAGCTCGATGCGGAGGTGGTCACGTGACCGACATCGTGCGGGACCAGCACACCGCGGCCCGGGAGGTCGCGGTCTTCGAGCGGATCGAGGCGTTCCGGCGACGGGCGCCGCGCCTGCGCGACGAGGTCGTGACGCTCGCCCACGGGGCCGGGGGCAAGGCGTCGGCGGCGCTGCTCGACGCGGTCTTCCTGCCGGCCTTCGCCAACGAGACGCTCGCCGCCCAGGGCGACGCGGCGGTCCTGGCGCTGCCGTCGGGGGGCCGGCTCGCCTTCACCACCGACTCCTTCGTCGTCCGCCCGCTGCGGTTCCCGGGCGGGTCGCTCGGCCACCTGGCGGTGCACGGCACGGTCAACGACCTGGCGGTGGCCGGCGCCCGCCCGCTGGCCCTGTCGGCGGCGTTCGTGCTCGAGGAGGGCCTGCCGGTCGAGGACCTGCGCGGGGTCGTGGCCGACATGGCCGAGGCGGCTGCCACCGCCGGGGTCGCGATCGTGGCCGGCGACACGAAGGTGGTCGACCGGGGTGCCGCCGACGGCATGTTCGTCACGACGGCGGGCGTCGGGCTCGTGCCGGCCGGGCGGACGCTGGGGCCGGCGGGGGTGGCACCCGGCGACGTCGTGCTGGTCTCGGGACCGATCGGCGACCACGGCATGGCGGTGATGCTCGCCCGCGGCGATCTGGCGCTCGACGCCGACGTCACGTCGGACACAGCGCCGCTCCACGAGCTGGTGGACCGGCTGCTCGCCGCCGCACCGTCGACCCGGTGGCTGCGGGACGCGACCCGGGGCGGCGTCGGGACGGTGTGCAACGAGCTGGCGCGGGACACGCAGCTCACGGTCGTGCTGGACGAGGCGGTGCTGCCGGTGCGGCCCCCGGTCGCGGCGGCGTGCGAGCTGCTCGGGATCGACCCGCTCTATGTCGCCAACGAAGGCAAGCTCGTCGCCGTCGTCGCCCCCGAGGAGGCCGATGCCGCACTTGGGGCTCTGCGGGGCCACGAGCTCGGACGCGACGCGGCGCGGGTCGGCGAGATCCGGGCCGAGCCGCCGGGCATCGTCGTCATGGTCACACCGATCGGCGGAACCCGGATCGTCGACATGCTCGTCGGCGACCCGCTCCCACGGATCTGCTGAGTCCCCCCTCCGACACAGTCGTCAGCCCCACGAGCCCCGACAGCCGGTAGATCGAGGCTCAGCCCGCCTGGTGGAGCGGCCGTAGGTCACCTTTCTCCGCCAGCTTCGAGACCACCGTCGTCATCTTCGTCTCGGCATCGCTGAAGAGCTGCGTCTGCGTACCGAGCATCGCGAGATCACGCCGCTCGGCCGCCAGCGTGCACGCCGTCCCGGCGTGCACGGACGAATCCAGCGCGGAGGCCCATTCCTCCTGCAGCTTTGCATCCGGCACCGGATCGTCATCCTTTAGCTTCCGGGCGGCCGCCTCCTCGCCGGAGCACGCGGCGAGCAGTGTGTCGAAGTCCGTATCGAGGCCGGATACTTCGGCTTCGTTGTTCGCTGTCTCGGCCGTGGTGAACGAGGTCAGCAGTGCATCGACGTCGGAGTCGACGCCGTGGTTCCACCACTTGGTGACGGACGAGCCGTTGTCAGCGCAGGCTCCGAGAAGCACCCCGATGGCCACGACTGCGGCCAGGACCAGGCGTCGATTGCCACCCCACTCATTCATCCCCGTCGGGTCCCTTCACTCCACCAGCGGCCCGACCGTAGTGTCGCCCGCGGACCGACGGCGCGCGGTGTACGGCGGAGCGCTTCCGGAAAGGATGCTCGGGTGCGGCCGGCGTGCGCTCGCTCCGCAGCACGCTGCTCGGCCGGGGGGCGCACGGCGGAGATCGGCGACGGCACGACCGGCCGGTGCTCCGTCGGATCCGGCTGCCCGGCCACGGCCGCCGGTCCGGACGGCCCGACCGTCCGGCTAGTGTCCTGGCCTTCACGTTCGGGAGGGACTGCGGGCGATGGGCAAGCAGGAGAGCAAGATCATCGAGGGTGTGCGCCCTCTGCTGGCGGCCGGTGAGGAGCCCCTGGTGGCGATCGTCGCTCAGCCGAAGGGCACCACGAAGGCCGCGGCCGGGGCCGGCGCACTGGGCGGCGCGGGCACGGCGCTGGGCGGAGGCGAGCGGCGCGCCGCCAGCGAGGCCGCCGAGGGGGCTGGTCTGGTGCTGTCGAGCCCGTGTGCGGTCGTCCTCACCACGCAGCGGCTGCTCACGGTGAAGATCGGTGCGCCGATCGGCCTCGGTCTCGGCGGCAAGGTCAAGGATGTGCTGAGCTTCGTGCCGATAGCCGACGTGGCGGGCGTCGACGTCAAGAAGATCGCAATGCGCCAGAACGTCACCCTCCACGTCCGGGGCGAGTCCATCGCCTTGGAGGCCAACGCGGCCGCCAGCGCCCAGGAGCTGGCCTCGACGCTCGCCTCGCTCAAGGGCTGAGCACGCCGTCAGGACGTCCGGGCCCGGGCGAGGCGGCGCTCGGCCCACGCCCGCCACGACGCCGACAGGTCGGGTGACTCGACCAGGGCGGCCAGGAGGTCGGCGTGGCCGTGGTAGGTGCGCTCGATGTCGCCGATCGTGATGCCCGC
>DATFRN010000361.1:0-15694 GCA_035263165.1 Acidimicrobiales bacterium | reverse complement strand
CGAGTTCCACGACGAGCCCGACGGGCGTACCCGCCTCGAGGTGCGTCAGTGGCTGCCGGCCCACGTGACGGGCGCAACCGAGGAGGGCTGGCGTCAGAGCTTCGCCCAGCTCGACGCCCACCTCGCGACGACGGCGGTGGCGTGAGCATGGGCACTCGTCCACGTCCCCAACGTCACCGTCGACCTCTTCATCGAGGACGAGCACGGCAGCCTGGACTGGCCGCGCCGAGCGACGAGCTGTTCGTGCACCTCACGAACCTCATCCGCCCGCTCGGAACCCGCCTCTACGGCCGGCGCCTCTACGACACCAAGGCCCCGTGGGAGTCCGGTCCCGAGCACGCCGTCCAGTCTGACTTCACCGCCGAGTTCGCCGGCAACTGGGCGGCCACATCACGGGGGACATCTCGATGAGACCACTTCGCTACTCGATCAACGTCACGCTCGACGGCTGCTGCCATCACGAGGCGGCGCTCCCGCCGGACGAGGAGTCGATGCGTTACTGGACCGCACAGCTGGAACGAGCCGATGCCCTGCTGTTTGGCCGGGTGACCTACGAGATGATGGAGTCGGCGTGGCGGAAGCCGGCGACGGGCACGTGGCCTGACTGGATGGATGAGTGGCAGATCCCGTTCGCCGACACCATCGATCGGGCGAACAAGTACGTCGTATCGAGCACGCTGAGCGGGGTCGACTGGAACGCCGAACTGGTGCGAGACGACCTGGGTCGTGCGGTTCAGCAGCTCAAGCAGGAGCCAGGCGACGGCCTGTGGGTGGGCGGAGTGACGCTCCCCCTGGCGTTGGCAGATCTGGGACTCATCGACGAGTACGAGTTCCTCGTGCAGCCGGTCCTCGCCGGACGCGGGCCGACCTTGCTCGCCGGTCTGCGCGAGCGCATCCAGCTCGAGCTCGTCGATCGCCAGGAGCTCCGGTCGGGGGCGATCGCCCTGCGATACCGGTCCACGCGGGTTCCGGGTTGACGCTGGCGCTTGCGCGCTGTCCCCGGCCCTCACCCGCTGACCGGCCCGCGCCGCCAACACGACCATCGCCACGACCGTCCTGCGTCAGCGCGCCCGGACGGCGACGGAGCGCCACGAGCAGATCGACGTCGGCCAGACCAACACCACCGGCAGCTACGTCTTCAGGGCGAAGTAGCTAGCAGCCGCCGTGCCCCCGGCGAGGATCGGTGGGTCGTGCGTCGCCGCCGGGCGAGTCGGCGGCGACCGTGGTCGATCCGCGCACGTCGGCGGCGCCCGCAACGCCGGCCAGGTGCAGGACAGCTCGCCGTCCACGTGGACCAGGCGCACCCGGCTCGCCCGGCGGTCGAGCCATGCAGCCACCACGTCCAGCTCCTCGGCCTCCCGGCGGCCCGGCAGTTCGTCATCGGCCGGTGGTGCGACCGGCGGCTGCGAGATCCGCACCCACAGGTCGTCGGCGTCATCGTCGGCGGGTCCCGAGGGATCGAGCGCCAGTCGGCCCCGGCGCAGCTCCACATCCGGTCCTCCGGGTAATCGCAGCACGAGGCGGTCGGGGCGGCGCTGGGACTCGATCCGCCGCAGCCAGGTCAACCCCCCGGCCAGCGTCACCCGGTCGCTCCAGGCCAAGGTCGACGGCCCGCCCAGGGCGACCTCGCGGGCGAGCTCGGCGACCACGGCATCGCCCGACTCCCTCGTCTCCGAGCCGATGGCCGAGGCCACCGCCCGGGCCGCCGCCGGCGTCGGGAACGGGCCCACGTGCACGGCACCACCCCGCACCGACGGGACGACTGTGGCTCGCCCCGAGCCGTCGCGACCAGGAAGCCTGACGTAGCGGTACTGTCGCCACCGGCCGGTCGTGCGGTTGTGCCGGGGCGCCAGGGACTGGACGATCCGCACCGTGGCCACCACCGACTCCAGGGCCGACCGTGTGGCCACGTGGTCGATGCGCTGGACCGTGCGCAGCAGCTGGCGCACGGTCCGCCCGTCGCCACCCCCCACCCGGCGAGCGAAGAACCCCCGCACCCGGCGCCGGACGTCGCTCGCCGCGCCGGCATACAAGGCCCGACCCTGGCCGTCGCGGAACAGATACACCCCACGCCCTCGGGGCAGCCCGTTGGTCAGCGGCAGCTTGGCCGCCTGCGGGTGACCGGCCAGGCGGGGAAACGCCAGCAGGTCGTCGAGGGTCACCACCCCCGCCCCCGCCGCCTGCTCGAGCAGCGCGTGCAGCAGGTCCGCCGTGGCCAGCACGTCGTCCAACGCCCGGTGGCTGGGCCGGTGCGGCAACCCCAGGAACCCGGCCAGAGTCGCCAGCCGGCAATCGGGCACGTCGTCGCCGACCAGCCGCCGCGCCAGCGCCACGGTGTCGACCAGCCGCAACCGCACCCCGTCGCGCCCGCCCGCCGCCAGGGCGGCGTCGAGGAACGACACGTCGAACCGCAGGTTGTGCCCCACCAGCACGGCGCCGCCGACGAACTCGCCCAGCGCCGCCAGCACCCCGGGCAGCGGGGGCGCCCCGGCGATCATCTCGTCGGTGATGCCCGTGATGCGCGCCGCCACCGGCGAGACGGGCACGCCGGCGTCGACCAGCGTCTGGAACGTGCCGAGGCACTCGCCGCCCCGGAACTTGGCCGCGCCCACCTCGGTGATGGCGCACGTCGCAGAGGACGCCCCCGTGGTCTCGAGGTCGACCACGCAGAACGTGACCTGGTGCAGGGGTGTGGTGGGTTCGTCGTAGCTGAGGGTCACCGAGGGGCACCGTAGCAGAACAGATGTACGTGGGGGAACATTTGTTCGTCAGTCGCCGCAACCCGTCCCTGAGCCGGCCCCCCGGGTCGGTAGGCTGCGCCGGTGGCCATCCGTTATCGCTGCTCAGCCTGCGGCAACCTCACCCGCTTCGACGTCGTGACCGCCCGGCGCACCCGGGCCTTCCACCACTACACCGTCGGCGGCGACCTGCACGTCGAGGACGAGACTGTGCTCGACGAGACGGTGGAGGAGATCACCTGCCGGTGGTGCGGCACCGGCGCCGCGGTCGAGCGCCTCGAGGACGGGGCGACGGACGCCGCCGGCGCCCCCGTCACGGCGTCCGACCAGCCGAGGGCCAGCTGAGCGACCCCGCCGGCGTCGTCCGCCCCGCCGTCGAGCTCGCCCTCGCCGTCGCCCGCGCCGGCCTGACCGCCGACCCGACCGTCCCGCCGCCGCCCGCCCTGCGGCCCTACCTGGGCTTCGCCAAGCAGACGACCCGGTCGCTGGAGGCCGTCGCCCGGGTCGTCGAGCGTGACGACGAGTTCCGGGCCCGGGTCGCGGCCGTCGCCGACGAGGCGGACGTGGGCCGGGCGGGCTGGCTGTGGCTCGTGCGCCCGGAGGGCTGGCGGGAGGAGCTGGACGGCCTGGTGGCCACGGCGGCGGCCCGGGAGGACGAGGCGCGGGACGCCCGGGAGGAGCGGTCGGCCCGCAAGCGGCTGGCGGCGGCGGAGGCGGCGTCGGCCCGGGCGGAGGCGGCGCTGGCGGTCCGGGCGGCCGAGCTCGACGACCTGCGGCCGGCGCTGGCGGAGGAGCGGGAGGCGCGGGCCCGGGCCGAGGCGCGGGTCGCCGAGCTGGAGCGGGCGGTCGAGGAGCTGACGGTGGCCCGGTCGGAGGCGGTACGCCAGCTCAAGCGGGTCGAGGCCCGGTTGGTGGAGCGGTCGACCGAGGCGAACGCCCTGCGCTCCCGGCTGCGGGACGTCGACCCCGGCGCGGGCGAGGCGACGGGCGCGGGGACGGCGGAGGCTGGCGGTGATACGCCCGCCGGACCGTCGTCGGCCGGGGTCGGTGCCGAGCAGGCGACGAGCGCTGGCGCCGCCCGCGGGGAGGCGTCGACCAGCAGCCGGACCCGCACCGAGCCGCCCGTGCCCGCGGCCGAGGCCGACGTCACCGATGTGCCCGGGGACGACACCGGCGCCTCGACCGGCAACGGAGCGGGAACCGACCCGCTCGCGGGCCGGCCGGCGGCCGGGACCGCATCGGGCCCGCCCGCCGCATCGACGCCGGACGTGCCGCCGGCCGGCCCCGGCCCCGGCAGCGGCCTGGCCCCGGACCTCGCCGGCGACATGGCCGCCGAGCTGGCCCGGACGGCCGAGGGCGCCGCCGTCCTGGCGGAGGGACTTGCCCGCCTGGCTCGCCGACTGGGGGGCGCGACCGGCCCGACGGACCTGACGGCCGGCGCCGGCACCGGCGCAGGCGCACCCCTCGCCCCGACCGGCCGCCCGGCGCCCGGCGAGGCGACCGAGCCGGCGCCCCCGGCCGCCGACGGCACCGCCGGGCGCCGCATGCCCCTCGCCCTGCCCGGCGGGGTGTTCGACGACTCGCCCGAGGCGGCCGCCCACCTGCTGCGGGTCCCCGGCATCGTCCTCGTCGTCGACGGCTACAACGTCTCGATGACGGCCTGGCCCGAGCTCGGGGCGGGTGACCAGCGCCGGCGCCTGGTGGCGGCGCTCGAGGATTTGGCCGCCCGCACCGCCACGCCCACCGAGGTGGTGTTCGACGGTGCCGAGGTCGACGCCGTGTGGGCCGCCTCGACGGGCCGGCGCCTGGTCCGGGTGCGGTTCTCGTCGCCCGACATCGAGGCGGACGACGTGGTGATCGACATCGTCGGCCGCCTCCCGGTGGCCACGCCGGTGGTGGTGGCGTCGAGCGACAAGCGGGTGCGCACCGACGCCCGCCGGTCCGGCGCCAACCTGCTCCACGCCCGGCAACTCGTCTCGCTGCTGCGCCGCTGACCTGCCATTTCACGGTCGTCGGTCCCACCCCGGGCCTTCACTGTCACAGGCCGTCCGTATGGTCACCGCCGTGGAGCCGACCGACCCGCTGCGCCGAGCGCGAGGAGACCGCCGTGTCCCGTTACGACAAGCCTGCCGCCGCGCCGCCGCCCGCCTCGGGCGAGTCGCGGGTGATCGACTGCGACGACTGCGCCATGCAGGGCACCTCGGCCTGCGACGACTGCGTCGTGACCTACATCTGCTCCCGCGAGCCGGGCGAGGCGGTGGTGGTCGACGTGGACGAGGAGCGGGCCCTGCGCATGCTGGGCACGGCGGGCCTCCTGCCCCGGCTCCGCCACGTCCGGCGCACGGGCTGAGGTTGGCGACTCGGTGGGCACCCGCGGCGGGTCCGCCGGAGGGGGCGAGTTGCCGCCGCGGCGCGGGGTCGGCACGATGGCGCGGTGGCGACCGCCCTCCGTTCCGACCGGCGCGTCCCCGCAGCCGCCGACCTGGAGGCGCTGGGGCGGGCGCATGGCCTCGACGCCGTCGGGATCGCGCCCGCGACGCCGTTCGCGACCACGCGGCGCCACCTCGCCCGCCGGAAGGCGGAGGGGCTGCACGGGAGCATGGCCTTCACCTACCGGTCGCCCGACCGCTCGACGGACCCCGGGCGGGCGCTGCCCGACGCCCGGGCCCTGGTCGTGGGGGCGCGCAGCTACCGGCGGTCGCCGGAGCCGACGCGGCCGAGCCCGGCCGGCCCGGCCGGCCGCGTGGCGCGCTACGCCTGGCAGGACCACTACCGCGACCTGCGGGCGTCGCTGACGGTCGTCGCCGAGCGCCTGCGATCCGACGGGTGGCGGGCGCGGGTGGTGGCGGACGACAACGCCCTGGTCGACCGGGAGGCGGCCTACCGGGCCGGGCTGGGCTGGTACGGCAAGAACGCCAACCTCCTCCTGCCCGGGACCGGAAGCTGGTTCGTGCTGGGGTCGGTGATCACCGACGCACCGCTGGCCGCGTCGGTGCCACGGGTGCCGGACGGCTGCGGGACGTGCACCCGGTGCCTGGACGGCTGCCCGACGGGGGCGATCGTGGCGCCCGGGGTGGTCGACGCGCGCCGGTGCCTCGCCTGGCTGCTCCAGGTCGAGGGCCCGTTCCCGCCCGAGCACCGGGTCGCGCTGGGCGACCGGCTCTACGGGTGCGACGACTGCCAGGAGGTGTGCCCGCCCAACCGCCGCGTCGACCGGGCGGAGATCGCCCCGACCGCCGACGGCCCGGCCGAGCCGACGGTCGACCTGCTGGGCCTGCTGGCATCGACGGACGACGAGCTGCTGGCCCGGCACGGGCGCTGGTACATCCCGCGCCGCCAGGCCCGCTACCTGCGGCGCAACGCGCTGGTGGTGCTGGGCAACGTCGCCGACCCGGCGGATCCGGCGGTGGCCTCGGCGCTGCGGTCGGCTCTGGCCAGCCCCGACCCCCTCGTCCGGGGCCACGCCGTGTGGGCGGCCCGCCGGCTGGGGCGGGACGACATGATCGACGAGGCGGGGCTGAGCACCGGCGACGACCCCGATCCGACCGTGCGGGCCGAGCTGGCCGCGCCCGTGCCGCCCCGCTGACGGCACCGCCGAGGAGCCTGGATGTCCCACCTGTTCGTGACCAACGACTTCCCGCCGAAGGTCGGCGGCATCCAGTCCTACCTGTGGGAGCTGTGGCGGCGCCTCGACCCGTCGTCGTTCGCCGTTCTGACCACGCCCTACGAGGGCGCGGCGGCCTGGGACGCCGAGCAGCCCTTCCGGGTGGTGCGGACGCCGGAGAAGGTGCTCTGGCCGACCCCGTCGCTGGCCGGCCGGATCGACGCGCTGGCGGCGGAGATCGGCGCCTCGCTGATCGTCCTCGACCCGGCGCTGCCGCTGGGGCTGGTCGGGCCGCGGCTGAGCCGGCCGTACGGGGTGGTGCTGCACGGGGCCGAGATCACGGTGCCCGGGCGCCTGCCGGTGTCCCGGTCGCTGCTGGCGCACGTGCTGCGGGGAGCGTCGGAGGTGATCGCCGCCGGGGGCTACCCCGCGGCCGAGGGGCTGCGGGCCGCCCGCCGGGACCTGCCGGTGACGGTGGTGCCGCCGGGGGTCGACCCCGAACGGTTCGTGCCGCTCGACGACGAGGGCCGGGCCAAGGCCAGGGTGCTGTTCGACCTGCCGGCCGACGGCCGGGTGGTGGTGAGCGTGAGCCGGCTGGTGCCCCGCAAGGGGATGGACGTGCTGATCGAGGCGTCGGCGCGCCTGGCGCCGGACCGGCCCGACCTGGTGGTGGCGATCGGCGGTGGGGGTCGCGACCGGGGCCGGCTCGACCGGCTGGTGGCCAGGACGGGAGCGCCGGTGCGGATGCTGGGGCGGGTGCCGGACGGCGACCTGCCGGCGCTGTACGGGGGCGCGGACGTGGCGGCGATGCTGTGCCGGACCCGCTGGGCGGGCCTGGAACAGGAGGGGTTCGGGGTCGTCTTCCTGGAGGCGGCCGCCTGCGGCGTGCCCCAGGTGGCGGGGTCGAGTGGGGGAGCGGCGGAGGCCGTGGCCGACGGCGAGACCGGGGTGGTGGTGTCCCGGCCCTCGGACCCGGACGCGGTGGCGGCGGCGCTTGCGGGCCTGCTCGACGACGCCGACCGCCGGCACGCCCTGGGGCGTGCGGCGCGGGCGCGGGCGGTGACGGAGTTCTCCTACGACGTGCTCGCCGGCCGGCTGGCGGAGGTGCTCGGTCGATGGTGAGCAGTGACGCACCCGACGGGGCTCGCGCGTCCGGCAGCGGCGTGCCCGATGCCGATGCCGACGCCGGTGGGGCAGCGGGGGAGCGGATGATCGTGCTCGACCGGTGGGCGACGATCGTCTTCGCCGTCGTGGCGGTGGCCGCGGCGGTGGCGCCCGACCCGCTGGAGTTCGTCGCCGTGCCCGTGTTCCTGGCGCTGTTCGTGCTCGGGTGCGGCGCCTTCCTGTGGGCGTACGCCGCGGCCATCTCACGCAGCCGGTACGACGAAGTGAGCGTGGGTGGGGCCTTCTTCCTGGCGGGGGACGTGGCGCCGCCGGCCGTGGCCCGGATGTTCCGGATCCTGCTCGCCGTGCAGGTCGTGGTGGCGGTGGCCGCGGCCGCCGTGCGGCCGTTCACGGCGCTGGCGTTCGCGGTGCTCGTGCCCGTGGTCGGGCTCGGGTTGATGGCGCTGTGGGGGGCCTACCACGGGCGGTTCCCGCCCCGGGGGGCGCCGGACGAGGAGGCGCGATCGGCGCAGTAACGTGCGGTCCGTCCGTCCGACCGCGAGACCCCGAGGCACCACCACATGGCTGACCAGGCGACCCAGCACATGGTGGTCGGCGCGTCGCCCGAGCGGACCTGGCAGGTCCTCACCGACTTCGAGGCCTATCCCACCTGGGCGCACGACCTGAAGACGGCCGAGGTCGTGGCGCGCGACGGCGACGGGCGGGCGGCCGAGGTGGCGTTCCGGGCCGCCGCCATGGGGCGCAGCACCAGCTACCGGCTGCGCTACGACTACAGCAAGGCGCCCGACGTGCTGGCCTGGCGGCTGGTCGAGGGCGACATCACCCGCAAGCTCGACGGCAGCTACGAGCTGGCGCCGGTGGACGGCGAGCCGGACCGGACCGCCATCACCTACCACCTCGAGGTCGAGCTGGTCGTGCCGCTGCCGGGGTTCGTCAAGCGGCGGGCCGAGAACCGGCTGCTCACCACGGCCCTCCGCCACCTGCGGGACCATCTCGAGACCTGATGGCCGCGGCTGGGGCATCGCCGGGCGACGGTTCGCCCACCCGGATCCTGCTGTTCACCGGCAAGGGCGGCGTGGGCAAGACCACCGCGTCGGCGGCCACGGCGCTGCGCTGCGCCGACGCGGGCCTGCGGACCCTGGCGCTGTCGACCGATCCCGCGCACTCGCTGGCCGATGCCTTCGACGCCCCGCTCGGTCCCTGTGTCGCCCCCGTGGCCGACGGCCTGTGGGGGCAGCAGCTCGACGCCCAGGATCGCATGGAGGACGCCTGGCTCGACATCCAGCGCTACCTGCTGGACGTGTTCCGCTGGGCCGGGCTGGAGGGGTTGGAGGCGGAGGAGCTGTCCGTCATCCCGGGGCTCGACGAGGTGTTCGCGCTGGCCGACATCCGCCAGCACGCCACGAGTGGCGAGTGGGACGTGGTCGTCGTCGACTGCGCGCCGACGGCCGAGACCGTCCGGCTCCTGTCGCTGCCCGACGTGCTCGGGCGGTACATGGAGCGGCTGTTCCCTCTCGGGCGCACGGTGAACCGGGTGGTGTCGCCGCTGCTCGCCAAGGTCACGACCATGCCGGTGGCGGGCGACGACGTGTTCGCCGCCACCCAGCGGTTCTACGACCGGCTCGCCGGTGTGCGCGACATCCTCACCGACGGCCGCCGCACGAGCGTGCGCCTGGTGGTCAACCCCGAGCGCATGGTCATCGCCGAGGCCCGACGCACGTACACCTACCTGTCGCTGTTCGGGTACACCGTCGACGCCGTGGTGGCGAACCGGCTCTTGCCCGACTCGGTCGGCGACCCGTGGTTCGCCCGGTGGAAGGCCGTGCAGGCCGAGCATCTGGCCGCCGTCGAGGACGGCTTCGCGCCGGTGCCGGTCCTGCGGGTGCCGCTGCAGCCCGACGAGCAGGTGGGGCCGGTGGCGCTGCGGGGCTTCGCCGACGCGCTGTACGGCGACGAGGATCCGACGGCCCGCTTCGGGGCCGGCGAGCCGCTGGCGGTCCGGCGGGCGGGCGACGGCAGCGACCGGATGGTGCTGGAGATGGGCCTGCCCTTCACCGGGCGGGACGACCTCGAGCTCGGCCGCACCGGCGACGAGCTGCTGGTGCGGGTGGGCCCCTACCGGCGGGCACTGGTGTTGCCCGACGCGCTGCGGCGGCGGGAGGTGGCCGGGGCGGAGTTGGACGACGGCCGGCTGGCGGTCACCTTCGCCGAGCGGGCGCCGGCCGCCGCCGCGCCCGGCTGACGAGACAGGGAAGGAGCGGCGATGGGGCCGACGACGGATGGTGACGGTACGGACGTCACGGACGACAGGAGCGACCGCGCCCGGCAGGGGATGGAGCACCTCCAGGCGGCGGCCCGCGAGCTGATCGCCGCCGCCCGGGCGGCGCTGGACGTGGCCGAGGACGTCGTCAACGACACCGACTCGGTCGCCGCGCTGGCCGGACTGCTGGGCTCGGTGGGCGAGATGGCCCGCCGGGTCACGGGCGCCGCACCCGGTCCGGCCGACGCCGACGACGAGGCGGCGAGCGAGCCGGCGGGCACCCGCGTGCAGCGCATCACCGTGCGCTGATCGGCGCGGGCGCGCCCCACGGCAAGGTCCCGGGCGGTCGCCTACCATCGCCCGCATACCGGTCCGGCCGGGGCGCCGCCCGAGCCGGACTCTCCCCCGATCCGCGGATCGCAACCAGGAGGCGCCCGTGGCGGTCATCACCGAAGCTGGGATCCGGGAGTTGGCTGCGAAGAAGGGGGAACGGGCGCCGATCACGTCCTGCTACCTCGACGTCGACGGCCGGCGCATCGCCCGCCACAAGGACCTCGAGCACGAGGTCGAGGTGGTCCTCAAGGGGGCGAGGGCGCGGGCGAACGGGCAGGCATCGGTGCAGTCCGACCTCGCGAAGATCGAGCGGCTGGTGCGGGGCGGTCTCGACCGCTCGCGCACGCGGGGGCTCGCCATCTTCGCCTGCTCCGCCGACCAGATGTGGCAGGTGATCGAGCTGCCGGTCCCGGTCCCGACCCGGGTGGTGATCAACCACGTGCCGGCGGTCGGCCAGCTCGAGTCGGTGCTGCGGGAGCACGAGCCGATCGGCGTCCTGCTCGCCGACCGCCAGCGGGCCCGCATGTTCGTCTTCGAGCTCGGCGAGCTGGTCGACCGGTCCGAGCTGTTCGAGGCCGTCCCCCGGGACACCGGCGCCCGGGGCGAGCGGGACCGGGGCGGCGACCACCCCCAGGCCCTCGAGGCCCACACCCGCCAGCACCTGCGCAATGCCGCCCAGGTCGCCTTCGAGGTCTGGACCGAGCGGCCGTTCGAGCACCTCGCCATCGCCGCCCCCGACCACCTGGCTGGTGAGCTCGAGGCGGACCTCCACCCCTACCTGCGCGAGCGGCTGTGCGGCCGCCTGACCGTGCCCGTGACCGCCAACCACGGCGAGGTCCAGGCGGCCGCCGAGGCGATCGAGGCCGAGGTCGAGCGCAAGCGGGAGGCCGGACTGGTCGAGCGCCTGCGCACCGCGGTCGCCGGCGGGCGGCGGGGCCGGGCCGGACTGGCCGACGTGGTCGAGGCGCTGGGGGAGCACCGAGTCGACACGCTGTTCGTCTCCAAGGGCTTCCGGGCCCCCGGCTGGCGCTGCCTCGGCTGCGACCGGCTGGCGGCCATGGGCCGCCGCTGCCCCCACTGCCACGGCGAGATGGTCGAGGTCGACGACCTGGTCGAGGACGTCGTCGAGGAGGCGCTCGCCCAGTCGTGCCAAGTCGAGATCTGCGTCGGCAACGCCGACCTGGACGTCATGGGGCGCATCGGCGCCCTGCTGCGGTATTGAGCGCGCCCGGCCGGCTGCTCGCCGGCGTCGACATCGGCGGGACCAAGATCCTGGGGATCGTCCTCGACCCGGCCGACCCGGGCACGGTGGTGGCCGAGACCAAGGTGCCGACGCCGCCGGGAGAGGACGCCGTGTTCGACGCCATCGCCGGCGTCGTGCGCGACCTGGGCGAGGAGGCCGGCGCCGCCGTCGGTGCCGTGGGCGTCGGCATCGCCGGCCTGGTCGACCTCGACGGAATCCTGCGGGTCGGGCCCAACCTGCCGGGGCTGCGGGGCGTGCGGGTCGGCGACGAGCTCGACCGCCGCCTCGACCTGCCCATCCGGGTCGACAACGACGCCACCTGCGCCGCCTGGGGCGAGCACCTGGCGGGGGCCGCCCGGGGCGTGCCGGACGTCGTGTGCGTCACGCTCGGGACCGGCATCGGCGCCGGGATCATCGCCGACAACGAGCTGGTGCGGGGGGCCCACGGGTTCGGCGGCGAGGCGGGCCACATGATCGTCGACCCGCGGGGACCGCAGTGCCCGTGCGGCCGCCGGGGGTGCTGGGAGCGCTTCGCCTCCGGTAGCGGCCTGGCCCGCCTGGGCCGGGAGGCGGCCGAGGCCGGGCTGTTTCCCCGAGGCGTGGCGATGGAGAGCGGCGTCGCCGAGCACGTACGGGGCGAGGACGTGACCCGGGCCGCCGCCCAGGGCGATCCCGATGCGCTGGCGGTGATGGAGTCGTTCGGCGACTGGGTCGCCATCGGCGTCGGCAATATCGTGACCCTGCTCGACTGCTCGCTCGTCGTCATCGGGGGCGGCCTGGTCGAGGCCGGCGACCTGCTCATGGACCCGGTCCGCCGGGCCTACGAGCGCCGCGTGATGATCCCCGACGAGCGCAAGGACGTCCGGATCGTGGCCGCGGAGCTCGGCGAGCGCGCCGGCGCCATCGGCGCCGCCCTCCTCGGCGGTCGTGACGCTCCCGCGGAGCGCGGCGCCGGGTCGGGTCAGCCGCCCTCGCTGGCGTAGCGGCGGCGGCAGGCCTCGATCTCGGCGATCGCCGCCTCGCAGCCCTCCCAGCCCCGGACGTTGGAGTGCTTGCCGGGTTCGAGGACCTTGTAGACCCCGAAGAAGTGCTCGATCTCGTCCGCCAGGAACGGCGGCAGGTCGTCGATGTCCTTCACCGCCGTCCACCGGGGGTCGCCGGCGGGGACGCAGAGGATCTTGGCGTCGGGCCCGGCGTCGTCCTCCATCCAGAACACGCCGACCGGCCGGGCCGTGATCCAGCACCCGGGGAAGGTGGCGTCCTCCAGCAGCACCAGCGCGTCGAGCGGGTCGCCGTCCTCCGACAGCGTGTCGGGCACGAAGCCGTAGTCGGCCGGGTACGTGGTCGCCGTGAACAACCGGCGGTCGAGCCGGAACACGTGGTGGACGTGGTCGTACTCGTACTTGTTCCGGCTGCCCTGGGGGATCTCGATGACGACGTCGATCTCGGGGGAGGTCACCGCCAGATGTTCCCCGACCAGCCCCGCCGCGCCAACCCCCGGGCCGGAATCGACTGTCGGACCGCGCACCGCCCCCGAGTAGCGTTGTCCCATGGAATTTCGCCGCATCACCGGGCTGCCCCCGTATGTCTTCACGATCATCGACGGTCTGAAGATCGAGGCCCGGCGAGCCGGCATCGACGTGATCGACCTCGGGTTCGGCAACCCCGACATCCCGTCGCCCGAGCTGGCGGTCGAGAAGCTGTGCGAGGCGGCGCACAACACCCGCAACCACCGCTATTCGGCCAGCCGGGGCATCCCCAAGCTGCGCCAGGCGCTCGCCGACCTCTACCAGCGCCGATTCGGCGTGGCGCTCGACCCCGAGCGTGAGGTCGTGACCACGATCGGCGCCAAGGAGGGGTTCTCCCACCTGATGTGGGTGCTGCTCGGCCCGGGCGACGCCGCGCTGGTGCCGTCGCCGTCGTACCCGATCCACATCTTCGCCCCGCTGTTCGCCGGCGCCTCGGCCCGCGAGATCCCCATGTCGCCCGACGGCGACTTCATGGAGCGGGTGCGCGAGGCCTACGAGTACTCCTGGCCCAAGCCCCGGGTGATCGTGCTCAGCTTCCCCCACAACCCGACCACGGCCACCGTCGACCTCGAGTTCTTCCAGCAGGTCGTCGACTTCGCCCGCGAGCGCGAGGTCATCGTCGTCCACGACAACGCCTACGCCGAGCTGGGCTACGACGGCTTCCAGCCCCCGTCGATCCTCCAGGCCGAGGGGGCCAAGGAGTGCGCCGTCGAGCTGTACTCGCTCACCAAGTCGTTCTCGATGGCGGGCTGGCGGCTCGCTTTCGCGGCCGGGAACGCCGACGTCGTGCAGGCGCTGGCCAAGCTCAAGTCCTACCTCGACTACGGCACGTTCCAGCCGATCCAGATCGCGGCCACCGTGACCATGAACGAGGCGGTCGACGTGCCCCGCGAGGTGCAGGCCGTCTACCAGGGCCGGCGCGACGCCCTCATCGACGGGCTGCACCGCATCGGCTGGGAGGTGCCCCGCCCCCGGGGCACGATGTTCGCCTGGGCGCCCATCCCCGAGCCCTACCGGGAGATGGGGTCGGTCGAGTTCGCCTCGATGCTCGTGCGGGACGCCCAGGTGGCGCTGTCGCCGGGCGTCGGGTTCGGGCCGGGCGGCGAGGGCTATGTACGCTTCGCGCTGATCGAGAACGAGCAGCGCACCCAGCAGGCCATCCGCAACCTCAAGCGGTCCCTGACCAAGCTGGGCTGACGCCCGTCACTCGCCGTTGTCGGCCTCGTGGAGGCCGCGCTGGACCCCGGCGGTGAAGCTGCTGAGGAAGCTGTAGACATCCTCGGCCGACCGCGTCTGGCGGGCGCTGCCACGGCCCGCCGTGCGGGGACCGGCCGGGTCGCCCTCGCCGGCGCGGCGGACCCGCAGCGGCTCGGTGGTCGGGAGTTGCGCGCCCCGGACCCGGCGGGCCAGCCCTCCGATGGTGGCCCCGGTGTCCGCCTCGGCGGCGGGCGCCTCCGGGGCGGAGGGCGAGGACGTGACCGGCAGCCAGCCGGCAGGCGTGCCCCACGGGTCGGCGGCGGGGCCGGCGGGCGCCGGGGCCCAGTCGCTCCCGGGCTGCGGCGCGCCCCACGGGGCCGGCTCGTCGCCTCCGGCGGGGGTCGGCCAGGCGGGCCGCTCGGGTGCGGGCGGGCTCGCCCAGTCGCCGCCACCCCACGCGGGCTCGTCGCCCCCGCTGGGGGTGGCCCATGCCGTGGGCTGGTCGCCGCCGGCCGGCGCGGCCCAGGCGGGCTGGTCGCCGCCCGCGGGTGGGCCCCACGGCGGCGGGTCGGCCGGGCTGCGGGCGATCGACTCGCGCGGGCCCCACAGGCCATCCGGCGGGGCGTCGTCGGGACCGGGCACCACGTCGACCCGGCCGGTGTGGCGGGACAGCGCGTCGAGCAGCTCGCCCGACGGCTCGCCGGCGCCGACGGTCGTCCCGCCGCCGCTGCGGGGGTTGCGCTTGGTCAGCCCGCCCGACGTCGTCGCGCCGGCGGCGGGGACGGGGGGTGCGGCGGGCGCGGGCGGCGGGGCCGCCGGGGCGGCCGGGCGGCCGGGCCGGTAGGCGTCCCAGCCCGGGGCGGCAGGGGCGAGCGCCGGCCGGCTCGCGGCCAGGGCCCGGGCTGCCTGGGCTTCAGGGCTGAGCAGCGCCACCTGGTGGCCGTGGGGCGGTGTGACCGGGTCGCCGAGGCCCTCGTCGGTGGTGAGGAGGGTGGGGGGGAGGTCGATGGTGGCGGTGACGCCGTGGTTGGGGGTGTTGTCGAGGTGGACGGTGATGTTGTGGCGGTGGGCGAGGTTTCCGGCGACGTAGTGGCCGAGGTATTTGGAGGGGGCGATGGTGAAGGATTCGGCGCCGGCGAGGCGGCGGTTGGCGGAGGTGACGTCGCCGTGGGGCATGCCGAGGCCGGAGTCGATGATGGCGAGGGTGTAGCCGAATCGAGGCAGATCGCGTTCTGTGTCGTCGTTGGTGTCGGGGCGCGATCTGCCTCGAGTGGGGTGGTGGCGGCCGCGGATGTCGACGGTTTGGTCGGGGGGTGAGAAGACGAGGGCGTTTTCGACGAGTTCGGCGAGGAGGTGGGCGAGGTCGGCGGCGGCGGCGCCGAGGATGGTGGCGGGTTCGACGCCGCGGACGGTGACGCGTTGGTAGTCCTCGACTTCGCCGAGGGCGGCGCGGATGACGTCGGTGAGCCGGACGGGGGCGGCCCATTTGCGGGGTGGTTCGATGCCTGCGAGCACCAGGAGGCTTTCGGCGTTGCGGCGCATGCGGGTGGCGAGGTGGTCGAGGCGGAAGAGGTTGGCGAGGGTGTCGGGGTCGGTTTCGTTGGTTTCGAGTTCGGTGATGAAGTCGAGTTGGCGGCCGAGGAGGTTCTGGTTGCGGCGGCCGAG
>DATFRN010000360.1:0-7528 GCA_035263165.1 Acidimicrobiales bacterium | reverse complement strand
CCGCCTCGGCCCCGCCGCTCGCCGGACCCGTCGCGTCGTTGCACCCGGCACCCACGCGAGCGCTTGCGGGCGCCGGGCCAGCCGGCCGATAGCGATGGCCGCCGCGCCCCGCTGGCGTCGCCCCGCCTCGGCCCCGCCGCTCGCCGGACCAGTCGGCTCGTTGCACCCGGCACCAACGCGAGCGCCTGCGGGTGCCGGGCCAGCTGGCCGACGCCGGTGATCGCCGCGCCCGCTGGTGCGCCCAGCGTCGGTTTGGCCGCCCGCCGACCCGTCGCCTCGGGTCACCCGGCACCAAGGCACAGGCTCGCGGGACCGGGCCAGCTGGCCGACGCCGGTGGCCGCCGCGCCCGCTGGTGGCGCCCAGCGTCGGCTCGGCCCTTCACCGACCCGTCGTCTAGTTGCACTCCCGCATAGCGCGCGCCTGCGGGCCCCAGGTCACCGGCCGCATGTCGCGCCCGGCGCCCGGCGCCGCCGCCACGTTGCGCCCCGCTCCCACGCGGGCGCCGGCGGGCGCCAGGTCGCCCGGCCCATGCCGGCCGTCGCTTCGCTCGGCGGGGCGCCCGTGAGTCGCCCCGCACCGCCCCCGCCGCGCGCCGAGGCCTTCTCGCCGGAGGCGAGGAATCAGCCCGCCGCGGGCGGGGGCAAGCGCGCTTCGACGAACGCCAGCGGGTAGTGGCTGCGCCACTCGACCACCCGGCCGCTGCCGTCGATGCGCATGAGATCGGCGCCACGCGTGTCGGGGCGGCCGTCGGGGAACGTGACCGTGTAGTCGAGGACCAGCGTGTCCGTCCCCAGGTGCACCTCGTCCACCCGGTAGCGGATGCCCGGGGTGCGGCGGAGGGCGCCCGTCACGTACGCACGCAGCGCCTCGGCGCCCTCGACCGACTCGGCCGCCCCGTCCGGGCCCACCCGGGAGACGAACGGGGACGTGAACACCACATCCGCCGCGAACGGGGCCATGATGCGGTCGACGTCCTCGGCGTTCCAGCCCTCGTGCCAGCTCGCCACCAGGGCGCGGGCCGCATCGGCGTCGATCATGCCGGGTCTCCCTGGTGGACCGCCTTCGCCGCCAGCAGGGCGTCCGTCTCCGCCGGCGGGACGCCCAGGTCGTCCAGCACCTCCACGCTGTGCTCGCCCACGCCCGGGAGGTGCAGCGCCGGGCCGCCCTCGACCCCCGGCCCGCAGCGGAACAGCGGCCCGATCTGCTCGAACCGCCCCCAGTCGGCCGTCTCGTAGGTCACCGCCCGGCCCAGCGCCCGGTTCGTCGGGTCGTCCAGGATGCGGCGGCGGAACCCGTCCCGGTCCACGTCCTCGACCACCTCGGCCCGGGCGCCCACCGCCCGCAGGCGGGGGACCCAGTCCTCCGCCGGGGCGCCGGCCAGCGCCGCCGCCAGGACGGCCTCGGCCCCCGGCGCCGACGCCGCCGAGCCCGCCGGCCGCACGAGCGCGCACTCGGCCGGCAGGCCGGCCAGGTCCGGGAGCGACCGCAGCCCCGCCCACGCCGCCTCGTCCGGGACCACCAGCGCCAGCCACGTGTCGCCCGCGCACCGGTAGAGCCGGTACCCGGGGCCGAACCCCGTCTGGTCGCCGTCCAGCGCCGGCCCCCGCACGACCTCGCCGTCCCGCAGGAACACGCCCCCGTGCAGCAGCATCCCCGCCCCCAGCAGGCTCGTCACCACCCGCTGGCCGCCCCCGCCGGCGGCCCGGGCGTACAGCCCGGCCAGGATGCCGGCCGCCGCCAGCCAGCCGCCGGCCATGTCGAGCGGGATCCACGTCGCCGCGATCGGGTCGTTGCCCGCCCCGCCGTTGGCCACCTCGAACCCGCACACCGCCTGCATGAGGGCGTCGTTGCCCGGGTAGGCGGCCCGCGGCCCCGACACGCCGAAGGCGCTGGCGTGGCAGTACACGGCGCCGGGGTTGAGCCGGGCGACCGTGGCCTCGTCGATGCCCAGCCGCTCGGACACGCCGACCCGGAAGTTGTGCAGCACCACGTCGGCTCCGCGCAGCAGCCGCTCGACCACCGGCCGGGCCTCGGGGGCGCCGATGTCCATGGCCAGGCTCCGCTTGCCCCGCTGGCAGGCGGCGATGGCGTAGGCGGCCGCCCGCATGGCCTCGCCTCCGGGCGGCTCGACCTTGATCACCTCGGCCCCGAGGTCGGCCAGGACCTCGGCCGCCAGCGGCCCGGCCACGAAGGCGGAGAAGTCGACGACCCGCACGCCCTCCAGCAGCCGGGACCCTTCCGTGGACGTTTTCGGTTGGGAGTCAACCGCATCCGTCCACGGAACGGGGGTCACGGCGATCGGCGACCCCAGCAGCACGTCGTCGTGGCCCTCGGACCGGTCGGCCACCGCCAGCCCGACCTCGGCCAGGTGGGGGTCGGCCAGCGCCTCGCCCGGGCCCAGCACCGGCTCGCAGGCCACGCCGACCGACCGCAGGCGCTCGATCCACTCGGCCCGGGGGCGGGTGACGAACACGTCCTTCCACCGCTCGGCCCGGGCGTTGAGCAGCCCGGTCATCTGCTCGGCGTAGTAGCCCTCCTCGCTGGGCTCGTCGCCCAGGGCCTCGATGACCTTGGCGTACATCCCCTTGCCGCCGAACCAGATCTGCATCAGCTCGCCGTCGCCGCAGCGGTAGAGGAAGTTGGGGAAGAACGACCCCTTGGCCCAGTACGACTCGATCTTGGGCAGCGCCCGCTCCGACCGCCCGATCATGCAGCCGAGCGTGGCCAGCATCCCGTCGTACAGCGACGTCTCGGCCCACCCGCCGCCGCCGGTCAGCGCCCGCCGCCGCAGGAGCGCCAGCGCCGAGGTGGTGAGCAGGAAGGCGGCCCCGGCGCCCGAGGCCCGCACGTCCACCAGCATCGGCCCCGGCCGGTGGGCCGCCAGCTGGCTGCAGAACCCGGCCCGGGCCTCCACCAGCAGGGCGTAGTCGTCGACCGGGCCGACCGGGCCGTCGGGGCCGCCGCCGAACACGCTGGGCCGGCAGCGGGCGTAGACCAGCCCCGGGTTGGCGGCGGCGCAGGCCTCGTAGCCCAGCCCCCGGTCCTCGACCAGCGCCTCGGGCCCGTAGACGAAGGCCACGTCGGCCCCGGCCAGCAGCGCCGCCACCTCGCCGGTGTCGGCGGTGGCCACCACCCGCTTGCCCCGGTGCCACACCCGACCCCACGGGACCCCGGCGTCGAGCGCCAGCGGCTCCGGGCCCACGACCCGGGTGACGGAGGCGCCGAGGTCGGCGAGCAGGCGACCGGGCACCCCGCCGGCGTGCCCGAGCCCCAGCTCGCTGACCCCGATGGCGACCTCGACCACGGCCAGCCCCGCCAGCGGGCCGCTCACGACGGCAGCTCCAGCCGGGGCAGGACCTCCGTCGCCGCCAGCCGCACCACCTCGAGCGTGTCGGCGTGGGCGGCCGGGGCGATCACGATGTGGCGGGCGCCGGCGTCGACGTAGGCCTGCAGCTTGGCGGCCACCTCCTCGGGCGTGCCGCCCGGGGCGATGCGGTCGAGCATGGCCCCCGGCTTGTCGCCGTAGGCGCCGCCGAGGAACGAGGCCACGTCGTCGCGGGCCCGGTCGCCGTCGGCCCGCACCGAGCAGTAGAGGAACAGCAGCCACTCGAACCCGTCGCCGTCCAGGTCCCGGCCGGCCGACGCCGCCTCCTTGCGGACCGTCTCGACCGAGCGGGCGTAGGCCCCGGGCGACACCAGGTACGGCATCCAGCCGTCGCCCCGGCGGGCCGCCCGGCGCATGGCCGGCTCCCGGCGCCCGGCCACGACGATGGGCGGGCCGCCCGGCCGCATGGTGGGGGCGGGGGCGGCGGCGCCCGGCGCCAGGACCGGCCGCAGCTCCACGCGGTCGAGGTCGACGAAACGCCCCCGGTGGGTGACCGGCCCCCCGGCCCACAGCGCCCGCAGCACGTCGATGGCCTCGTCGGTGCGGGCGCCCCGCTCGGCCACCGGGACGCCCAGGGCGGAGAACTCGGCCGCGAACTCGCCGCCCACCCCGACGCCGACCGTCACCCGCCCGCCGGACCGGGCGTCGAGGTCGGCCAGCTGCTTGGCCACCAGCGCCGGCGGGTACAGCGGCAGCAGCAGGACGGCCGTGCCGACCCGCACCCGCTCGGTCCAGGCCGTGAGCAGGGCCAGCCGGGTGATCGCCTCGCCCGTGTGGGTGGGCGGCAGCACGTGGCCGCCCTGCCAGACCGACCCGATCGGCAGCTCCTCGGCGGCGGCCAGCCAGGCCCGGTCGGGCTCCGGCAGCGCGGCGGCGCCGAACGTGATGCGGTCCCCGGGCACGGCCGGCACCGTAGCAGGACGAAAGTGAGCGTGTACTTTCCTGGACCTGCTACAACGTGGCCCCGTGGCCGCCACCGCCGGCATCCCGCCCGCCGTCACCGAGGAGACCCAGCCGTTCTGGGACGCGGCCGCCGAGGGGCGGCTGGTGGTCGAGCGCTGCACCGCGTGCGGGGCCGAGTCGCACCCGCCCCGGGGCATCTGCCGGGCCTGCCGGTGCCGGGAGATGACCTGGGTCGAGGTCGCCGGCCCGGGCACGGTCTACAGCTACACGGTCAACCACCAGCGCTGGCTGCCCGACCTCGACGTGCCGTACGCGGTGGTGCTGGTCGAGTTCGCGGACCACCCCGGCGTGCGGGTCGTGGGCCGGCTGCGGGGCTGCGAGCCGGGCGACGCGGCCGTCGGCATGACCGTGGCGGTCGGCTTCGAGCCCGGTCCGGGTGGGTTCGCCATCCCCAGCTTCGAGGCGCCGTGACCGGCGTGGTCGCCGAGCACCGGGCCGTCATCTCCGGCGTGGGCCACTCGGAGATCGGGCGCCTCCTCGACCGGTCCGGCCTCCAGCTCACGCTGGACGCCGTGCTGGCGGCCATCGAGGACGCCGGCCTGACCGTCGACGACGTCGACGGCCTGGCCATGTTCCCCGGCGGGGGCGTGGCCAACCTGCCCGGCTACGCAGCCGGCAACCTCTACGAGGTCCAGGACGCCCTGCGCATCACGACCACCTGGCGCCAGGGCCAGGTCGAGGGCATGAGCCTGCCGTTCTACGGCCCGGCCATGGCGGTGGCCACCGGCCAGGCCCGCCACGTGGTGATCTGGCGCACGGTCAAGGAGGGCAGCGCGGCCCGCCACGCCGGCGGCCGCCCGGCCTACGGCTCGACCAGGCCGCAGGCCGAGGGACCCCTCGCCTGGCTGCTGCCGGTCGGCCTGCTGTCGCCGGTGTGCCAGGTGGCGCCGTTCGCGACCCGCTACCTGCACGAGACCGGCGCCACCCGCGAGCAGCTGGCCTGGATCCCCGTCACCCAGCGGGCCCACGCCGCCCGCAACCCCGCCGCCGTGTACCGCGACCCGCTGACCGTGGACGACTACCTGGCCGCCCGCATGATCTCGACGCCGATGTGCCTGTACGACTGCGACGTCCCGGTCGACGGGGCCACCGCGATCGTCGTGTCGACCGCGGACGCCGTCCCCGACCTGCGGGCCCCGGTCCGCATCGAGGCCATGGCCGGCGTCATCGACGGCCGGCCGTCGTGGGAGCAGTGGGAGGACATGGGCCGGGTCGGCCACGCCACCGCCGCCGCCCTCTGGGACCGCACCGCGCTGCGGCCGGCCGACGTCGACGTGGCCCAGCTGTACGACGGCTTCACCATCGAGGTCGTGTGGTGGCTGGAGGCCATGGGGTTCTGCGGGGTGGGGGAGGCGGCGGCGTTCGTCGAGGGCGGCAAGGCCATCGGCCTCGACGGCGACCTGCCGCTCAACACCTGGGGCGGCCAGCTGTCCGGCGGCCGGCTGCACGCCGCCTTCGGCCACACGGCCGAGGCCGTGCGCCAGCTGCGGGGCGAGGCCGGCGACCGCCAGGTGGCGGGGGCCGAGGTGGCGGCGGTGACCAACGTCGGCGGGATCGAGGCGGGTGCCGCCCTCCTCACCCGCCTGTAGAGGAGGAGCGATGGTGGAGCGCCCGGGGCGCGTCGAGGGCAAGGTGGCGATCGTGACCGGCGCGGGGTCGACCCCGGGCCCCGGCATCGGCACCGGCAAGGCGTCGGCGGTCGTCCTGGCCCGGGAGGGCGCCCGCGTCCTGCTGGTCGACGTCGCCCCCGAGCGGGCCGAGGAGACCCGGGCGCTGATCGAGGGCGAGGGCGGCACGGCCGAGGTGTTCGCCGCCGACTGCACCGACGACGCCCAGTGCGCGGCGATGGTCGAGGCGGCGGTCGGCGCCTTCGGCACGCTCGACATCCTGGTCAACAACATCGGCCGGGCTGCGGTCGGGACCGTGGTCGACACCAGCGAGGAGGCCTGGGACGCCGCGTTCGACATCAACCTGCGCACCGCCTTCCTCGCCTCCAAGCACGCGGTGCCGGTCATGGCGGCCAAGGGCGGGGGCAGCGTCGTCAACATCTGCTCGATCTCGGCGGTGCGGGGCGACGGGACCGTGGCCTACTCGGCCGCCAAGGGCGGGCTGCTGGCGCTGACCCTCGACATGGCCTACTCGCACGGGCGCCAGGGCATCCGGGTCAACGCCATCGCCCCCGGCCACATCACGACGCCGATGGTCCACTCGGTGCAGGCGCCGGGCCCCCGGGCCGAGTTCATGGACACCATGCGCCGGGAGGCCGGGCTGCTCGGGACCGCCGGCGACGGCTGGGACGTCGGCTGGGCGGTCGGCTTCCTGGCCAGCGACGAGGCCCGCTGGATCACCGGCGTGCTGCTGCCGGTCGACGCCGGGGTGCTGAGCGTGACGCCCCTGCTCATGGCGCAGCACTTGCGGGCGGTTCCCGACCCTTCGTAACGTTTGTGAGCGATCACTCATTACTTGGAGGGGCGCCCATGGCCCTGTGCGAGCGGTACGCCGTCGCCGACGTCGATTCCCACATCATCGAGCCGGCCGACCTCTGGACCTCGCGCGTGTCGTCGAGGTGGGGCGACCTCGTGCCCCACGTGCGCTTCCACGAGCGCTGCCAGGAGGAGTACTGGTACATCGGCGACCAGAAGCTCTACGGCGTGGGCGCCTTCGCCCAGGCCCGCTGGCCCGAGTACCCGCCGTCGCATCCCCGGCGGCTGGAGGACGCCTTCCTGCCCGCCCTCGACGCCACGGCCCGGCTGGAGTACATGGACGAGGTCGGCGTCTACTACCAGGTGCTGTACCCGAACATCCTCGGGTTCCACAGCCACGTGTTCCTCAACAACATGCCGGCCGAGCTGGCCACCGAGTGCGTGCGGGCCTACAACGACTGGCTGGTCGAGTGGTGCTCGGCCGACAGCCGGCGGCTCGTCCCGATGATGATGCTGCCGTTCTGGGACATCGACGCCGCCGTGGCCGAGATGGCCCGGGCGCAGGCGATCGGCCACAAGGGCGTGCTGTTCGCGGCCCGCTACGACAAGGTCGGGCTGCCCCGCCTGGTCGACGACCACTGGGAGCCGCTGCTGGGCCAGGCCCAGGAGATGGGGCTGAGCATGAACTTCCACGTCGGCTTCCTGGCCAGCCCCGACGACCTCAAGGGGGCGGTCGACCAGTCCAAGAAGATGGAC
>DATFRN010000359.1:0-3045 GCA_035263165.1 Acidimicrobiales bacterium | reverse complement strand
TACGACCACGAATCGCCCGAACCCCGGTCCGCGGCCGCCGACCACGAATCGCCCGAGCCCCGGTCCGCGGCCGGGGGCCACGACTCCCCCGAACCGTTCGCCGGGGGCGACCACGAAGCGCCCGAGCCCCGCTCGGCGGCCGCCGACCACGAATCGCCCGAGGCCCGGTCTGAGGCCGGGGACCACGACTCGCCCGAACCGTTCGCCGGGGACGACCACGAATCGCCCGAACCCCGGTCCACGGCCGGGGGCCACGACTCCCCCGAGCCGTTGGGCTGGGGCGACCACGAATCGCCCGAGCCCCGGTCTGCGGCCGGGGGCCACGAGTCGCCCGAGGCGGCGGGGTCGTCGGACGGCGGGTCGGCCGGTTGCTTCCAGCCCTCCAGCGACGGCGGAGCGGACGGGGGCGACCACGGCGCGTCGTCGTCGGTCGGGGGCGGGGCGAGGTCGCTGCCGGGTTCGGGCGCGGGGACGAAGGCCTGGCGGGGCCGGTCGGTCGGCGGGGGGCTGTCGCCGGGGTCGGCCGACCAGGTCCACTCGGGCCCGGTCGGCGACGTCACGAGGCGCCCCCGGACACCGGGGGCAGCACGGCCACCTCGTCGTCGCCCGTCACCGCATCGGGCCCCTCGGCCGGCTCGCCGTTGACCCACACCCGGCACCGGGGCAGCAGCCGGGAGAAGTCGTCGCCGTAGCGCTCCCGGGCGGCCGCCAGCACCTGGTCGACCGTGGCGCCGTCGAGCACGTCGCGGCCCGTCCCCGCGGCCTCGCGGGCCTGCGCGAACAGGCGGATGACCGGCATGCGCCCGCCCGACCTCAGGCCGCCCGGGCGACGCGCGCCGACCCCGTCACGCCGGTGGCGGACGGGTGGAACGGGCCCAGCTTGTCGAGCGGCAGGAGCATGGCCTCTCCTCGGACGTCGGCACTCCCCAGCGAGTGCCGAACGAGCCTACCTGTGCATCGTCCCGGTAGCGTCCTCGGCACATGGACGCCCTCGCCCCGCCCGAGACGACCCGCATCCTCCTCGTCCGCCACGGGCAGTCCGAGTGGAACGCCGAGGGCCGCTGGCAGGGCCAGGCCGATCCCCCGCTCAGCGACCTCGGCCGGCGCCAGGCCCACGAGGCCGCCCGCCTGCTGGGGGCGGTCGACGCCATCTTCGCCTCGGACCTCCAGCGTGCGGCCCAGACGGCGGCGATCATCTCGGGCGACCTCGGCGTCGGGCCGGTGGTCCTCGACCCCGACCTGCGGGAGCGGGACGCCGGCGAGTACTCGGGCCTGACCCGGGACGAGATCGAGCGGCGCTTCCCCGGATCGCTCGCCGCCCGCCGCCGGCCGCCGGGGTGGGAGGACGACGACAGCCTGCTGGCCCGGGCGCTGGCCGCCCTCGGCCGGATGGCCGGGGCGGTGCCGGGCGGCGAGGCCCTGGCGGTCACGCACGGTGGCCTCATGTACACGATCGAGGCCCACCTGGACGCCGAGCACGAGCGGCTGGCCAACCTGGCGGGCCGGTGGGTGGACGTGGCGGGCGACCGGCTGCGGCTGGGCGACCGGGTGCTGCTCACGGAGCCCGGCGACGTGACCGTACCCCGGCAGATCTAGCGGCGGCTAGACCTCCAGGTCGGCCTGGTGGTCGACGCAGAAGCGGGTGGCCGGCATGGCCGTGAGCCGGTCGTCGTCGATGGTCTCGCCGCAGGCCTCGCAGCGCCCGTAGCGGCCCCCGTCGAGGCGGTCGAGGGCCCGGCCGACGTCGGCCAGCTCGGCTTCGACCTGCTCGAGGATGGAGAACTCCTTCTCCCGCTCGAAGGCGTCGCTGGCGACGTCGGCGGGGTGCTGGTCGAAGTGGGAGAGCTCGGCGGAGCTGTCCTCCTCGGCCTCGTCGTGGAGGTGCTCGCCCTCGAGCGACGTGCGCAGGCGTGCCAGCCGGGCCTGCTCGTCGGTCAGGTGGCGCCGCGCGGCCTCGTCCTCCACGGGCCGTAGGGTACGCCCCGGCCGATGGCTGTGGGGGTGGAGGGCCTCGAACCCTCGCGCGTCCGCTTAAAAGGCGGCTGCTCTGCCGGCTGAGCTACACCCCCGAGGTTGGCGTCCCGCCATCGTAGGCGCCCGACCCGCCGGGCCCGGGCGGCCACGCTACCAGGCCGTTTGTGAGCCGAAGCACACGTGTTAGTCTCACCGCATCAGCGGAGCTGGAGGCCGCGGCCTTCAGGCGGGGTAGTGACGGGGAGCTGGATCGCATGATCAAGGGACTGATCGCCGCAGCGGCACTGGCCATCGTCGCGATGGCCGCGCCCGCCGGCGCGCAGCAGTACCCGCCCGCCGTCAACAGCCTGACGATCAGCGACACCACGCCGACGCCGGGGCAGACGATCTCGATCGAGGGCCGCACCTTCGCCACCGGGTCGACGGCGACGGTCACGCTGTTCTCCGATCCCGTGGTGCTGGGCTCGGCCATCGCAGACGCCGCCGGGGTGTTCGCCCTGCAGGCGACGATCCCGGCCGACACCCCGCTCGGCCACCACACGATCACGGCCGAGGGCACCGCCCCCGACGGCTCGCCACTGTCGCTCTCCGTGAGCCTCACGGTGGTGCCGGCCCAGGGCGCAGGCGCCGGTGCGGGCAACGGCAGCGGCAACCTGCCGAGGACCGGCAGCGACTCGTCGATCCCGCTCGCCAAGCTGGGCCTGGGCATGCTCGCCATCGGCGGCATCGCCACGGCCATCGCCGCCAAGCGCCGCAAGGCCGCCGCCGCCGCGGCCGAGCCCCTCACCCCGGCTCCGCCGCTGGTCTGATCGACCCCCTCCCCCCTTTCCCTTTGGGGTGGGAGGGACAAGGACAGGGCGGGCCGCCGCGCAAGGGCACGTAGGTCGTGGGGGCATACCGCCGGCGAGGGCAGTCACGGGACGGCCCGCAGGGCCGAGGCCGCCCCGGCGGCCTCGTTGGTCGTCACTCCACCTGTGCCCTGGCCCAGCGGTAGTCGGCCTTGCCGGCCGGGCTGCGCTGGATGGCGTCGAGGAACAGCACGTCCTTCGGCAGCTTGTAGCGGGCGACGTG
>DATFRN010000358.1:0-19086 GCA_035263165.1 Acidimicrobiales bacterium | reverse complement strand
TGAACGTCTTGCCCACCATCACGAACCCGCCCTCGGGATCGCGGGCGCCCAGGTGCAGGTTGGACAGCCAGCCTCTGCGCCGCCCGCTGCCCCACTCCACCGCCAGCACCACCAGGTCGAGCGTGTGGACCGGCTTGACCTTGCGCCACGCCCCGCCCCGGCGCCCGGCCTCGTACGGCGAGGTGGCGTCCTTGACCATGACGCCCTCGTGCCCGTTGGCCAGGGCCTCGTCCAGCACCCGCTGGCCCTCGGCCGGATCCGATGTGAGCACGCCCGGGATGCGCCACGGCCCGGCCACCCGCTCCAGCGCGCCGAGCCGGTCCGTCAGCGGCCGCTCCAGCAGGTCCTCGCCGTCGAGGTGCAGCAGGTCGAAGAACCGGGACTGGAGCCCCGCGCCGGCCACGCCGTCCTGCTGGCCGAAGGCGGACATCGTGTCCTGGAAGGTGCGGGGCAGCTCGTCCTCGCCCACGCCGACGGCCTCGCCGTCGAGCACCAGCCGGTCGGCCGGCAGCCGCCGGGCCAGGTCGACGATGCCGGGCAGGCGGTCGGTGACGTCGTTGAGGTTGCGGGTGTAGATGCGCACGTCGTCGCCGTCCCGGTGGACCTGGATGCGGGCGCCGTCCAGCTTCCACTCGACCGAGCAGGGCCGGCCGTCGCCGCCCGTGGCCAGGCCGAGCGCGTCGGTGACGTCGGTCGCGGTCTGGGCCAGCATCGGCTGGACCGGACGGCCGACGGTCAGCCCGATGGCGCCCAGGCCGTCGGCGCCGCCGTCGCGGGCCACGACCGCCACCCGGGCCAGCTCACCGTCGAGCATGGCGGCCCGGCGCACCGCCGACAGCGGGACGGCGAACGCCTTGGCCACGGCGTCGGTGAGCAGGCCGGCCAGGGCGCCGTGGCGCAGCTCGCCGACCAGCACCCGGCGCAGCAGGTCCTGCTCGGCCTCGGTCGACCGGCCCAGCACGCCCTTCAGCTCGGCGGTCCGGGCCGCCTGCGAGCCGGGCCCGTGCAGCCCGGCCAGCCGGGTGAGGGCGGCGTCGACCTCCGTCACCGTGAGCGACGGCTCGGCGGCCGGGGCCGCCTCGACGTTGGCCACGGTGCGCCACCCGACCCCGATGCGGCCCTGGCGGGGGTTGGCCGCCAGCATGGCCACGATCACCGCCAGCTCGTCGCCCTCGGCCCGGGCCAGCACCGCGGCGAGGGCGGCCACCTTCTTGGACCGGGCCCGGGTGGACACCAGCTCGTCGGTGAGGGCGGCGACGTCGGCGAAGAGCACGGGGTCCATCCTGCCGGACGGGGCGCGGCAGACTCGGCCCGTGGACTTCGCGACGATGATGGCGCTCGAGCCGCACGGCACGGACGTGTGGGTCGGGGCCGGGCCCCGCTACCCGTGGGGCGGGCTGTACGGCGGGCAGATCGTGGCCCAGGGGCTGCGGGCGGCGACGTTCACGGTCGAGCCGGCGTTCCGGGCGCACTCGCTGCACGCCTACTTCATCCGGTCGGGCGACCACACCGAGCCGATCCGGTTCGAGGTCGACCGGGTGCGCAACGGGCGCTCGTTCTGCACCCGGCGGGTCACGGCCCGGCAGTCGGTGGGCGTGATCCTGGAGATGAGCGCGTCGTACCAGGTGGACGAGGACGCCCCCCAGGTCCAGACCGCCCGCCTGCCCGCCGGCGGGCCCGCCCCCGGCGACCTGGCCGACGGGAGCTGGAGCGACATGTTCGCCAACTGCCCGGTGCCGGTCGGGCCGGGCGAGGCCAGCTCGTGGATGCGGGTGCACGACCCGGTGGGCGACGACCCGGCCATGCAGGCGGTGGCGCTCACCTACCTGTCCGACGACCTGCCCACCGAGAGCGTGATCTCCCTCCACCCCGACTTCGACCCGGGGCCGGCGATGGAGGACCTGTTCATGACGGCCAGCCTCGACCACGCCATCTACTTCCACCGCCCGGTGACCGAGGACGGCTGGCAGCTCCAGACCTTCACCTGCCACGGGCTGATGAGCTCGCGGGGCGTGGCGGTCGGCCACGTGTTCAGCGAGGGCGGCGTGCACGTGGCCACGGTGGTGCAGGAGGTCCTGGTCCGCAGCCGCCGCCGGCCCTGACCTTGACCTCGAGCTCGCTTGAGGTCGTACGGTCGGCGGCCATGGCATTCACCCCTGCAGAGCTGGACTACCTCGGGTCGCAGCGGCTGGGCCGGCTGGCCACCGTCGGCGCCGACGGCGTGGTGCAGGCCAACCCGGTCGGCTTCGTCGTCGAGGACGGCGGCACCATCGTCATCGGCGGCTACCGCATGGGCGCCAGCCGCAAGTTCCGCAACGTGGCCGCGACCGGCCGGGCCGCCCTGGTGGTCGACGACGTGAAGTCGCTCGACCCGTGGCAGGTGCGGGGCATCGAGATCCGCGGGCGCGCCGAGGCCGCGACCGACCCCGAGCCGCCCGTCCCCGGCACGACGACCGAGGTGATCCGCATCCACCCCGAGACGGTGTTCACCTGGGGCGTCGAGCCGGGCGAGGAGTCGATGACCCGCCGCCGGGAGGACTGATCCCGGCTGCTCACCAGGGCAGCGGCCCCTCGGCGCCGAAGAACCCGCCGGTCGGCCCGTCCGCCCCGAGCGTGGCCAGGGCGACGATGGGCTCGGCCCCCTCCTCGACGGTCTTGGTGCCCCGGTGCCCGTTGAGGTCGGTGGCGGTGTACCCGGGGTCGGCGGCGTTGACCTTCCACCCCGGGAGCGCCTTGGCGTACATGGTGGTGACCATGTTCAGCGCGGTCTTCGACGAGGGGTACACGAGCCCGACGAAGGCGGACTCGACCCGGTCCGGGTCGGTGGTGATGGCGATCGACCCCATCCCGCTCGACACGTTGACGATCCTCGGCCGCGCCGCCCCTTGCAGCAGGGGGAGGAAGGCCCGCGTGACCCGCACCGGCCCGAGCAGGTTGACCTCGTAGCAGGCCCGGAAGTCGTCGGGCCCGGTCTCCAGCGGGTCGGTGTGAGCGCCGGTGATCCCGGCGTTGTTCACGAGCACGTCGAGGTGGTCGACCTGCCCCGCCACCTCGGCGACGGCGGCGTCGACCGAGTCGTCCGAGGTGACGTCGATCGCCACGAGCCGCACGTCACCCCCGCCGCCGGTCAGCTCCGCCACGGCGGCGGACCCCCGCCCGGCGTCCCGCGCCCCGGCGAACACGGTCCACCCGAGCGCGGCCAGCCGCCGCACGGTCTCCCGCCCCAGCCCCTTGTTCGCCCCGGTCACGAGCGCCACGTCTGCAGTCATGCCCCGACGATGCCTCATCCGCCGGCCGCCGCCCAGGCCCGGCCGAGCCTGGGACCGCCGATCCCACCCTGCCGCGCCCGACCGCCGCCCGCCGGCGGCATCCTGGACCCGATGGACCGCGACGGCCTGGCCGAGGCGCTGCGCACCGCCCGGGGGCGGCTGCACCCGCCCGACGTCGGCCTCCCCGCCGGCACCCGCCGCCGGGTCCCCGGCCTGCGGCGCGAGGAGGTCGCCCACCTCGCCGGCGTCTCGGTCGACTACCTCACCCGCCTCGAACAGGGCCGCGGCCCCCACCCCTCGACCCAGGTCCTGGGCGCGCTGGCCCGGGCCCTGCGCCTCGGCGACGACGAGCGCGCCCACCTGTTCCACCTCGCCGGCGCCGAGCCACCCCGCCCGGGCACGATCGACGGCGCGGTCCGGGCCTCGACCCTGCGCCTGATGGACCGGCTCACCGACCTGCCGGCGCTGGTCATGGACGCCAAGGGCGACATCCTGGCCTGGAACCCGCTGGCCGCCGCCCTGCTGGGCGACTTCTCGGCGTGGCCGCCCCACCAGCGCAACATCGCCTGGCAGCGCTTCCTGGGCGACAAGGGCCGCGTCTCCCTGGCCGAGGACGAGGCCGAAGCCGCCGAGGACGGCGTGGTCGCCAGCCTGAGAGCGGTCGCCGCCCGCTACCCCGACCCCGGCCTCGGGCGCCTGGTGGCGGAGCTACGAGCGGGCAGCACCCGCTTCGCCCGCCTATGGGCCGAGGTCCGGGTCGAGGAGCAGCGCAGTAGGACGAAGACGATCCACCACCCCGACCTGGGCCGGATCACCCTCGACTGCGACGTCCTCCACCTACCGGACACCGACCAACGCCTGGTCGTCTACTCGGCCGCCCCCGGGACCCCGGCGGCGCAAGCCCTCGACATGCTCCGGGTCGTGGGTACGCAGCAGCTCCACCCGGCGTGAGCGTGCACCCGCCGGCACCGCTTGCACCGACCGGGCGGCACGTCCCGTTGCGGCCGACCGCGACCGCCCGGTGGCCTCGCGACGCTGGGTGCCGGCACCCGGCTGGCCGGCGGCTCGACCTGATGTCGCCCGGGCCTGGGTACGCAGCAGCTCAACCCGGCGTGAGCGTGCGCGTGGGCGTCAGCGCTTCTCCGTGGCCGTCACCCCCCTGCCCGGGTGCCATGTGCGCACCAGCATCACGTCGCCGCCCACGCTGACCGTCGACGCGCCCAGGATGTCGAGGTCGAACGCATCGAAGCTGCCCACCTCGAAGCGGAAGCCCGTCGACACGAAGATGTCCGCGGCGAAGCGCACCAGCGTGTCGTGGTCGGTCACCTCGGTGGCGATGCCCCACAGCTTGACGTCGCCCTTGGTGACCATCTTGTCGATGGTGGCGTTGTGCAGGGTGAAGCGCCCGTCGCGCTTGAGGTCCCGCGCCTTGGTGGCCCCCGGCATCATGCCCAGCCACAGCCGGTCGCCGTGCAGCACGAGCTTGCCGTCCTTCAGCACCGGCTCCATCGGGCTGATGCGCGGGAACCCGTCGGCCCGCAAGGTGCCCAGCATCATCAACCCGGTGTCTGCGAGCAGCTCCTCCGCCAGCGACGCCAGCTCGGGGGCTTCCTCGGCGAACTCGATCCACGTGGCCATGCCGCAACCGTACGGCCGGGGTGTGACAGCGAAGGCCGGTCAGCCGAGGTCCCGCTCGATGATCCGCTCGACGTTGTGCTCGGCCAGGGCGGCGATCGTGAGGGCCGGGTTGGCGCAGCCCGTGTGGCCCGGGATCAGGGCGCCGTCCACCACGTACAGCCCCGGATGGCCCAGCACCGTGCCCAGTGCGTCGGTGGCCGAGCCCAGCGGGACCCCGCCCAGCGGGTGGGCCGTGGCCGATGCGCCGGCCGGCGCCGGCACGGCGTCCAGGTCGGACGAGCCGCCGCCCGCGTGGGGCCCGTAGGCCCGCGGCAGCACGCCTGCCGGGCCGACGACGCAGCCGCCATCGGCCGAGCCGGCCGCCGCCCCCGCCAGCCGGGCGTAGGTCGCCGCCCCCGCCGCGACGGCGGCCGTCACCGCCGGCGACGACCGCGGCCAGACCAGCGTGACCGAGTCATCGGCCGGCGAGTACCGGAACGACCCCACCCCCGGCACCGGCGCCATCCCCAGCGACGACACCGACCCCCGCTCGCCCTCCCTCGTCCAGTCGGCGACGCACGCCACCGCCGTGGGCCGGACCGGGTTGGACAGGTCCCGGATCAGCACCGGCGCCGTCCCGCCCAGGCTCGGGCGCACCCGCCCCGGCAGCCCGGCCAGCGCCGCGACGAAGTCGCCGTTGTTCCCCCACCCGGTCCCGACCGCGTCCGGCAGCCCCGGCAGCCAGCCCCGCCCCCGGGCCCGCACCAGCAGCCCGGACGTCCCCAGCGACCCCGCCGCCAGGAACAGCCGCCGGGCGGCGTACACCCGGGTGGACAGCACGGTCCCGTCGTCGGCGAGGCACTCGGCCGCGACCAGGTAGCGCCCGTCCGGCCCCGCGGCGATCGACACCACCCGCTGCTGCGCCTCGATCGTCAGCCGCCCGGTCGCCTCGGCCCGCCGCAGGTAGGTGCGGTCGAGCGACAGCTTGGCCCCGCTGTTGTTGCCGTACCAGAACTCGCCGGCGATCACCGACGGCACCCGCTCGCCGTCCAGCTCCAGCCCGACGGTGTGCCAGTCGAGCGCCATGTCGACCAGCTCGACCGGCAGCCCGGCCTCGTGCCCGAGGGCGGCGAAGGCCCGGGCGGCGGCGTACTCCCGCCGCTCCAGCACCCGCCGGGGGATCGGCCCGGCCCCGATCACCCGCCGCACCCGGGGGTAGTGGACGGCCGCCAGCTCGTCGACGTCGACCGCCCGCCCGAAGACCCGCCGCAGCAGCGACCGGGGCGGCTCGACCAGGGCGCCGGCGGACACCAGCGACCCGCCGCCCACACCGGCGCCGGCGAAGGCGGCGATGCCGTCGCCCACGGTCAGCTCCAGCACGCCGAGGAACCGGTCGATCGGCTTCGGGTCGCCCAGCACGGCGGTGTCGCTCAGCCAGGCCGAGCGGCCGTCGGGCGAGGTCAGCGACGAGAACGTGTCCTGGGCGGGGGTGAGCGGCCAGCGCCGCCCCCGCTCCAGCATCACGGCCGGGATCCCGGCCTGGGCCAGCCGCAGGGCGGTCACGGCCCCGCCGAAGCCCGAGCCGACGATGAGCGCCTCGACGGGCTCGGACGCGCCGAGGGAGGGGGAGCGCATCACCGGATGGTGCGCCCGGCGGCGGGGCGCCACATCCGGCAGATGCCTTATTCGGGCCGGCCAGCCGTGCCTAAGGTGACACTCTCGTCATCGAGGGCCGCCGGGCGGTTAGCGTTGCGGCATGACGGGCCTCGCGCTGGACGACATCGAACTCTCGGACCTCGACTTCTGGACCCGGAGCCTCGACGAGCGGGCCCGGGCCTTCGCCCTGCTGCGGGCGGAACGCCCGGCGGCGCCCATGGTGATGCCGGGCATGCCCGAGTTCGGGTTCGCCGAGTCGCCCTACTTCTCCATCACCCGCCACGCCGACATCGTCGAGGCGAGCCGGCACCCCGAGCTGTTCTGCTCGGGCAAGGGCACCAACATCGGCGACCTGCCGCCCGACTTCCTCGAGTTCTTCGGCTCGATGATCAACATGGACGACCCCCGCCACGCCCGCCTGCGGCGGATCGTGTCCCGGGGCTTCACCCCCCGCCAGCTGGGCCTGCTCAAGGCCGACGTCGAGGGGGTGGCGGCCGAGATCGTCGACGAGATCGCCGGGAAGGGCGAGGGCGACTTCGTCATCGACGTGGCCGCCCGCCTGCCGCTGCGGATCATCCTCGACATGATGGGGATCCCCCGCAGCCAGGAGCAGTTCATCTTCGACCGCACCAACGTGATCCTCGGCTTCACCGACCCCGAGTACGTCGACAGCGAGGACCCCACCGCGGTCACCATGGCCATCCTCACCGCCGGTGCCGAGCTGGCCGCCCTGGTGACGGAGATGGGCGAGGCCCGCCAGAAGGACCCCCAGAACGACCTGGTCACGGCCCTGGTCACCAGCGAGCTCGACGGCGAGCACCTGACCCCGCAGGAGCTGGCGTCGTTCTTCGTGCTGCTGGTGGTGGCGGGCAACGAGACGACCCGCAACGCCATCGCCCACGGGCTGTCGGTGCTGACCGCACACCCCGAGCAGAAGGACCGGTGGCTGGCCGACATCGACGGCATGGCGCCGACCGCGGTCGAGGAGATCGTGCGGTGGTCGTCGCCGGTCATCCACTTCCGGCGCACGGTCACCCAGGACGGCGTGCGGCTGGCCGGCCGGGAGTTCGCCGAGGGCGACAAGGTGGTCCTCTGGTACTGGTCGGGGAACCGGGACGAGACGGTGTTCCCCGACGCCGAGACCTTCGACATCGGCCGCACGCCCAACGACCACATCGGGTTCGGGGGCCCGGGGCCGCACTTCTGCCTGGGCGCCCACCTGGCCCGGCGGGAGATCACGGTGATGTTCAGCGAGCTGCTGCGCCGCCTGCCCGACATCCACGCCGTCGGCGAGCCCGACCGGCTGCGGTCGGGGTTCATCAACGGGATCAAGCACCTGCCGGCGGAGTGGACGCCGGTCACGGCGTAGCTAGGTCCGCCCGACCTCGGGCGCCAGGGAGGCGTGGTCGCCGGCGACCTCGACGATGGGCTCGTCGCGGTCGTCCCACTCGGTGCGCAGGGCCCGGCTCATGGTGGCGTGCATCTCGTACAGGCAGGTGATGTAGGTCAGCTCGAGGATCTGCTCGTCCCCGAGGTGCTGGCGCAGGGCGGCGAACACGCCGTCGGACACCCGGCCGCCCTCCAGGACCAGGGCGTCGGTGTAGGCCAGCACCGCCCGCTCGACCGGTGACCAGCAGTCGGCGACGGCCCAGTGGGGGAGGGCGGCGATCTTCTCCTCGGGCATGCCGAGCGCCCGGCACGACTTGGCGTGCTGCGAGTAGACGAACTGGCTCTGGCGGCACCACCCGGCCCGGAACTGGCCCAGCTCCCGCAGCTCCGCGGGCAGGGTGCGCCTGGACGACCGGTAGAGGCCGAATCCGGCGACGCAGTGCTCCAGGACGTCGGGGACCAGGGCGAACGTGGTCCACCAGTCGCCCGGTGTGCCGGTGTCGGTGCCGGGGTCGGCCACGGGGTCCCGCCCGGCGCCGAAGATGAAGTCGTACATGGTGGTGACGATCGGGGCGCTGGCGTCGTCCCGGCTGACCTGGCGCAGTCTCGGCATGCCGGGAACCTAGGCGCCCACCGGCGCCACCGCCCGGAGGAGGTCGGCCCAGCGGGTGAGGGCGAGGTAGTGGGCGGCGCCGGGGACCACCTCCAGCGTGGCGTCGGGGAGGTGGGCGGTGTACCACTCGCCGAAGGCCGGCGGGGTGACCGTGTCGTGCTCGCCGTACCAGAGCCGGACCGGGCAGGCGACCCGACCGAGGTCGACCGCCAGGGGGCGGGCCTGGGCCTCGATGTCGGCGGCGACGCCGGCGAGGCCGGGGCGGACCGCCTCGACCAGGCCCACCGCCAGCCGCTCGGCGGCGCCGGGGACGGTGGCCAGCTCGGCCGTGCCCGCCGGGTCCCGCTGCTCGGCCTGGTGGTCGGCGGCCAGGGCCAGGTCGCAGGGGTAGGGCGCCACCAGCGGCGCCACCGCCTCGCCCAGCTCGCCCGGCGGCAGCGCGTCGGCCAGCTCGATCACCCCGAGCCGTCCCGCCCCCGCCGCCCGCACCGCCGGGTCGTCGTACGCCTGCCGGGGCGCCAGCCCGCCCACGATCCCGAGCGCCGCCACCCGGTCCGCCAGCAGCGCGCCCAGCGCCACCCCGGCCAGCGCGCCCCCCGACCACGCCAGCACGCCACACGGCCCCGCGACCCCGCAGTCGTCGAGCGTGGCCGCCACGGCGGCGGCGACGGCGTCCGGCCAGGCGGCGTCCGTCCCGACCGGCAGCGGGGGCGAGGCGCCGTAGCCCGGTCGGTCCACGGCCAGCAGCCGCACCCCCGCCGCTGCGGCCAGGCCGTCGTCCGGGTGGCGGGACAGGCGCGAGTCGGGGGTGCCGTGCAGGTAGAGGACGGGGGCGCCGTCCGGGTCGCCGACGTCGTCGACGGCCAGGGCCGGGGGCGGGGGCACTAGGCGCCGGGTCGGACGATGCCCCGGAGGCACATGTCGGCGTACTCGGCCAGGAACTCGGGGTCGTCGGGCCACTCCATGTCGGGCTTGGACACCCGCAGCGACGTCAGCCCGTGCACCCGGGCCCACAGCCCGATCGCCACCCGGTACGGGTCGGTCAGCTCGGGCCGCAGCCGCCCGGCGTCGATGCACGCCTGGACGCACCCGACCAGGTGCTCCAGGGCGGCGGACGACTCCATCGCCCGCCCCTGGTACAGCGCCGGCGCCACGTCGGGCCGGGTCATGAACATGATCCGGTAGGGCTCGGGGTTGGCCAGCCCGAACTCGATGTAGGCCCGCCCCAGCGCCACCAGCTGGTCGACCGGATCCTCCACCTCGGCGCACGCGTCGATCAGGTACGCCTCCAGCGCCGCGAAGTGCCGGGCGCAGACCTCGAAGATCAGCTCGGCCTTGTCGGCGAAGTGCCGGTAGATCGACGGCGGCGTCACCCCCACGGCCTCGGCCACCGCCCGGACCGACACGGCCTGCACCGACCCGGTCTCGAGCAGCAACGCCTCGGTGGCGGCCAGGATCTCGTCGCGGAGCTGCCGCCCCTCGCCCTTGGGCAGGCGGGGGCGGCGTCCGGCGGTGGTGGCCGAGGGGGTCATCGGGAGGTGAGCTCCGGGACCATGTCCCCAGGATCGCGCTCGTCCAGGTCCACGTGCTCGCTGATGCCCCACCGGTCGTGGAGCCGGCGCAGCGGCCGGGGCGCCCACCAGTTCCAGTCGCCGGCCAGCCGCATGAAGGCGGGGACCAGCGTGCCCCGGATGAGGAAGGCGTCCATCAGCACGGCCAGGGTCAGGCCCAGGCCGAACAGCTTGATGAAGCTCACGTGGCCGGTGATGGCGAAGGACAGGAACACGACGGACATCAGCACGGCGGCGGCGGTCACGAGCCGCCCGGTCCGCTCCAGGCCGATGGCCACGGCCCTCTCGTTGTCGCTGCCCCGGTCGTGCTCCTCCTTGATCCGGGACAGGAGGAACACCTCGTAGTCCATCGACAGCCCGAAGGCCACGCAGAACATGAGGATCGGCATGGCCGCGGCCAGCCCGCCGGTCGGGGTGAAGTCGAGGGCGCCGGCCAGGTGGCCGTCCTGGAAGATCCAGACCATGGCCCCGAACGTGGCCGACAGGCTGAGCAGGTTGAGCACGATGGCCTTGGCCGGGATGACCACGCTGCCGAACATGGCGAACAGCAGCACGGCGGTGATCACGGCGATCAGCCCGAGGGCCAGCGGCAGCCGGGAGAACAGCGAGTGGTTGAGGTCGACCAGGTTGGCCGACTGGCCGGTCACCAGCATCGGCGCCGGGGCGGCGGCGTCCCGCACGGCGTGGACCAGCCGCTCGCCGGCCGGCGAGTAGGGCTCGACGTCGGGCACGACCGACAGGTAGCTGCCGCCGGCGGCGGTGAAGCCCTGGTAGCGGTCCGACGTCTCGGGCCCGAGCACCCGCTGGCCCGGCCGGCAGCCGAACTGGTCGGCCACGCCCTCGCCGCAGTAGGTGCCGGTGGCAGCGTCGACCCGGGCCACGCCGGGGAGGCGGGCGAGGCGGGCGGCGTAGGCGGCGGTCTCCGCCTGGCCGAGTGGCCCCGCCTGGTCGGTGGCGGTGACGACCGACAGCGCGCCCGCCTCCTCCGACGAGAAGTCGTCACGGACGATGTCGCCCACGACCCGGCCATCCGACCCCGGGGGCAGGACCCGGTCGTCGGGCTGGGTCAGGCGCAGGCCGAGGAACGGGGCGCCCAGCACCAGCAGCACGGCGATGGCGCCGGTGGCGACGGGGATCGGCCGGCGCATGACGAAGGTGGCGATGCGGTGCCACACGCCCTGCTCGGACGGGGTGATCGAGCGCCGCCACAGGACGAGCGAGTTGACCCGGTGGCCGAGCAGGGCCAGGAGGGCGGGCAGAACGATCAGCGAGAACAGCCCGGCCAGCAGGGCCACGGCCACGCCGGCGTAGGCGAAGCTGCGCAGGAAGGTGATGGGGAACACCAGCGTGGCCATCAGCGAGGCGGCCACGGTCAGGGCGCTGAAGGCGACCGTCCTCCCGGCGGTGCGGACGGTGCGGACGACGGCGGGGCGGGGGTCGTGGCCGGCCCGCAGCTCCTCCCGGTAGCGGTAGACGATGAACAGGCTGTAGTCGATGGCCAGGCCCAGGCCGAGGGCGGTGGTGAGGTTGAGGGAGTAGACCGACACGTCGGTCAGCCCCGACATGACCTGGAGCACGAAGAACGTGCCGATGATCGACATCACGCCGATGACCAGCGGCAGCGTCGCCGCCACCACGCTGCCGAAGATCAGCACCAGCAGGATCAGCGTGATGGGCAGGGCGATCATCTCGGCCTTGGCCAGGTCGGCCTCGATGGTGTCGCCGACCTCGTGGAAGACGTGGGCGAAGCCGCCGACCTCGACGGCGATGGGCCCGCCCCGGCCGGCCGCCTCCCAGCGGGGGGTCAGCTCGGCGACCCGGTCGTTGACGTGGTCGTCGCTGCCGGTGAGCCGGGCGACGACCAGGGCCCGGCGGCCGTCGTCGCTGCGCAGCGGCGGGGCGTTGTTCTCGGACCAGTAGGAGGCGACGTTGGCCACGCCCCGCTCGCCGGCCAGCTCGGTGGTCAGGGCCCGCCCGGCGGCGGCGACGGCGGGGGAGTCGACATCGCCGTCGCGGGCGGTGACCACCAGCACGACGTTGGGGACGCCGGTGCCGAACCGGTCGCGGAGTGCCTTCTCGGCCCGGATGGTCTCGGTGCCGGGGTCCTCGAACCCGCCGGAGGTGAGGTGCTGGGCCACGCCCCCGCCGACGGCGCCCGCGGCCACGACGAGGAGGAGGGCGGCGACCAGGACGGCGCGGGTGTGGCGGGTGGCGAGGTTGGCGAAGCGGGTGAGCATGGGGGTCGTCTCCGCTGACGGTCTCTTCGGATAACGCGGTTACGTTATCGCTGCTATCTGACGCCCCTCGGGGCCGGGTTGTCCAGATGTCATCGGTCACAAGCGGGGCGAACGCGCTTGCCGCCGGCTTGACCGGTGGGTCAGTCTGCGGGCGTGTCGTCTGCCGCCCGCGGGGTCGAGGTCGTGACGTTCCCCGGGGCGCGGGCGCCCGACCGGCGCCGCACCGTCGACGCCCACGGGCTGGGGATCGCCGTGTACGAGTGGGGCGATCCCGGCGCCCCGCCGCTGGCGCTGGCCCACGGCGGCTTCGACTTCGGCCGGACCTACGACGTGTTCGCCCCGCTGCTGGCCGACGCCGGCTGGCGGGTGGTGGCGTGGGACCAGCGGGGCCACGGCGACTCGGACCGCGCCGCCCTGTACTCGTGGGACGCCGACCTGCGCGACGCCGTGGCGGTCATCGACTCGCTGAGCGGCGAGCCGATGGTGGTGGGCGGGCACTCGAAGGGCGGCGGGGTCATGCTGCAGTACGCGGTGGCGCTGCCCCACCGGGTCCGCAAGCTGGTCCTGCTCGACGGGCTGCCGAGCGGGCGGATGCCCGACGTGCCCGACCACGAGCGCACCCGGATGCTGGCGGGCGAGCTGGCCGTGTGGCTCGACCACCGGCGGCGCACCGGCACCAAGGTGCGGCGGCCCGACACGCTCGACGGCCTGGCCCGGCGGCGGGCCCGGATGAACCCCCGGCTGTCGCCCGAGTGGCTGCGCTACCTGGTGTCGGTGGGCGGCCGCCACGACCCCGACGGCTGGCGGTGGAAGATCGACCCGGCGCTGCGGATGGGCGGCTTCGGCCCGTGGCGGCCCGAGTGGTCGATGCAGCGGCTGCCCGGGCTGGGGATGCCGCTGCTGGCGGTGCTGGGCATGCAGCCCGAGCCGATGGGCTGGGGCACGTCCCCGGACGACGTCGAGCCCTTCCTCCCGGCGGACAGCCGCCTCGCCGCCCTCGAGGACGCCGGCCACTTCGTCCACATCGAGCAGCCCGACCGCGTGGCCGCGCTGGTGCTCGACTTCCTGGGGTCGCCGTCGTGACCGGTGTCGTCGTGCGCCACGGGCGGATCGACCTGGCGCTGCACCGGTTGCGCGACGGGGACGGGCGGCCGCTGCTCCTCCTGCACGGCCTGGGCGAGCGCACGCCGTCGGCCGTCCCCGGGCACCTGGACGGGTGGGCGGGGCCGGTGTGGGGGCTCGACTTCACCGGGCACGGGGCGTCGTCCGTGCCGGTGGGCGGGGGCTACATCTGCGAGATGCTCATGGCCGACGCCGATGCGGCGCTGGCCCACCTCGGGACCGCCACGGTGTACGGGCGGGGGCTGGGCGCCTACGTGGCGCTGCTCATCGCCGGCGCCCGGCCGGACCTGGTGCGGGGCGCGATCCTCGACGACGGCCCCGGCCTGGCCGGCGGCGGCGTCGAGCCGGGCACGCCGTACGTGCTGGCCGCACCGCTCGCCGGCGGCGTCGTCCCCGACCCGTACGCGCTGGCCGAGCTCAGCCAGGACGTCCGCCCGGCCGACTACGCCGCGGTCTTCGCCCGCCAGGCCACGACCCTGTCGGGCCTCGACTGCGCCCTGGCGGTCTGCGCCCAGGTCCGTCCCCCGTGGCTGGCGGCGGTCGCCGCCGAGCCCGGCGTCGCCGACGTCCCCCGCCGCCGGGCGGCGGCGCTGTTCGCCGGCGTCGACTGACCGGCGCCGGCCCGGGAGCCTGTGGCGGGCGATGCGGAGGCGAGCCCTGGCGTGGGCCGACGACGTTGCTCGCCGGCGTGGATGGCGATGGGCGGCGGCGAGCCGTGGCGCTGTCCGGCGGGCGGGTGTGGCGGGCCGGGTGTGGCCGACGTCCCCGCCGCCGGGCGGCTCTGTTCGCCGGCGTGATTGAGCTGGGCCCGGCCCGGCGTGGGGGGCGATGGGCGGTGGCGAGCCGTGGCGTGGCCGGCGGGGGTCCGGCGGGCCGGGTGTGGCCGAGGTCCTCCGCCACCGGGCGGCGCTGCTCGCCGGCGTCGGTTGAGCTGCCACCGGCCGGCGGGGGGCGTGGCGTGTCCGGCGGGCTGGGTGTGGCCGAGGTCCTCCGCCGCCGGGCGGCGCTGTTCGCCGGCGTCGGTTGAGCTGGCGCCGGCCCGGCGGGGGGCGTGGCGGGCGATGGGCGGTGGCGGGCCGGGGTCAGGCGTCGCGGGAGGCGACGAAGCGGGCGAGGTCGGTGAGCTCGTCGCGGGCCTCGTGGGTGATGTCGGCCGCCTCGATCGCGTCGATGGCCCGGGTCGTCAGGACGTCGATGAGGTCCTCCACCTGGGCCAGCGCACCCGTGTCCACCAGGACCTGCTGGACGGCTGCGATCTCGTCCTCCGTCACTCCCGGGCGGCCGACCCTGTCGAGCGCCGTGGCCTGGCCGTCGCCGGCCCGCTCGGTGGCCACGGCCAGCAGCGGCGTCGGCTTGCCCTCGACCAGGTCCTGCCCCACCGGCTTGCCGGTGCGGGCCGGGTCGCCGAAGGCGCCGAGCACGTCGTCCCGCAGCTGGAACGCCTCGCCCAGCGGGTCGCCGTAGGCCGATAGCGGGCCCTCCAGGTCACCCAGCCGCCCGGCCAGCGCCGCCCCCACGTGCAGCGGGCGCTCGATCGTGTACTTGCCCGACTTGTAGCGGGCGATGCGGTGGGCCAGGGCCCGGCCCCGGTCGGCCCGGGCGGTCCCCACCAGGTCGAGGTACTGGCCGACGTTGAGCTCCAGCCGCAGCTCGTGCCAGACCCGGGCCGCGTCGGCGGGGACGTCGCCCAGCAGCCGGTCGGCGTACACGTGGGCCAGGTCGCCGACGAGGATGGCCGCCCCCTCGCCGAACCGCCGGGACTCGCCCAGCCAGCCGCCCGACCGGTGCTCGTCGGCGAAGCTCAGGTGGGCGCTGCGCTCGCCCCGCCGGGTGTCGGACCCGTCCATGACGTCGTCGTGGACCAGGGCGAACGCGTGCAGCATCTCGAACGCGGCCCCGGCGTCGACGACCCGCTGGTCGTCGGGGTCGCCGCCGGCGCCCACGTAGGCCCAGTGGCAGAAGGCCGGGCGCAGCCGCTTGCCGCCCGCCTCCACGAGCCGTCGCAGCGACAGCAGCGGCGCGACCAGCGCCGGGTCGACCGGGCGCCAGCGGGCGATCTCCTCGGCGAACAGGTCGGCCAGGCGGTCGTCGACCCGGCCGGCGACCACGCCGAGGCTGCTTGGGGCGGGGGCACGGGGGAGCATGTCCCGACCCACGTTACGGGCCTGGGCGCCCGGCGGACGATCCCGCCCCCCGGCGCGGTCGGCGCAGCCTCAGCCGTTGAGCGCCACGAGCCAGTGCCCCTTGCGGTAGCGGAGGACGATCGTCTGGCTGCTGGTGGTGGTGCCGACGGTCTGGTCGAAGCTGACGATCGCCCGGTCCATGGTCTGCGAGACCAGCCGGACCTTGCCGAACGTGGCGCCGTTGAGGCCGGTCGAGCCGGTGGCGAAGCCCTGCTGGCAGGCGTCGATCGCCGCCCCCCGCGGGTCGGGACCGGGCGGCAGGCTGGCCACGGTGACCATGCTGACCATCGTCGAGCAGTCCCGCTTGCGGATGGCGTCGAGGTAGTCCTCCATGGCCCCCACCGGCGAGCCCGGGCCGCTGGCGGCGGCGGTCGTGGCCGTGCTGGGCCCGGTGGCGGTGCCGCCCGCACCCGGGACACCGTCCGCGACGGCGTCGGCCGGTGCGGTGGTGGGGACCGTGCCGGTGCCGGTGCCGGTCCCGTCGCCCTCGCCGCCGCTGATCGCCACCGCCACGCCCGAGCCGACGACCAGGGCGACCACCGCGGCCAGCGTCCACCGAAGGCGGTGGTGGCCGCGCCGGGGGCCGAGGAGCGTGGTCGGCTCGTCGGTGTCGTCGCCGCCGGCGGCGACGGTGGCCGGGACGGTCGTGGTGGCGGTGGCCAGGCCGGTGGTCCGGGCGGCCGGGGCGGGGACGGGCACCCGGGTGTAGGCGGCGGCCTTCGGCGTGTTGTAGGCCGGCGACCGGGGCGGCCGGAACGGGATCGTCGTCGGCGGGCCGGGGGCCGGCGGCGGCCGGTCGATCGGCCCGAGGTCGACGCCGGCATCGTCCCCGCCGGCGTCGTCACCGTCCCCGGTGCCGGCGGCGTCGCGGCGGGCTGGGGCAACGGCCACCCCGACGGCGTCGTCGGCGGCGTCCGTCTCGCCGTCCGCCTCCTCGCCCTCGCCGGGCGGGCGGACCTCGTCGTCCTGGGGATCGGGTGGGAGCGGCATGGCCTGTACCTCGATCGGGGATTGCGACCCCGGAGTCTGTCACGCCGCCACTACCGTGCGTTGACGTGTCGGCCACGACAGTTGCGCGTCTGGCGGCGGCGGTCGGGCTGGCCCTCGCCGCGCTGCCCGCCTGTGCGTGGGGCGCCGAGCGCCCACCGCGCGACGGGCTGAAGCCCAACACGGCGAGGTTCACCTACGGCGACCGGTCGATCGTCGTGCCGCTGACCGCGTGCGGCCGGGACGGCAAGGTGGTGCTGCTGGCCGGGCGGCGGGGCGGCGACATCCTCCAGGCCGCCGCCGACCTGGGCCAGGACGGCGACGCCCGCACGGGCGTCACGGCCGACGTGGCGGGCGATGCGGTGTTCGGCGCCTTCGGCGAGAAGATCGACCATGGCCCGGCCGGCACGATCGACGACGTGAAGGTGATCGCCGACCGCCTCATCATCGAGGGCCGGTGGGCGGTGATGGACCAGAGCTACGACGTGACCCAGCCCGGCACGCTCCCGGGCAAGATGACGGCCCGCTGCCCCCGGTCCAAGGACAGCGGGCTGTCGTAGCTAGGGTGCCGCCGTGGTGCGGGGCCCGAACGAGTGGCCGGCGGCGCAGCGGGCGTTGCACGAGGCGATCGACGACGGCGCCGCCGTGCCCCGCCGGCCGGTCCGGCTCGTCTGGTGGAGGGTGCACGAGACCTGGGCCGCCGTATACGGGACCGACGGCGATCTCGACGAGCCGCTCGCGGTGTTCCCGGTTGGCGACCAGCTCGAGGGGGACGGCACCGCGCCGGCGCACCTGCTCGGCGAGGTGGGCATGAACGCCGCGTGCGCAGTCGAGCTCGGCGACGGCCGGCGGGTGTGGCCGCGCTACAACCCGGTGACGGGACGCTGGGCGCCCCGCCCCGAGGCGCCGGCGCTCAGGACGACCCGCCACCTCCCGCCGCCCGGTAGGTGGGCGGTGGCGCTGCTGGCCGTGGGGGTGGTGGGCGCCGGGGCGGTGATCCAGCACATGGGGGCGCCAGACAACGGCGTCGCACCGGCGGCGCTGCGGGTTGTGGCCGCGGCGGGCGTGGTCGTGATCCCGGTGGCGGCGGCCCGCCGGCGCTTCCGGCGGCGCTAGCCGTCGACGGGCACGCCCTCGGCGGCGAGGAACGCGACCGCGGCGTCGTAGCCGGCGAACAGGTGCGCCCGCACGCCGGCCTGCAGGGCGCCGGCGACGTAGTCGGGCGAGTCGTCGAGGAACAGCGTGTCGCCGGGCGCCGCGCTGTGGAGGGCGGCGACCCGGCGGTAGACCTCGGGGTCGGGCTTGCCCACGCCGAGGTCGCCGCTGGCGTGGAACGGCAGGCCCAGCGCCGCGACGGCGGGCGACACGGTGGCCAGCTCCTGCCGCAGCAAGGCGCCGTTGTTGGTGAGCAGCACGGTCGAGACGTGCCCGGCGACCCGGGTCACCAGGGCCACCATCTGCGGGTCGGCCGTCGTGCCCGCCGCCCGGGCGGCGGCCCACACCGACCGGGACACGGAGCACCCCAGCCGCTCGCCGACCGCCGCCAGGTAGGCGTCGGGCCCGAGCCGGCCGGCGTCGGTGGCGTCCTCCAGCCCGCTGCCGAACACGGCGGCCCACACCTCGTCCTCGCTGCGACCGAGCGCCGCCGCCATGGCGGCGACTCGCTTGCCCCGGTCGTAGCGCACCACCACGTTGTCGTGGTCGAAGATCACGAGGGCGGGCAGATGCCACCCCGCTCCCACGGTGGTGCGCCGGCGCGGGTGGTGGGGGCCGGGGCCCGCCTGGTGCGGGCGTCGACGGCCGGCTCGTTGGCGTGGGGGTGGGTCACGAGGGCGGGCATGTGGCACCCCGCTGCCGCGGTGATGTGCCGGCGCGGGTGGTGCGGGCTGGGGCCCGCCTGGTGCGGGCGTCGACGGCCGGCTTGTTGGCGTGGGGGTGGGTCACGAGAGCGGGCATGTGCGACCCCGCTCCCACGGTGGTGCGCCGGCGCGGGTGGTGGGGGCCGTGGCCCGCCTGGTGCGGGCGTCGACGGCCGGCTCGTTGGCGTGGTCGACGATCACGGGCATGTGCCACCCTGCTGCCGCGGTGGTGTGCCGGCGCGGGTCGTGGGGGCGGTGGCCCGCCTGGTGCGGGCGTCGACGGCCGGCTTGTTGGAGTGGGGGTGGGTCACGAGGGCGGGCATGTGCCGCCCCGCTGCCGCCGGGGACCGCCTGGCGCGGTTGTCGACGGCCGGCTCGTTGGCGTCGGGGAGAGGTGCGAGAGCCGGCACCTCAGGCCTCACCCGCCTCGTCCTCGGCGGCTGCGTCGGCCGTGGCGGCGGCGTCGACCTCGGCTTCCAGCTCGGCCACCACCTGTTCGACCTCGAAGCGGGCGCCGGCGATGCGTTCCCGGCACAGGCGCAGCAGCTCGGCCGCCCGGCGGACCCGGGCGCCCAGGACGTCG
>DATFRN010000357.1:0-10078 GCA_035263165.1 Acidimicrobiales bacterium | reverse complement strand
GGCCGCCGACGGATCGGCCACCGCGGCCAGCCGCGCCCCCACCGGCCCGGCCAGCGCCAGCGCCACCAACAGGCCGACGGCCGCCACCCCGACCCGCACGGGACTCCCGATCCGGTACGCGGCCCCCCGATCCACCGCCGGCACGTCGCTCGGACCGGCCTCCCCGGGCACGGTGGGGGCACCGTCCCCCGAGGCGACGTCCGGGGGCGGGGGCCCAGTCGTGGCCGCGGCGGTGCGCCCGGGCGGGACCGGACCCGCGGCCCAGGCCACGCCGGTGGCCGGGCCGGTACCGGCAGGTGAGGGGCCGGACGTCGCCGCGGCGGTGCGCCCGCCGGCGGCGGGCGAGGCCGGGGGCGTGCCCACAGGCGGACGTGCGGTCGTGGGTGGGGTGCGACGGTGGTGGACGTGGGCGGCCAGGGCGACTGCGGCCGCGGCGGTGGCGCCGAGCCAGGCGCCCCGGGTCTGGGTGGCGAGGAGGGCGGCCGCGCTCGTCGCTGCGCCCGTGGCGGCGGTGATGCGCCATCGGCGCGGCTCGCGGGGGTCGAGGGCGACCGCGGCGGCCAGCGGGGTCAGCAGCAGGGTCAGCGCGCCCAGGTAGACCGGCTGGCCCACCAGGCCGCCCACCCGGCCGCCCGCGAAGGTCACGCCCGCCGGGTCCCAACCGGCCAGGTCGGCCATGGCCGCCACGCCCGTGGCCGCGGCCGCCAGCGCCGCCGCTCGTCCCAGGTGGGGCAGGCCCTCCCGGCGCACCGCGGTGCCGGCCGCGAAGGCCAGGGCGAAGACCAGCCAGCCCAGCAGCCCCAGGTGCCGGCGCGGGTGGCCGAGCACGGCCAGCACCGGGTCGAGCGCCACCGCCGTCGCCACCGCCAGGCACGCCCCCAACGCCGCCCACCCCCACGCGAACCGCCGGGGCACCCGCCACGGCGCCGACGCCGCGGCCAGCGCCGCCGCCACCCCCACCACCGCCCACCGCAGGGTCGAGAACGGCCGCAGCCCCGCGGGGTCGAGCGCCACCGCCGTGGCCACCAGCAGCACGCCACCCCAGCGGGCGGCCGCCCCCGCCGGTGCGCGCGTCTCCCCGAGCACGGAGCCCATCACCACTAAAACGCACGAGGCCCCCCGCCGGTTCCGTCCGGCGGGGGGCCTGCGCCGAACTCCTAGAGCTGCATGGACTTGACCTCGAGGAACTCCTCGAAGCCGTAGCTGCCGTACTCCCGGCCGTAGCCCGAGTTCTTGAAGCCGCCGAACGGGGCGTTCGGGTTGAACGCGCCGCCGTTGACCTCGATCTGCCCGGTCCGGATGCGGCGGGCGAACGCCTTGGCCCGGTCGCCGTCGGCCGCCCAGACGCCGCCGGCCAGGCCGTAGACCGTGTCGTTGGCGATGGCAGCGGCGTCGTCCTCGTCCTCGTACCCGATGATCGACAGGACCGGCCCGAAGATCTCCTCCTGGGCGATGGTCATGTCGTTGCGCACCTCGGAGAACACCGTGGGCTTGACGAAGTAGCCGTCGCCCAGGCCCTCGGGCTGCCCGGGACCGCCGGTGACCAGCTTGGCGCCCTCGTCGATGCCCTTCTGGATGTACCCGGTGACCCGCTCGACCTGCGCCCGGCTCGACAGCGGGCCGAGCATGGTGCCGTCGGCGAAGGGGTCGTTGGGCTGGAACTTGGTCTCGACCTCGTCGGCGGCGATGCGCTCGGCGTCGGCCATGCGGTCGGCCGGCACCAGCATGCGGGTGAGGGCGGTGCAGGTCTGGCCCGAGTTGAGGTAGCACTTGCCGACGCCGTCGCGCACGGCCTTCTCGAAGCCCTCGTCGTCGAGGTCGTCGAGCAGCACGTTGGCCGACTTGCCGCCCAGCTCGAGGGCGACCCGCTTGAGCGTCCCCGCGGCGACCTCGGCCACCCGCTTGCCGGCCCGGGTCGAGCCGGTGAACGACACCATGTCGATCTGGGGATGGGCGGCGATGGCCTCGCCCACGTCGGGGCCGGTGCCGGTCACCAGGTTGAACACGCCCGCCGGCAGCCCGGCGTCGTTGATGACCTCGGCCAGGATGAAGGCGTCGAGCGGAGCGACCTCGCTGGGCTTGAGCACCACGGTGCAGCCGGCGGCCATGGCGTAGGCCACCTTGGCGGCGATCTGGTGCAGCGGGTAGTTCCACGGGGTGATGGCCCCGACCACGCCGACCGGCTCGCGCACGATCAGGCTGTTGCCGTTGGTCGACTCGTACTCGTAGCTCTCGGCCAGCTGGGCCGCGGTGTTGAACGAGTTGATGGGCAGGCCGGCCTGGATGATGAGGCTCAGCCACTTGGGCATGCCCGCCTCGCGGGTCACCACGGTGGCGATCTCGTCCATGCGGGCGGCGAGGCCCTCGCCGATGCGGCTGCAGAACTTGGCCCGCTCCTCGGGCGTGGTCTGCGACCAGGTGGCGAAGGCCGTCCGAGCGGCCTTGGCGGCCCGGTCGACGTCGTCGGCGTTCCCCGCCGGGATCTGGGCGATGACCTCGCCGTTCGACGAGTCGAAGACGTCCAGCGTGCCCGACCCGGAGGACGGCACCCAGGCTCCGTCGATGTAGATCTTGTCGGTGGTCGTCACGGCATCCCCTAAGGCTCGGTGTGTCCCAGACGTTAGACCCCATCCTGACCGGCGGGTCAAGGGCGGAACTAGGGTCGGTGGTGTGGCTGACACCGATTCCGCCGCCACGCCGGGCGTCGACACCGTCACCGTCCCGGTCGACGCTGCACCCGAGAAGGTGTGGTCGCTCGTCACCGACCTGGGGCGCATGGGCGAGTGGAGCCCCGAGACGACCTCGTGCCGCTGGCTGAGCCGCCGGCACGAGGTCGCGGTGGGCGCGACCTTCGTCGGCTTCAACCGGCGGGGCTGGGCGCGCTGGGCCACGACCAACCGGGTCGAGGAGGTCGACCCCGGCCGGTCGTTCGTGTGGCGGGTGCGGGAGACGGGCGTCCGCTGGGGCTACCTCGTCGAGCCGGACGGCGACGGCAGCCGCCTGACCGAGACCCGTGACCTGCGCTCGGCCCGGACCTGGCTCATCCGGGCGTTCGGCCCCTTCGTCGGGGGCATGGACGACCACGCCGACGAGCTGCGGGACGGCATGCGCGAGACGCTGACGCGGATCAAGACGGCCGCGGAGCGCTAGAAGCGTGCGCCGATAGGCACGTCGTCACGGCCACCGTGGTCGGTGTTTCCGCTCTTGCTGCTTCGCAGCGGGGCCGCTCGGGCCACGGCTGCGCCTATCGGCCCAGCCTCTGGAGCCCCCGCAGCGCGGCGGTGGCGTAGAGGGCGACGCCGGTCGGGAGCGCGCCCTCGTCCAGCACCATGCGGTTGGAGTGGTTGGGCGCCACCTGGCCCCGCGGCACGCCGGGCGGCCGGGTGCCGAGGAAGGCCATGGCGCCGGGCACCTGCTGGAGGATGTAGGAGAAGTCCTCGGCCCCCATCACCGGCGACGGCAGGGCCACGGCCCGCTCGTCGCCGAGCAGCCAGCGGGCCGCGCCCAGCACCTCGTCGGCCGCCGCGTCGTCGTTGACCGTGACCGGGTAGCCGTCGACGATCCGCACCTTGGCGGTCATCTCGTGGGCGGCCGCCGTGTGCTCGGCGATGCGGCGGATGGCCGCCTGCGCCTCCTCCTGGACGCGGGGCGCCACCGTGCGCAGCGTCCCCTCCATCTCGGCCCGCTCGGGGATGACGTTGCCGACCGTGCCGGCCCGGATGCGCCCGATGGTGATGACCGCCGGGGTGAACACGTCGACCCGCCGGGTCACCCAGGTCTGGAGGGCGCCGACGATGGCGCAGGCCACGGGGATCGGGTCGTTGGCCTCGTGCGGCATCGAGGCGTGGCCGCCCTTGCCCTCGACGGTGACGAGCACGACGTCGGCCGACGCCAGCAGCGCCCCCGGCCGGGTGGCGACCAGGCCCGAGGGGATCGACGGCGACTGGTGGATGGCGAACGCCCACGACACCGGCTCGCCGCCGGCCGCCCCGGCGGCGCCCGCGTCGAGCAGGCCCTCCTCCAGCGCCCGCGGCGCGCCGCCCTCGCCCTCCTCGCCCGGCTGGAAGAAGAACCGGACCCGGCCGGCCAGGTCGCCCCGGCGCTCGGACAGCAGCCGGGCGGCGCCGACGAGCATGGCGGTGTGGGCGTCGTGGCCGCAGGCGTGCATGACCCCGTCGACCTCGGAGGCGTAGTCGAGGCCGGTGTCGTCGGGCATCGGCAGGGCGTCCATGTCGGCCCGCAGCAGCACGGTCGGCCCGGGCCGGCCGCCGTCGAGGTCGGCCACGATCGAGCTGAGCCCCTCGCCGGTGGCCACCGAGAGCGGCAGCCCGTCCAGGGCGTCGAGCACCCGGGCCTGGGTGGCCGGCAGGTCGAGCCCCAGCTCGGGCCGGCGGTGGAGGTCCCGCCGCAGTGCCACCACGTCGTCGTGCAGGGCGCCGGCCTCGGCCAGCAGGTCGTCGGGAGACGGGCCCGTCGCGTCGCTCATCGGGCGATTATCCCCAATTGGTGACGTGCCCGGCCCAGCCGGCGGCCTCGATCTCCTCCCGTGTGGCCGGGCGCTCGATGGCCTCGTCGCCCTCCAGCTCCCACTGCCAGCGCTGGCTCTCGGGCGTGTCGGCGATGGCGCCCGGCTCGAACCAGAGGGCGTCGCACTCGTCGCACACCAGGACCAGCCGCCCGGCCCGCGTGTGCCAGACCCGCACGTCGCCGTTGCTCTCGATGGGGCACGGCGCCACCCGCCCGGACCAGCTGCGACGCCAATTCACGGCATCGGGATCCCGGCGACCGGATAGGCGGTGATGACCTCGTTGCCGTTGCGGATCACCGTGCGCACGTAGGACGTCGAGGGGTTGCCGGCTGCCGCACCGCCGTGCCCGCCGATGTAGCCGACGGGCTGGCCCCCCGACCCGGTGGCCACGTCCATCGGGCCCTTGGGCGTGGTGTACGTGGGCTCCCGCACCACCCCGGTGGTCGCGGACTGCGTGCGGGTGTAGGCGTCGTCGACCTGGTCGAAGACGTTGCGGTCGCCGCTGAACACCCCGTGGACGGCGCGGTTGGGGTCGTCCACCGTGTGGTTGAGCACGTGGTTGACCCGGTTGCCGTACTGGTTGTCCACCCCGTAGGTGAGCCCCGTGTTGCGGGACTCGAAGGTGTCGGGGCCGGTCCGGCGCAGCGGCCCGAGGACGTTGCGCTCCTTGAGCCAGGCCCCGCCGCCGCCCATGCCCCCGCCGAGCAGCGTGCTGCGGGCCACGTCGGTCGGGTTGAACTCGCCCGTGCGGGCGTAGTCGACGCCCTCGTAGGCCATGCCCGACACGAACCCCTCGCCGGCGCCGGCGATCATCCCCCGGCCGACGGTGGTGGTGGCGACCCGGGCGACCGTCGTGCTGCTGGTGAGCGCCGCACCCGTGCCACCGGCGGCGGCGCCGATGGCCATGTCGATGCCGACCTGGCCCCAGTCGACGTGGCCGGTCATCAGCTTCTGCGAGCCGGCGCTGAACCCGCCCGACAGCAGGGCGCCGCCGATCATGGCCGCCCCGATCGGGCCGCCGACGCCGGTGGCCATGACCAGCACGCCGCCGACGATCAGGGCTCCGGCGGCGATGTACTCCCAGTTGTCCTCGACCCAGTCGACCGAGCGGTCCCACAGGTTGCGGCTGGCCGCCCGGCGGAAGTCCGCCAGCTCGGACTCGCTGAGCGGCCGCAGGCCGAGCGGGTCGAGCGAGCCGAGCGGGTCGTTGCCGGCGTAGTGGTAGGGATGGGCGGAGAACGGGTCGCCGGGCACGCCGGGCAGCGGGTCGGGGCTCACAAAGCCCCGGGCCGCGGGGTCGTAGGCCCGGTGGCGCAGCCACACCAGCCCGTCGATCGCCAGCTCGCCCCGGTAGCCGAAGCCGAGATCGCCGGCGTCGCCGGCTCCCCACGCGTCGAGGGGGCCCGTGGAGCCGGGCGTGCCCTGCCATCCGGCCAGCAGCCAGGTGGCTGCGTCGGAGCCGGCACCGTCGGGGACCGTGGCCCACGGCTCGGATCCGCCCACCACCGCGGTGGCGTCCCACCAGCGCAGCTGGGGCGCGGCGGCGCCGACCGGGTCCCACAGCAGCTGGCGACCACCGACCTCGGCCAGGTCGCCCAGCGCGTCGACGACCACCGGCGTGTCGCCCACCGCGGCCAGGCGGCCCCGGGCGTCCCAGGCCAGCGTGCGGGTCGTGCCGTCGGGGCGGCGCTCCCCCACCCGGCGGCCGGCGGCGTCGTGCTCGTAGGCGGTCTGGCCGGCCTCGTCGGTGCGGGCCAGGAGCTGGTGGGCGGCGTCGTAGCGGTAGGCCACCTCGCCGCGGGGGCCCGCCTCGGCCACCAGCCGGCCCGCCGCGTCGTAGCGCAGCGTGCGGTCGCCGTCGGCCACCAGCATCCCGCCGGCGTCATAGCCGTAGCTGCGGCGGACGCCGTCGACCGTGACCGCCACCACCCGGCCGGCGCCGTCGCGCTCGATGGCTGCGACCCGGCTCGTGCCGTCGGCCGCCGTGACCTCGTGGCCGACCAGCAGGCCGTCGCGCCAGGTCCAGGCCTCCCGGCCCGCGGCCGACACCCGGGCCACCACCCGGCCGGCGGCGTCGTGCTCGACCGCCACCCGGCCCAGCGCCGGGTGCGTCGCCGCCACCACCCGGCCGAGCGGGTCGTGCTCGTAGCCGAGGGCCCGGCCGTCGGGCAGCACGACCGCGGTCCGGCGGCCGTCGTCGTCGTAGCGCCAGGCCAGCCCGACGCCGTTGCGGCGCTGGGCCACCAGCCGGTCGGCGTCGTCCCACTCGAGCTCGTGGCGGAACCCGGGCTCGGCCAGGCCGACCACCCGGCCCGCGGCGTCGCGCTCGACGGTCACGGTCGCCGTGTCGCCGGCGCCGACCGCCCGCACCCGGCCCGAGCCGTCGCGCCACCAGCGCACCGACTCGCCGGTCGGCAGCCGCCGCCGCACGACCTGGCCGGCGGCGTCGTACTCCCACTCGGTGGTGCGGCCCAGCTGGTCGGTGCGGGCCGCCAGCCGCCCGAGGGCGTCGTAGCGCAGCTCGACCCGGCCGCCCAGCGGGTCGACCAGCGTGCGCACGGCCCCGGTCTCGTCCCGCTCGTAGCGGGTGGCGCCGCCGTTGGCGTCGACGGCCTCGACCAGCCGGCCCCGCAGATCCCAGCGGTAGCGGCTCACGCCGCCGTCGGGCGCGGTGACGGCCACCGGCCGCCCGGCAGGGTCGTGGTCCCAGCGGGTCGTCCCGCCGGCCGGCGCCACCCGGGCGGCCAGGCGGCCGGCGTCGTCGTAGCGCAGCCGCACGGTCTCGCCGCCGGGCGCCACCACCTGCGTGACCCGCCCGTCGGCGTCGTGGCGGTAGGTCCAGCGGCCGCCGTCGGGGTCGACCGCCGCCACCCGGCGCCCGGCCCGGTCGTGCTCGTAGCGGCTCACCAGCCCGAGCGGGGTGACCGTGGCCGCCAGGCGCCCGCCCGGCGTGTACTCGTAGCGGGTGACCCGGCCGGCCGGATCGGCGACGGCGGTGATGCGGCCGCAGCGGTCGCGGGTGGCCCGCAGCTCGCCGCCGTCGGGCCGGCGCCGCACGGCCACCCGCCCGAGGGCGTCGTAGCCGTAGCCGACCGCGGCCAGGCCGTCGTCCACGCCGGTGATGCGACCGGCGGCGTCGACGGTCGCGGCGCGGTGGGTGCCGACGGGGTCGACGGTGCCGACCAGGTGGCCGGCGGCGTCGTACTCCCGCAGCCAGGCGCCGCCGGCGGGATCGGTGACGCCCACCAGCCGGCACAGGCCGTCGTAGGCCAGCTCCCACTTGGCGCCGCCCGGCATCTCGACCCCGACCAGGTTGCCGAGCAGGTCGTAGCGGCGGGTGGTGACGTGGCCCAGCGGGTCGACCACGGCCTCGGTCTCGCCGTGGGCGCCGGGGCGGATCTCGGTGCGGGCGCCCACCGGGTCGACCACGGCCAGCAGCCGCCCGGCCGGGCTCCACTCGAAGCGGGTCACGCCGCCGCCCGGGTCGCGCCGCTCGACCACCCGGCCCCGGTCGTCGTAGGCCAGGGCGGTGCGCAGCCCGGCCGGCGAGACGGTGGCCACCGGCCGCCCGGCGTCGTCGCGCTCGACCGTGGCCGTGTTGCCGAGGCCGTCCGTCGCCGCGACCACGTCGCCCCGCGCGTCGTAGCCGAAGCGGACCTCGACGCCGTCGGGGTCGGTGGCCGCCCGCAGCAGCCCGCCCTCGGCGGCCACCCGGGTCACGCCACCCTCGGGGTCGACGATCTCGACCGGGATGCGCTCGCGCCCCTGGTAGCGGTAGCGGGTGACGGCGGCCTCGTCGCCCTCGCCCACCGCCACCTCGACCAGCCGGTCGTGCTCGTCCCAGGCGAAGACGGCGGGCACGCCGTCGGGCCCCACCCGGCGGACCAGGCGCTCGCGGTCGTCCCACTCCTGGCGGGTGACCGTGCCGTCCCGCTCGGTGACCGTGGTCGGGTTGCCCCAGCGGTCGTAGGCCTTGGCCATCTCGGTGCCGTGCCCGTCGATGACGCCGATCAGCCGGCCCCGGTCGTCGTGGACGAAGGCGTTGGTGGGGCCGCCGGCGTCGTCGTCGACCAGGGTCACCCGGCCCGGCAGGTAGCGCAGGCGCGACCGGCGGCCGTGGGGCGAGAGCTGGGACAGCACCCGGCCGTCGGCGTCGTAGCGGTTGCGGGCGGCCACCACGCCGTCGGCGTCGCTGACGGCGACCAGGCGGTCGTGCTCGTCCCACTCGTAGCGGCGGGCGCCGCCCGGGGCGTCGGCCTCGACCAGCCGGCCCTCGTCGTCGTAGCGGTAGCCGACCCGGCGGCCGTCGCTGCACCGGGCCTCGACGATGCGGTCGCCCCGCCACGCCAGGCGGACGGCCAGCCCGCTCTCGTGGGTGAGCGCCACCAGCCGGTCGCCGTCGTGGGCGAAGCGGACCTCGGTGCCGGGCCCGCCGTCGGCCACCACCGGGCGCCCGGCGGCGTCGAACGTCAGCCGCCCGCCGTGGAACCAGTCGACCGCCAGCCCGTCCCCCGCCGGCACCACCAGGCCCGACAGGCCCACGACCCGCTCGTAGCGGGCGGGCGCGGACCGGTGGCTGTTGCCGTTGCCGTTCCCGTTCCCGGTGTGCCCCGGCGCGGGCGCTGCGGCCCGGGGGACCACGACCCGCTGACCGTCCGGGCTCTCCCAGTGCGCCCCGTCCGCCTCGGCCCGCAGCCGGGCCGAGGCCCACGACGCCCAGCCCGGGCCGAACGGCCCGACCCGGCCGGACCGGCTGTTGTAGGTGCGCACGAGCCTGACCAGCCGCACCAGCCCGTTGGCCGCCAGGTCGGTCTCGACCTCGACGAAGTTGCCGGTGGCGGTGTTGACCGGGTCGTTGGTGTAGCCGCTGGTGGGCGGCTCGCCCAGCGCCACCGGCTCGTCGTAGGTGACCGAGACCCGGGGCGTGTCGAGGTGGGCGGCCTTGATGGCGGCGTCGAGGGTGGCGTCGGGCAGCGTGTGGGTGCCGGCGTCGCGGAAGGCCCGGGCGATGGTCTCGACCCAGCGGGCGTCGGTCTCGTTCCACCCCAGCCAGGACCCGAACCCGGCCAGCAGAGACGAGGCGTCGAAGCTGCCCCACCCGAGCGAGCCGGTGAACTCGCCGTGCAGGCGGTCGAGGGTCGACTTGCGGGTGGTGAGCGGGTCGTCGAGCTGGCGGCTGGCGCCCGCCCAGGCGTCGAGGTCGCCGGGGACGGCGGAGCTGGTGCCCACGTCAGCCGCCCCGCGAGCCCGGGGCCGGGGCCTCGATGCCGATGGTCGGCGGCGCCACCGGGGGTGGCGGGGGCGGCACGTCGTCCTCGCCGAACACGAAGTCGTGCACGCCGTCGAGGAAGCCACCGTCGTCGTCGTTCTTCACCCACTCGCGGGCGGCTTCCCGGCGGTCCTGCTCCTCGCGGGCCAGCCGGGACATCTCGTCGAGCTGGCGGGCCGCCTCCCGCATCGACGCCAGCAGCCGGGAGGCGTCGCCGGTGCAGGTGGTCACCCGGCCGTCGAACTCGTCGCCGTAGGTGCCCTTCCAGTTGGCCCGGGGCG
>DATFRN010000356.1:0-5821 GCA_035263165.1 Acidimicrobiales bacterium | reverse complement strand
CCACCGTCTCGCCCACGGCCCAGCCGCCGGCGCCGTCGGGCACGGCCACCAGTGCGCCGGGAGGCGCGGTGTCGTCGGCGAAGCCGCCATGGCCCAGCGCCACCTCGGGCGCCACCCGCTGGGGCGAGCGGCCCTCGATCGTGGCCCGCCGCCCGGCGGCCTCCAGGTCCCGCCCGGCCGGCGGCGGAGCGCCGCCCACCCGGGCGGTCCAGGCGTCGAGGATCGTCCGCCACCCCGTGCAGCGGCACAGATGGGCCAGCAGGGCCTGCTCGACGGCGCCGTGGTCGTCGGCCGCCGTGCCCCGGGCGGCCAGGCCGGCCAGCCGGACCACGATCCCGGGCGTGCAGAATCCGCACTGGCTCGCCCCGGTGGCGCAGAACGCCTCGCCCCAGGCCGCCCGCTCGGCCGGGTCGAGCCCGTCGAGCGTGGTCACGGCCCGGCCCCGCACCCGGCGGGCGGGGGTCACGCACGCCACCCGGGGCTGGCCGTCGACCAGCACCGTGCAGCAGCCGCACTGGCCCTGGGGGCTACACCCGTCCTTGACCGAGGTCGCCCCCAGCCGGTCGCGCAGCACCGCCAGCAGGCTGGCGCCGTCGTCGGGCACCGAGACGGGGCGGCCGTCGACGACCAGGTCGAGCGTGTCGGTCACCCGTCGAGGATAGGGGGGCTAGCCGTCCCCCACCGCATAGAAGCGGCCGCCCCGGGCGCCGACGAAGATCCGGCCGTGCCAGACCGCCGGCGTCGACTCGATGCAGCCCTCCAGCTTCACCGACCACAGCCTGGGCGGCGCCTTGGACGTGTCGGACACGTCGTAGGCGTTGAGGTTGCCGAGGCAGTCGCCCTGGATGAGCTTGTCGTCGACGATCACCGCCGACTGCCAGGTGGGCGGGGACAGCTTGAACGTCCAGCGCACGTCGCCGGTCTGGCGGTCGACGGCGTACACCGTCCCCCCGTCGGCGGCCGCGATGACCAGGTCCTTGTACAGAGCGGGCGTGGTCCAGAAGCCGCCGGGGTCCTTGACCGACCACACCAGCGGGTCCTCGGGCTTGCGGGGGTCGAGCTTGATGAGCTGCCCGACCTCGGCGGCGCGGGCGTTGCCCCGCTCGTTCTCGACGCCCACGTAGAGGAAGCCGTCCCGGTCGATGACCACCGAGGCGTCGGTGTCGTCGCCGGTCCAGAAGCGGAACACCCGGGTCGGCGTGCCGCCGTCGGCCAGCTTGGACACGTCCCAGCCCTGGACCAGCCCGCCCGAGTTGGCGAAGTAGACGATGCCGTTGCGGTAGGCGACCGAGTTCTCGATCGACACGTCGTTCTTGCGGGTGTTGAGCGCCGAGAGCAGCTCGTCGTCCCAGCCGGGGGCGTGGAACACCAGCTTGGGGTCGACCTGGACCTTGCCGGCCGCGTCCGTGCTGCGGTTGAGCTTGACGATGTGGAACTGGGAGTTCTCGCCGCCCTCGTACATGTAGTCGCCGAGCACCAGCGGCGAGCCGTCCCAGTCGTCGTTCCACATCGTGGGCGACACCGCATGGGCGTCGAGGGTCCACAGCTGGGTGGCCTGGGGCCGGTCGATGGCGATGACGTGGACCTTGTTGTCCCGGCTGCCCGAGTAGACCAGCGGCATCCCCTCGCCGTCGATGCTGACCGAGCCCTTGATGATGTCGCCGGTGGGGAAGGGCGGGAGGATGTCCTCGCCGGTGTCGTAGTCGACGAAGTGGATGGCCCGGTCGTAGGCGCCGAACACGACCCACGTGCGGCCGCCCCGCTCGAAGACGGCGGGCTCACCGGTCCAGCCGCTGCCGCACCACACCTTGGTCTGGTCGCCGACCGTCGACGGCGAGCACATCCCGCCCGAGCTCCCGGGGTAGCTCCACAGCACCTTCGGGCTCTTCGGGACCGGCCCCTCGCCGTAGTAGCTGCGGGTGGCGCTCCCCCGGAACGTCAGCAGGCCCTTGAGCTTGAACCCCGACGACGCCGACTCGGACGGGGCCGTGGTGGTCGTGGCGCTGGGGTCGGATGTCGTGGTGGCCCCGGGGGCCGTCAGGGGCGGTGCCGCCTCGTCCTGGCGGCCGCCGTTGCGGCCCAGGAGGGCGTTGGCGCCGAACGCCGCGCCCGCCACCAGCAGGGCGGCGACGATCAGCGCGACCAGGCGGCGGCGGTCGTGGCGGGGGGCGTAGTGGGTGGGCGCGGACCGGGGACGGGGCGGGGCCTGGCCGATGGGGCGGGCCAGGCGGTCGCGGCCGTCGCTGGGCGGCGGGCTGTAGGCCCCCTCACGCTGCCAGCCGTAGTACGGCGGCGGGCGCGGGTCGGGTCGGGCGGGGGGCGGCGCCGGGCGATCGGAGCCGCGCGCCGCGCGCCGCCTCTCACGCCGTCCCGGACCAGCCACCCGGTCGGACTTCCCCCAGCTACCGAGCCCGCACCGCTCTGCGGCGGGCTAGCTGAAGCTCTGGCCGCAGCCGCAGGTGCGCTGGGCGTTCGGGTTGTCGATGGCGAAGCCGGCGCCCTGCAGGCCGTCCTTGTAGTCGAGCGTGGCGCCCTCGAGCAGCATGGCGCTGGAGGGGTCGACCACGACCTTCACGCCCGAGAAGTCGGCGGTCTGGTCGTCGTCGGCCACGTCGGTGTCGAAGAACATCTCGTAGCTGAAGCCGGAGCAGCCGCCCGGGCGCACGGCCACGCGCAGCGCCAGGTCCTCGACGCCTTCCTGCTCCATCAGCGTGCGGACCTTGTCGGATGCGGTGTCGGTGAGCGCGATCACGGTGACCAGGATAACGGGCAGGTGCTCACGACGACGACAGCGCCAGGTCCACCCGGCAGGGCGTCCGGGCCGTGAGCGGGAAGAACGTCTCGACCGACACGCCCCCCACCGCCTCGACGAAGCCGGCCACCAGCCCGCGGTGCAGGCCGCACACCAGTTCGGGGTTGGCCTCGGCCAGGTCGCGGAAGGGGCAGTTGGCGAAGCCGACGGTGGCCGAGCCGTCGTCGTCGGACGCCACCGCCGGGTCGAACCCGAGGGCGTCCAGCCGGGCGACCAGGCCCTCCAGGCACAGGGCGGCGTCGTCGCCCCCGTCGTTCGCCGCCCGCACGACCGCGGCCAGCGGGGCGGCGTCGGCCTCGCCCTGCTCGCGGCCGGCCTCGATCGCCTCCTCGGCGCCGAGCCCGCCGGCGGCCGCCACCCGCAGCAGCATGCGGGCCAGCACGGGGAACGTGGCCGGCTCGAGGCCCAGGCCGGGGGCGTCGGCGGCGAGCGAGTAGCGGTGCTGGGGCCGACCGACGGTGCCGCGGGGCTCGGTCTCGATGGCGAGCAGCCCGACGTCGCGCATGCGCTCCAGGTGGGGGCGCACGGTGTTGGGATGGAGGTCGAGCGTCTCGGCGATCTCGGCCGTGGCCAGGGGGCGCGGTGACCGGGCCAGCTCCAGGTAGATGGCGTAGCGGGTGTTGTCACCCAACGCCTTGAGCACCGCCAGCCGGGGGGTGTCCAGGCGGGGCACGTCGGCCTCGGTCACGCACCGGAGTGTACCGCTGGTCACCCGGGTTTCACCGGGCTGGGCCGGTAGAATCTCACCCGTGGCCCCCGCCGAGCTTCCCACCGCCGAGGACGTGATGGCCGTCCTGCGCGGGGTCATCGACCCCGAGCTGGGCAGCGACGTCGTCGACCTGGGCATGGCCCGGTCCGCCGAGGTGCAGCCCGACGGGTCGGTCGACCTCACCATCGCCCTCACCACCGCCGGCTGCCCGCTGCGGGCCCAGCTGCAGCACGACATCAAGGCGCGGGTGGCGTCGCTGCCGGGCGTGGGCGACGTGCGGCTGCACTGGACCGAGATGACGGCCGAGCAGCGGGCGTCGGCCATGTCCAAGGCCCGCTGGAACGTGGCCCAGCGCCCCGAGGACACCTCGGTGCCGCTGGCCGCCAAGGTCATCCTCATCGCCTCGGGCAAGGGCGGCGTGGGCAAGTCGTCGGTCACGGTCAACCTGGCCGCGGCGCTGGCGGCCACGGGGCTCACCGTGGGCGTGCTCGACGCCGACATCTGGGGCTTCTCCGTGCCCCGCATGCTCGGCCTCGAGGGCCGGCTGTCGGGCGTGACCCACGACGGCCGCAACCAGATGGTGCCGATCGAGCGCAAGGTGGGCGACGGCGTCCTCCGGGTGGTGTCGATGGGCCTGCTGGTCGACGCCGAGGAGACCGCCCTGATGTGGCGGGGCCTCATGCTCAACCGGGGCGTGCAGCACTTCCTCCAGGACGTGCGGTGGGGCGACGACCTCGACTACCTGCTGGTCGACATGCCCCCGGGCACCGGCGACATCCAGATGGGCGTGGCCAAGCTGGTGCCGCGGGCCGAGGTGATCGTCGTGACCACGCCGGCCCGGGCGGCCCAGAAGGTGGCCGTGCGGGCGGTGGGCATGGCCCGCAAGAGCTACCTGCGGGTGGCCGGGGTCGTCGAGAACATGAGCGCCTTCCACTGCGAGCACGGCGAGACGTACGCGCTGTTCGGCGAGGGCGGCGGGGCCGAGCTGGCCCACGACGCCGGCGTGCCCCTGCTCGGCACGGTGCCGCTCGAGCCGTCGGTCTCGGCCGGCGGCGACGAGGGCACCCCGGTGGCGCTGGGCGACGGCCCGGCGGCCGAGGCGTTCCGGGCCCTCGCCGCCCACATCGTCGAGGAGGCGGTCCCGCCGGCGGCCATGGCGGGCTGCAGCGCCCGCATGCTCGACGCCGCCGTCGCGGCGCTCGACGCCCGCGACGCGGCCGCCGGGTCGCCCAGCTAGCGCTCTGGGCTGGTCGCGACCTGCGGCCCCCCGGCGCCTCCGCTGCGCTCCGGTGTTCCGCTCTCGGCTGCGCCTCGGCGGTGCGGTTGTGGGCCGGGCGGCGTGGTGCCGGCCGGCTCTGGGTGGCTGGCGCTCTGGGCTGGTCGCGACCTGCGGCCCCCTGGCGCCTCCGCTGCGCTCCGGCGTTCCGCTCTCGGCTGCGCCTCGGCGGTGCAGCCCCGGCGGTGAGGCTGTGGGCCGAGTGGCGTGGTGCTTGGGCGAGGCGTGGCCCGCACCATGCCCCGGCGTCTTGGTCGGGGCTCGGGTCGCAGGTTCAGTTCTCCGCGGTGCAGCCCGGCGGCGAGGTTGTGCCGGGCGGCGTGGTGCCGGCCGGCTCTGGGTGGCTGGCGCTCTGAGCTGGTCGCGACCTGCGGCCCCCCGGCGCCTCCGCTGCGCTCCGGCGTTCCGCTCTCGGCTGCGCCTCGGCGGTGCAGACACGGCGGCGAGGTTGTGGGCCGAGTGGCGTGGTGCTTGGGCGAGGCGTGGCCCGCACCGTGCCCCGGCGTCTTGGTCGGGGCTCGGGTCGCAGGTTCAGCGCTCGGCGGTGCAGCCCGGCGGTGAGGTTGTGGCGGAGCGGCGTCGTGCTGGGCGAGGCGTGGCCCGCACCGTGCCCCGGCGTCTTGGTCGGGGCTCGGGTCGCAGGTTCAGTGCTCGGCGGTGCAGACACGGCGGTGAGGTTGTGGGCCGAGGGGCGTCGTGCTGGGCGAGGCGTGGCCCGCACCGTGCCCGGCGTCTTGGTCGGGCTCGGGTCGCAGGTTCAGTTCTCGGCGGTGCAGACACGGCGGCGAGGTTGTGGGCCGAGTGGCGTCGTTCTTGACGACGGCGAGGCGCGCACCGTCCCCCGGCCTCGCCGCCCCTGGGGTTGCGGGCCTGCTAGCCCGCGGGCCGGTCGCGGCGGCGGGTGCGGGCTAGGACGTCCTCTGCGGCCGCCTCGGCCTCGGCGCTCAGTGCGGCGTCGAAGAACCCCGCCACCGACGTGATGGCCAGGGGGCGCAGGCTGCGGACCGCGGCGTCGAGGGTCTCC